>CAZGUM010000037.1:0-27729 GCA_964529085.1 uncultured Methylomonas sp. | reverse complement strand
GCCTAAACCAAAAGCCCTGCTGATACCAGCAGGGCTTTTTTTTTGACCGTTTGCTTGCGTTTCCAATATCATTAAGTCGGGGGGTGGCAGAGCGATAGCAATAAAAATGGTTTGTCGCCGCCAGAAGCCATTTCTGATGCTAAATTTTCTACAATTGCGCCAGAAGCACTTTCAAAGACTCTAAATCGAAAGTGCCGACTTTGTGCATGACGATCACGCCTTGCCTATCGATCAAAAACGTTGTTGGGGTCAGTTGCACATCACCAAATGCACGTACAAGACTGCCGTCTATATCCAGAGCAATTGCATAGGGTAACTGTCTATCTCTGGCTAACGTTTGCACATGGCTTGGCGGATCATAAGGCATTGCCACCGCAATGATTTCCAGGCCATTTTTATTAAATTGCTGATATAAGGCGATAAAATCAGGAATTTCCTCGATACAGCTAGGGCAGTCGGTCGCCCAAAATGTTATTAAAACTGGCTTACCTTTCAGCTCGTTAATTGCCAGCCGTTCGCCTTTCAACGTTGTAAAAACGGCATTGGGGGCAAAACTTTTTGTATAAGTCAGCCACCATGCAACTGCGCCAAGTAAAGAAATTGCCGCTAAGACGCCGAGCGCCGATTTTATTTTCATAAGCAATAGACGCTCGGTTGATTGTCGGGAATGCGCGTTACGGTGATTATAACAAAGCTGCTAGAATGCCTGTCTTATCCAATAATCTAGTCATGGCAATGAAGAAGATATTGATTTCAGACAAACTCGCGGAAGACGGCATTAATTTCTTAAATGCCCAGGAAGGCATACAGATCCATATTCAAACCGGCCTAACTGAGGATGCGTTGTGCGAGATTATTCAGGAATACGATGCCTTGTTGATTCGCAGCGATACGCAGGTGACTGCGCGAGTTTTAAAGGCTGCCGTGCGTCTAAAGGTGGTTGGCCGGGCGGGAATTGGTGTCGATAATGTCGATCTAAACGCAGCAACCGAACAAGGCATCATCGTGATGAATACTCCGGATGCCAATGCGACGACAACGGCGGAATTGGCGATCGCCCATATGTTTTCCTTGAGTCGCAATCTGCCGTTTGCTAATCAGTCTGTTAGAGAAGGTAAATGGGAACGGTCCAAATTAATGGGCTCCGAAATTGCCCATAAAACCTTAGCTGTGCTTGGCTTTGGCACCATCGGCCGGATCGTTGCGCAACGCGGCAACGGTTTGGGTATGCGCGTCATTGCTTACGATCCCTTTGTGGCGCCCGATGTTTTTACCAAACACGGTGCGGAAATGGTCGATTTGGACTCCTTAGTCAAACAAGCAGATTATTTGACGCTACATTGTCCTCTATTGGAAAAAACCAAAAACATCATCGGTCGCGAGCAATTGGCGGCGATGAAAAAATCGGCGCGGTTGATTAACTGCGCGCGCGGCGGCTTGGTTGATGAAACGGCTTTGTTCGACGCTTTGAAAGACGGCCGAATAGCTGGTGCGGCATTGGATGTATACGAACACGAACCGCCCAAGGATTCGCCGTTGCTAACACTGGATAATGTGGTGTTTACCCCGCATTTGGGGGCTTCTACCAAGGAAGCACAAGTGGCGGTCAGCGTGGAGATTGCCAGGCAGGCCGTTAAATATTTGCACACGGGCGAAGCCGTTAACGCGTTAAATCTGCCCAGACTGTCCGCTGAGGAGTTGAAGAACGCCCAGCCGTTTATGAATCTTGCCAATATCCTTGGCAAGGTACTGGTCGGCTTGATCGACAAGCCTATCGAAAAATTGGAAGTGGCCGTGTTTGGTAAGGCCTCCCAGGTGAAAATTCGGCCAATCTCCGCGGAAGCGATGGTCGGTTTGTTGGCCGGACAGCTTTCCACGCCGGTCAATCGGGTTAATGTCGAGAATATCGCTAAACGCCAGGGCATCACGCTAGTCGAGTCTCAGACCGAAGAATCTGAAGGCTATCAATCCTTGATCAAGATCACCGGGCATTGTGCCGACAAAGCAGTGTCACTGGCGGGCACCTTGCTGGGCGATCAACATCCGCGTTTGGTCAGCATCAATCACTTCGAAATCGAAGTGGTGCCGGAAGGGGCCTTATTGATTACCCGGCACGATGACAAGCCGGGTGTAATCGCCGCGATAAGCTCTATTCTGGGTGCGGCCAATATCAATATCACCCGGATGCAAGTCAGTATCGCAGACGAACAGCAACTGGCGATGATGGTGATTAGTGTTTCAAACCCTTTAAGCGAACAAGTGTTGAAATTGGTATGTGGAGTGCCGGCGGTTAAGACAGCGAGGCAAATTGCGTTATGAGTTTTGATGTTATTTGTTTCGATTGCGATAGTACGCTGAGTCGGGTCGAAGGAATAGATGAATTGGCCAGACGTAACGGTTTATTCGAACAGGTGGCGGCATTGACCGATGCGGCTATGAACGGTGAACTGGCGTTGGAAGATGTCTACGCGAGCCGGCTGGACTTGATCAAGCCCGACAAATCCGCGATAGAGTGGTTGGCCGAGCTGTATATTGCCGAACTGGTAGAGGGCGTTAGCGAAACTATCGAGACCCTACAGGCAAACAACAAGTTAATCCATATCATCAGCGGTGGTCTGCGGCAGGCGATATTGCCTTTGGCGGAACAGCTGGGGATACCCGAAGAACATGTGCATGCGGTCGACGTGTTATTTGATGAGGACGGTAATTATCAGGATTTCGCCAGACATTCTCCCTTGGCGGTCAGCGGCGGTAAAGCGCGGATTTGCCGGCGACTGAGGATGCATCACTCGTCCTTGGTGATGATAGGCGATGGCAAGACCGATCTGGAAGCTAAGCTGGCTGGAGCATATATGATAGGTTTCGGCGGCGTGGTTCGCAGGCCTTTAGTTGAAGAACAGGCGGATAGCTACGTCGTCGATACTTCGCTGGCGGCAATATTACCACTAGTATTGTAAGCAAGGGTCGATAAGCGGGCGGGACGATGGTAAAATCCCAAATTTTTTAGAAGATTCAGAGAGATACAATGGCAGGGCATAGTAAGTGGGCTAATATCAAGCATCGTAAAGGCGCTCAGGACGCTAAACGCGGCAAGATTTTTACCAAACTGATTCGTGAAATTACCGTGGCAGCTAAGGGTTCTGGCGGCGGCGATCCAGCGAATAATCCAAGTTTGCGTACAGCTATTGATAAAGCGCTTGGCGCCAATATGAAACGCGACACCATTGATAACACCATCAAAAAGGCCATAGGTGCGATTGATGGTGTAGTCTATGAGGAAGTGCGTTACGAAGGTTACGGCCCTGGCGGTACGGCAGTGATGGTCAATTGTTTGACCGATAATCGTAATCGCACCGTGGCAGATGTCAGGCATGCGTTTTCCAAAGCAGGTGGCAATTTGGGTACTGATGGTTCGGTTGCTTACATGTTTCGTAAGGCCGGCATTATCAGCTATTCCAATGAAGTCGACGAAGATGCGCTGATGGAAGCGGCAATGGAAGCCGGTGCCGAGGACGTCGTCACTAATGACGATGGTTCCAAGGATGTTTTCACCACCCCGGAAGAGTATTTGACTGTCAAGGAAGCGATGGTCGCTGCCGGCTTCGAACCGGTAAACGCCGAAGTGACTATGCATGCCGATGTCAAAACTGAATTGGATGCGGAAGCGGCGGAGAAGATGCTGAGACTGATTGATAGATTGGAAGACTTGGACGATGTACAGGATGTCTATTCCAATGCCGACATTAGCGACGACATCATGACAGCGCTCGATGCGTGATCGCGCTATTAAATTATTCGTACAAATACACTGTTGACCAGAATTTTAGGCATAGATCCAGGTTCGCGCATCACCGGATACGGAGTGGTGGAATCTACGCCGCGCGGTATTCGCTACATAGCGAGCGGCTGCATTCGTACTAAGTCCGATGAATTTCCCGAACGCTTGAAGCAGATTTTCGATGGCGTTAGCCAGGTGATTGAACTGTACTGTCCGGAGCAAATGGCCATCGAACAAGTGTTTATGCATAAGAATGCCGATTCGGCATTAAAACTTGGGCAGGCCCGCGGTGCGGCAATTTGTGCCACGTTGAACCGAGATTTGCCGGTGTTCGAATACGCTGCCAGACAGGTGAAGCAGGCCCTGGTCGGTAAAGGTAGTGCCGATAAGCTGCAAGTGCAGCACATGGTGAAAATTTTGTTAAGTATTCAAGGTGATATGCAGATCGACGCCAGCGATGCCCTGGCTATAGGTCTATGCCATAGCCACTATCAGGAAACCGCTATTCGCTTGCAAAAGGTGAGTTCGTGATCGGTTTTTTACGCGGACGACTGATCCACAAGGCGCCGCCGCAGTTGTTGCTGGATGTGCAGGGCGTCGGCTACGAAGTTGAGGCGCCGATGAATACATTCTACGATCTGCCGGCATTGGGTGAAGAAGTCAAGCTGCATACCCATTTGGTGGTGCGGGAAGACGCACATATCTTGTTCGGCTTTGCTACCGAAAACGAACGCATGTTATTTAGAACCCTGATCAAGGTCAATGGCGTTGGTCCCAAGTTGGCATTGACCATACTGTCCGGGCAAAGTACCGAGGAATTTTATCGCTGCGTTGACGATAATGATGTCAAGGGCTTGGTGCGCTTGCCGGGGGTCGGCCAGAAAACCGCAGAGCGCTTGATCATTGAAATGCGCGGCCGCTTGCCGGAATTGAACAAACTGTCGGTGTCGATTGACCGATCCGGTCCGGTTGTCAGTTCGTCCGCCAGTCCGAAGCAGGAAGCAATCAGTGCCTTGTGTGCCTTGGGCTATAAGCCGCCCGAAGCGGCGCGGATGGTGCAATCTATAGCTTTGGAAGATAAAAGCTGCGAAGACATTATTCGGCTGGCGTTGCGCGGTGCGGTTAAATGATCGAAAGCGACCGATTGGTGACCGCGCAAGGGAATAACGACGAAGAACGCGTCGATCGGGCGATTCGTCCCAAGCGTCTGAAAGACTATGTCGGGCAAAAAGAACTCCGCGCGCAGATGGAAATTTTTATCCAGGCTGCGGTAACGCGTTCGGAGGCATTGGACCATGTGTTGATCTTTGGTCCTCCGGGTTTGGGCAAAACCACCTTGGCCAATATTGTTGCCATGGAAATGAATGTCAACATTCGCCAAACCTCCGGCCCTGTGTTGGATAAAGCTGGCGACTTGGCGGCTTTGTTGACCAATCTACAAGCGCACGATGTTTTGTTCATCGATGAAATCCATAGGCTCAGCCCGGCGGTCGAAGAGGTGCTGTATCCGGCTATGGAAGACTACCAAATTGATATTATAATAGGCGAAGGCCCGGCTGCGCGCTCGATCAAGCTGGATTTGCCGCCGTTTACGTTGATAGGCGCCACGACCCGAGCCGGTTTGTTGACATCGCCTTTACGGGATCGATTCGGTATCGTTCAACGCCTTGAGTTTTATACTGTGGATGAACTGGCTAGCATCGTTAGCCGGTCGGCGAAAATGTTGGATATAGGCATGGACAGTGGCGGCGCCGACGAGATTGCCTGCCGGTCGCGGGGCACGCCGAGGATAGCCAACCGGCTGTTACGCAGGGTTCGAGACTTTGCCGAGGTCAAAGGTAATGGCACAGTGACTCGCGAAATTGCCCAACTCGCATTGGAGATGCTGAAAATTGATCAGCAAGGTTTCGATATGCTGGATCGTAAACTGCTGATGGCGATGATAGAACATTTCCAAGGGGGGCCGGTCGGACTGGATACCTTGGCGGCAGTCATCAGCGAAGAGCGCGGTACGGTGGAAGATGTGCTGGAGCCGTATCTGCTACAACAGGGTTTTATTATGCGTACCCCCAGAGGTCGGGTGGTGACGCATAAGGCCTACAGCCATTTTGGCTTGCAGGCACCCAAACAACAACCGGGTACCGATGACCTTTTTGATAGTTAATAATTCGTTAAGAGACGAATGAAAGAATTTAACTGGCCGGTGCGGGTATATTACGAAGATACAGATGCTGGCGGAGTGGTGTTTTACGCCAATTATTTGAAGTTTTTTGAACGCGCTAGAACCGAAATGTTGCGCAGTTTGGGATTTGAGCAGGATAGCCTGATGACTGAACAAAACCTTATTTTCGTGGTTCGCTCTGTAAAAGTGGACTATTTAAAACCCGCCCGCTTCAACGAATTGTTGAATGCGAGTGCGAAAATCATTGAATATAAAAAAACTAATTTCACCTTTGAGCAATCGATCACCCGGCAACAGGATCTTTTATGCAGGGGTGAAGTTCGCATTGCCTGTCTTGATGCGCAAAGCATGAAGCCCAAACTTATTCCCTCTGCTATTTTGGAACATTTAAACTAATGAATACCGATTTATCCATCCTGACGCTGGTTAAAGAAGCCAGTATCGTTGTGCAGTTTGTTATGTTCATTCTGCTGTCGGCATCGGTTGCTTCATGGACCTTCATCTTTTCCAAGCGTAAAGAATTGAAGCAAGCCATAGCCATCACCGACGATTTCGAAGACGAGTTTTGGTCCGGCGTCGGTCTGGCCGAGCTGTATAAAAAAATGTCCAGCGACCGCTTTGAGCCGGAAGGTATAGAAAAAATCTTTCTGGCCGGGTATCGCGAATTTGCGCGGATGCGGCAAAAAGGAGATGTGGAGCCGTCGGTGCAAGTAGAAAGCGCGCAACGGGCGATGCGGATCGAACTGTCTCGCGAATTGGACCGTCTGGATGAAACCCTGCCGTTTCTGGCGACGGTTGGTTCCACAAGTCCTTATATCGGTTTGTTCGGTACGGTATGGGGCATCATGAACTCGTTCCGCGCCTTGGGCGAGATCAAAAATGCTACCCTGGCGAATGTCGCTCCCGGCATTTCCGAAGCCTTGATCGCGACCGCGATCGGTTTGTTCGCGGCAATTCCGGCGGTTATTGCCTATAACCGCTTCTCTACCCGCCTGGATCGCTTGGCCGGCCGTTACGAATTATTCGTCGACGAGTTCGTGGTATTACTGCAAAGACAGGCGCACAGCAAATGAATGTAGGCGGCAGCAATCGCAGATCGCGAAAAAAACGCGGGGTAATGGCCGAAATCAACGTCGTGCCTTACATCGACGTTACCTTCGTACTGTTGATGATATTCATGATTACCGCGCCGCTGGTACAAACCGGTGTCGACGTCGAGTTGCCGCAAGCCGAAGCCGAATCGGTAGATTTGCAGGATCAAACGCCGGTGATTGTTTCAATTAAGAAAGACGGCAGTTTATACGTCGATATCGGTAATGGCGACGAAGAAGCTGACACGCCGGTGGATGTCGACACTGTCAAAACTCGAGTTGCAGCGGTGTTTAGAAACAATCCTAAAGCCCAACTCTACGTGCGTGGCGACCACGAAGTGGACTATGGCAGTATCGTAAAGGTGATGGTGGAGCTGAAAAAAACCGGTGCGTCTAAAGTCGGCTTGATGACTGCGCCTCCGCCCGATAGCAAATAAACAAATACCATGAAAAGTTTTAAACCTTCGTTTGCGCAGGCGGTAGCGCTACATATTCTGATTGTGTTGTTGTTCAGTTTTAGTTTTTTAACTGAAACCGATGACGCACAAATGGCGCCGCCAGCTGATATTATCGAAGCGACCATGCTAGACGGTGCGGAAATCGATGCGGAAGCCGAGCGTTTGAAGCAGAACGAAGAAAATAAGCAACAAGCTGAAAAACAGCATCTGGAGCAGTTGGAAAACGCCAGAAAAGCGGAAGAACAGTTGTTACAGCAGGCCAAAAAACAGCGAGTGCTTGAGGAACAAAAAATCCAGGAAGCCGCGGAAAAGCGGAAGCAAGAAGCATTAGAAGAAAAAAAAATGCAGGAACAGCTTGCTGCCAAGCGCAAGGAAGAGGAAAAAAAGTTAGAGGAGGCCAAGGAACGGCAAGCTCTGGAACAGAAAAAAGCCAAGGAAGCCGCGGAAAAACAGAAGCAAGCCGAGTTGGAAAAACAAAAGGAAGTAGCGGAAAAGCAAAAGGAAACCGAGAAACAAAAGCAGTTGGAAAAGCAAAAGCAGCAGGAAGCGGAACGCGAAGCCAAGTTGAAGGAGCAAAAACTGGCGGAAGAAGCGCGCAAGAAGCAGCAACAGGAAGCCGAAATCAAAAGGCTGGAACAGGAGAAGTTACAGGAACAAAAAGCGCTGGAGCAGCAAAAAAAGCTGCAGGAGCAAAAAGCCGAGGAAGCCAAGCGTCAGGAACAAGCAAAACAAGCGGAAGCCAAGGCAAAGGCGGAAAAGGAAAAGCAATTAGCTGACGAAAAGGCCAAGACAGAGAAGGAAAAGCAGGCCGCGCTCAACGCCGAAAAAGCTAAGCAATCCGCTGAAGCCGAGGCCAGAGCCAAAGCGGAAAAGGATAAACAACTAGCCGCCGAGAAAGCGGAGAAAGAGCGCCAAGCCAAAATAGCGGCAGAAAAAGCCGAAAAAGAACGTATGGCAGCCGAAGCGGAAGCCAAAGCCAAGGCTGAAAAAGAACGTCAGGCCAAATTGGCAGCGGAGAAAGCTGAAAAGGCCGAAAAAGAAAGGCTCGCGGCGGAAGCGGCGGCAAAAGCCAAAGCAGAACAAGAGCGGCAAGCAGCAATAGCGGCAGCCGAAAAAGCGGAAAAAGAACGGCAAGCTGCGGAAGCCGCTGCTGCGGCTGCGGCAAAAGCTGCATCGGATAAGCAAGCCGTAGACTCAGCCAAGCAAATGATAGCGCGCAAAGTGGAAGGCGCCTGGACGCGGCCAATCAACGCGACACAGGGCTTGAGATGCACAATTCAGGTAAAATTATTAGCTAGCGGCGATGTGATGGACGCGGTTGTGATCGGCAGCAGCGGAGACCCTATTTTTGACCGCTCGGCGGAAAATGCGGTGCGAAAAGCCTCGCCGTTGCCGGTGCCGCAAGATAGAAATTTATTTAATCAGGAATTTAGAGTTTTCACCTTTGTGTTTAAACCGGAATAATCAGTAAAACGGAAACGAGAGAATGATGTTAATTACAAGAATTTTAGTCGGCGGCATTTTGGCTGGGATGTTCACAGTGGCGCAGGCGGCCGGTTTAACGATAGAAATCACCAAAGGTTCGCAAACGGCGGTGCCCATCGCCATTGTGCCGTTCGCCCAACAAGGCTCTATCGGCAATGTCAAATTGTCCGATGTAATCAGTTCCGATCTAGGCGGCAGCGGTTTCTTCAAAACCTTGTCGGAAGACGACATGCTGACCAAGCCTAGCGAGCCGGAGCGCGTCAACTTCAAGGATTGGCAGGTATTGGGTCAAGACTACATGGCGATAGGCCAAGTAGTCGGCAATGGTGGTAGCTACAACATCCAGTTTCATTTGTTTAACGTGCATAACGGCCAGTTGTTGATGGGCTATCGCTTGACTGCCGGCGCCAACGAATTACGTCGCGCGGCCCATCACATCAGCGATCTGATTTACGAAAAATTGACCGGCCGCAAAGGTGCGTTCAATACCCGGATTGCTTATGTGACCAGCGTTCGCCGCGGTAACGGCAAACAATTTATGCTGCAAGTCGCCGACGCCGACGGCTACAACCCGCGTACGATTGCCGAATCTCCGGAGCCGATCATGGCGCCGGCTTGGTCGCCGGACGGCAGTAAAATCGCCTATGTATCCTTCCATACCAAACGTTCGGAAATTTGGGTGCAAACTTTGGCAACCGGGCAACGTGAAAGTGTTTCGTCCTATCCCGGCATCAACGGAGCGCCAGCTTTTTCACCGGATGGCAGCCGCCTGGCCATTACCTTGTCGAAGGATGGAAGTCCGGATATTTACGTCTTAAATTTGGGTAGCCGTTCATTGACCCGCTTGACTAGCGGCCTGTCTATCGACACCGAACCGACTTGGTCCCCCGATGGCAGCTCGATTTTGTTTACTTCGGATCAAGGCGGCAAACCGCAGCTTTACCTAATGCCGGCGTCCGGCGGTAAAGCCAGTCGCGTGACCTTCCAAGGAGATTATAACGCCAGAGGCCGTTTTTCCAGCGACGGCAGAAGTCTGGCGATGGTGACCGGCAGTGGCGGGGGTTATAAAATAGCAGTCATGGATATGGCCTCGCGCACCGTGAATGTGTTGACGGAGGGCAACCTGGACGAGTCGCCCAGCTTTGCGCCTAACGGCAGTATGATTTTATTCGCCGCGAATCGGGGCGGCAGATCGCAATTATCGGTGGTGTCGACCGACGGCGCCATGCAACAGAAATTGGCATTCGACAGTGGCGAGGTCCGTGAACCGGCCTGGGCACCTTGATTGCAAGCGCGATAGCCCTCAAACTATCGCTACCTGAGTTTTACTTAATATTTGGAGAAAATTGATGAGATTTAACAAAACCTATTTGGCTTTAGCCATGACCGCGATTTTGGTAACCACCGGCTGTAGTTCAACCGAAGAAGAAGGCTTGGCCGATTCTACCCAAGGCACCGACGCTTCTACCAGCGGTTACAATGACGGCTCGATGTCCGGCAGCCAATTCGGTTCAGGTAACGGTAGCAGCTTTGGTTCCGGTTCCAACTTAGGCCCTGAATTTAGCGATCCGAACAATCCATTGTCCAAACAAGTGATTTACTTCGAATTGGACAGCAGCCAAGTTAAACAAGATTATGTACCGGTCGTCGCGGCGCACGCGCGGTATTTGGCTTCACATCCGAATCAGCACGTGATTTTGTCCGGTCATGCCGACGAACGCGGTTCCAGCGAATATAACATCGCATTGGGCGAGCAACGTGCGAAATCGGTGGAAAGAATGATGCGTTCGCAAGGTGTTACCGCCGGCCAATTGGAAGTCGTTAGCTATGGTGAAGAAAAGCCAGCTGTTTCCGGTCATGACGAATCTGCATGGCAACAAAACCGCCGCGTGGAAGTTGGCTATCAATGAGTAAGCGTGCGCTTCTGATACTGGGTCTTAGCTTTGGCATAGCTGCCGAAGCGGGTGCTGCGCCGAATGGTGCCGGATATCCGGCCGCGAATGCTTATGCGCAGCCTGCCTCCACTGACAATGCTATTTTTGAGGTATTGGGCAGATTGGAGCAGTTACAGTCGGAAGTGCAGCAATTGCGCGGCATGGTCGAAGAGCAATCTCAGACCATTGCCGATCTGCAAAGAAAACAAAGCAATATGTACTCCGATCTGGACGATAGGATGCAGGCGCTTACCGCGGGTGGACAAGCGGCGCCGAGTCCAACGCCCGCACCTGCGCCTGCCGATACAGTTGGGTCTGGACAGGCAGCGGTGACTGCGGCCCCGCCTTCGGCGCCAGCAGCCCCGGTCGCGCCGACCCCGGCGTCAGTCGCAACGGCTACACCCTCTCCGGCTACGACCGTCGTGGATAACAAACCGGCTGCGACGGTGGTGGCACAAGGCAACGAAAAGGAAAGGTACCAGTCGGCTTACGATACCTTGCGTAACGGCCACAATGCTCAAGCCATCAAAATGTTTCAGGATTTGCTGAAGGATTTTCCGGCCGGCGAGTTTGCCG
This sequence comes from uncultured Methylomonas sp., assembly GCA_964529085.1. Classification (GTDB taxonomy): domain Bacteria; phylum Pseudomonadota; class Gammaproteobacteria; order Methylococcales; family Methylomonadaceae; genus Methylomonas. Next base: position 16,225 of record CAZGUM010000037.1, on the reverse strand, counting down.
ACAATTCTCAGTATTGGTTGGCGGAAGCGCATAAGATCAACCGGGAATTCGATGCGGCGCGCGCCGCGTTCAATAAGGTGGTCAGCCAATACCCCAACAGTTCTAAAGTGCCGGATGCCTTGCTGAAACTGGGTTATATCGAATTCGACCTGCAAAACACCGCAAAAGCCCGCGATTATCTGACGCGAGTGACTACCAGCTATCCCGGCACTACAGCAGCGCATCTGGCGGAGAAAAAGCTGGCGCAAATGCCGCAATAAACCGGCGTGCGGATGGATCAAACGCTACGCATTACCGAAATATTCTATTCCCTGCAGGGTGAGGCGAATACGGTGGGATTGCCCACCGTCTTTATTCGCTTGACCGGCTGTCCCTTGCGCTGTTCCTATTGCGATACCGCTTATGCCTTTACCGGTGGCGAAAAGCTCAGCATCGACGATATTCTCCTGCAAGTTGGCCGGTATAACACTCGCTATGTGACGGTAACAGGCGGCGAACCTTTAGCGCAACCGGCCTGTAATTCCTTAATGGTTAGACTGCTGGATGACGGTTACCATGTTTCGCTGGAAACCAGCGGCGCGTTGGATGTGTCAGCGGTCGATAGCCGGGTGAGTAAGGTTATGGATTTGAAGGCGCCGAGTTCCGGAGAAATGGCGCGCAATCGGTATGACAATATCCAATATTTAACGCCGCACGACCAAGTCAAATTCGTGATTGCCGACGCCGCCGATTATCAATGGGCCAAACAGCAACTTGAGCTATATCGCTTAGTCGAACATTGCGAGGTCCTGTTCTCGCCAGTGATGGATGTGATGTCACCCACCGAATTGGCGGAGCGCATATTGGCCGACCAACTGCAGGTTCGGTTTCAAATTCAACTACATAAATTTCTTTGGAACGACGCGCGTGGAAAATAACAGCAGTTCCAGGCCGGCAATCATTTTATTGTCCGGCGGCCTGGATTCCATTACGGTGTTGGCACTTGCCAAACAACAAGGGTTTACTTGTTATGCCTTGAGTTTCGATTACGGCCAGCGTCACAATGCCGAGTTGGATGCTTCGAGAAGAATCGCCAAGCATTATCAGGTTGCCGATCATAAGATCATTAACCTTGGATTGAGCGCGATAGGCGGTTCGGCGTTGACGGATGCACGGATCGATGTGCCGACTTCGCCGCAATCCGGTATTCCGGTAACTTATGTGCCGGCTAGAAATACTATATTTCTGGCGTTTGCTCTGGGTTGGGCGGAAGTTTTGAATGCGCACGATGTGTTCATCGGCGTGAATGCCGTCGATTATTCCGGTTACCCCGATTGTCGGCCGGAATTCATCAAAGCCTTTCAGGATATGGCTAATTTGGGTACCAAGGCTGGAGTGGAAGGCCATAAAATTCAGATTCATACGCCGTTGATAGCGCTGAGCAAAGCCGAAATTATTCAACAAGGTTTGGCGCTGGGTGTCGATTACGCCGATACAGTGTCTTGTTATTCGGCGGATATCGAAGGCCGAGCCTGCGGCGTGTGCGATGCCTGCCGATTGCGCTCGGCAGGCTTTCAGCATCTGGGTGTGGCCGATCCGACCCGTTATCAAATTTAATAATCCGGTTTGATTGGCTGGTATAAAAAGAAACCAAATAGTACGGGTATTTGTTTGTCGGCTAAGCTATTAATTAAATTAACGCTGGTCCGAGGGTTAACCACCATGCATGACAATAAAGTCAAATCCCAGTTTGTTGCCGTGGCTTCCATAGCAGCCGAGTTGAGTGCGGTGATGGAAGTGGCCAAGGAGATTTCCCTGGCTGCGGCCAACGCCAAAGCGATTGCTTTTAGGGCTGGCGAAAAAGCCAAGGGTTTTCAGCCGATCACCGATTTTATTAACGAATTGGCCAAGGATACTATTGAGTTGGTCAACAACATCAACGAATACGCTTTCCACCTCTATCAACTGACGGTCAACGAACAACGTATGACCGAAGCTTGCAGACGCTTCGAAAATGTCGAGAAATTGGCTGTCGGCGCCCGATATGCCGATTCTTTGGCGGCACCGCTGCAAGACGTCAGATCCAGAACTCAGCTTTGTCACCGCGAGTTTATTCTGCAGGTTTCGGAGTTGTTGATCAAATTGGCCGACGTGATGCATCCGGCCAGAGCTGCACGGGTAATTGCCGCCAATTCGCGTATCGAAGCTTCGCAGGCTGGCGAATATTTGCAAAGTCTGCAAGCGGTTGCCGAAAGCGTTGATCATGCCGCCCAGATTATCAACGACAAAGTACATAAATGTCGCAGTGCTCTGGCGGTTATCAATATCGCCGATTAACGCCCGGTACTGAATAAGGCCAAGAGGTAAATTAGTATGAGAATGACCAAAATTTACGAGGGAGCGTACCAATGGATTATGCTGGGACGCGATCCGCACAAGCCCGAGAAAATTATTGATACCAACCAGTACATGGTTAGGACCGCCAATCGCTGCTTATTGATCGATCCCGGTGGTATAGAGTTGTTTGCGCCGATGCTGGCGGCTGTTTTGCATCACGCGCCGGTCGAGGAAATTACCGATTTGTTTGCGTCGCATCAGGACCCCGATATTATTTCGTCTCTGGGTTTGTGGGATCAGGCTCTACCCAATGCTAAACTGCATGCGGCTCAATTATGGGAAGGATTTTTGCGACATTTCGGTTGCGAGTCTATCGAATACGTGCCCATCCCCGATCATGGCGGTGTGATCAATCTAGGCGCCGCCGAATTGCAAATCGTGCCAGCGCATTATTTGCATTCTTCCGCCAACTTCCATCTTTATGATCCGCAGGCGAAAATTCTGATGTCCGGGGATGTCGGCGCGGCGCTGGAAGCGCCCGGCGCTCCGGTTTTTGTCGATAATTTCGATGCCCATATTGAAAAAATGCGTTTTTTCCACCAGCGCTGGATGCCGTCCAATCAAGCCAAACGGGCTTGGATTGATCGCGTTAGAAAGTTGGATATTCAGATCTTGGCGCCGCAGCACGGTCGCATGTTCAAGGGCGATGATGTGAAGCGATTTCTGGACTGGTTTGAGGCCTTGCAAGTAGGGATTGCCGTATAAAACAAGCATTTGCCGAAAATTGGGTTTATAATCGGCCAATACGAGCCCCCGTCGCAAGATGGGGGTTTTTTGTTAGTGAGAGTAGTTGAGGTATCTCATCAAGCATGGCGCAAAAACTTTATATACAGACTAACGGCTGTCAAATGAACGAGTACGATTCCGATAAAATGCGGGACGTACTGATGGCATCGCACGGCATGGAATTGACCGATGTGCCGGAACACGCCGATGTACTGCTGCTAAACACTTGTTCGATCCGCGAAAAAGCCCAGGAAAAGGTGTTCTCCGCCGTCGGGCGCTGGAAAAAAATCAAAGACAAACGCCCTGGTGTGATTATCGGCGTCGGCGGCTGTGTGGCCAGCCAGGAAGGCGCCGCGCTGCAAAAACGCGCGCCTTATGTAGACATCGTGTTTGGTCCGCAAACCCTACATCGCTTACCTGAGTTGTTAAATCAAGCGCGCAACGGCGGTAAACATGTTGTCGATATTTCTTTTCCCGAAATCGAAAAATTCGACAACTTGCCCGAACCGCGAGCTGAAGGTCCCAAGGCCTATGTGTCCGTGATGGAAGGTTGCAGCAAATACTGCACCTATTGCGTGGTGCCTTACACGCGCGGCGAAGAAGTCAGCCGGCCGCTGAGCGACGTGATTGCGGAAATCGAGACCCTAGCCAAACAAGGTGTGCGCGAGATCAATCTGCTGGGTCAAAACGTCAATGCCTATCGCGGTGCGATGGAAGACGGCGATGTCGCCAGCTTTGCGTTGCTGCTGCATTTTGTCGCCGCTGTCGACGGTATCGACCGCATTCGTTTCACCACCTCACACCCGTTGGAGTTTACCGACGATATTATCGAAGCGTTTGCCGAAATTCCACAATTGGTCAATCATTTGCATTTACCGGTACAAAGCGGCAGCAACCGGATTTTGGCTGAGATGAAGCGCGGGCACGTGCGTGAAGATTATCTGGAGATCATGCGTAAGATCAAGGCCGTGCGGCCTGGTATCAGTTTGTCGTCCGATTTCATTGTCGGTTTCCCCGGTGAAACCGAGCAGGATTTTGAAGACACCATGGCGTTGATCGAAGAAGTAGGTTACGACTTTTCCTACAGTTTTATTTTTAGCGCCAGACCGGGTACGCCGGCAGCCGGTTTCGCCGATGATGTCAGTATGGAAGTCAAGGAATGGCGTTTGCAGCGGCTGAAAGGCCGATTGAACGACATGTTCATGGCCATTTCCGAATCGATGATCGGTAGCGTGCAGAGCGTATTGGTGGAGGGTGTCTCCAAGAAAAATCCGCTACATCTGACCGGTAGGACCGAGAATAACCGCGTGGTTAATTTTGCCGCACATCCGCGCTTGATCGGGCAATTCGTCGATGTATTGATCACCGAAGCCTTGCCTAACTCGCTACGAGGCCGCCTTGTGGAATCGTCCATCGAAAAAATTACTCAGACCGCCTAGTGTTGACCGCTACTCCATTTTCGCAAGAAATTACCCTGTTACCCGCCGATGCGCAACGTTTGTCCAATTTTTGCGGGCAACTGGATGCGCATATTCGCCAGATCGAACAACGTTTGCATGTCGAAATCGCCAATCGCAGTAATCATTTTAAGATTACCGGTGTCGATGTTGCAGTCAAGGCAGCGTGCGCGGTGATCAATAAATTGTTTGAACTGACCGAACGGGAAGAACTTACCCCGGAGCAAGTGCACCTGAGTTTACAGGAGGCCAGTATCGATCAGTTGTTGCAGGAAGCGCCATCCGTGAGGCTGGAACAAGTCGCCATTAAAACCAAGCGCGGCGTGATCAAGGGGCGCGGACATAATCAGCAGGATTATCTGCGCAAAATTTTGTCGCACGACATTAATTTTGGTGTTGGTCCGGCCGGTACCGGTAAGACTTATCTGGCGGTGGCTTGTGCGGTTGACGCTCTGCAAAACGAGACTGTGCGGCGGATTATACTAGTGCGACCTGCCGTGGAAGCTGGTGAGAAGCTTGGGTTTTTGCCGGGCGATATGGCGCAGAAAGTCGATCCCTATCTTCGGCCTTTGTACGATGCCTTGTACGATATGCTGGGTTTCGAACGGGTGGAAAAATTGCTGGAAAAAAATGTCATCGAAGTCGCACCGCTAGCTTTCATGCGTGGTAGAACCTTGAACGACTCCTTCATTATTCTGGATGAAGCGCAAAACACTACTGTCGAACAGATCAAAATGTTTCTGACCCGAGTCGGTTTCGGGTCGACGGCGGTTATTACCGGCGATGTCACGCAAATCGATCTGCCCAACGAAAAAATGTCCGGCTTGAAGCATGTGCTAAAAGTCTTGAAGGATGTCGAGGGTATCAGCTTTACCTTTTTCGGCGTACGCGATGTGGTTAGGCACCCCCTGGTACAACGGATAGTCGCCGCTTACGAAAAGTATGAGCAAGAGCAAAGCCCTTCGTCCTAATTTATGAATTATATCGATTTACAAATCGCCACTTCGGCGATGCATCCCGAACTTGAGCAGTTTCAACAATGGGTGGATGCGGTTTTGCTACCTTTTGAAGCCAGTAATGAGGATAGTGAGATCGTGATTCGTTTGGTGGATGATGCGGAAAGCGCCGAGCTGAATCAGCAGTTCCGTCATAAGAGCGGTCCCACCAATATTCTGAGTTTTCCGTTTGAAGTGCCGGATGGTATGGAAATGGACTTGCTGGGGGATCTGGTGATTTGCGCGCCGTTGATCGCCCGGGAAGCCGAGCAACAAAATAAATTAGCCGAGCATCATTGGGCGCATATCACTGTACACGGCGTACTGCATTTGTTAGGGTATGACCATGTCGAGGAGCAGGACGCCGAACAAATGGAAGCGCTAGAGATTGAAATTTTAAACGGATTAGACATAGCCAACCCTTATATGGAGGATAGATAGCAATGAGCGATGGTAACCCCCCGAGTAGTCAACCCCATAAGAGTTTGATCGAGCGCATCGGTCATTTTCTGAGTGGGGAGCCGCAAGATCAGGAAGATTTGCTGGAGATACTGAGAGAATCTCAAGAAAAACACCTGCTGGATTCCGACGCGCTGTCCATGATGGAAGGCGTCATGCATGTTGCCGAAATGCGGGTTCGCGACATTATGATTCCCCGTTCGCAAATGGTGGTAGTGCCTAGAGACGCGGAATTGGAAACTATTTTTCCGCTAGTTGTCGAATTTGCCCATTCCCGTTTCCCCGTCATCGAAGAAGACCGTAGCAAGGTGGTTGGAGTATTACTTGCGAAAGACTTGTTGGCTCACGCGCTGCGCGACAAAACCCTGAAAGTTGAAGATGTGATGCGCCCGGTCAACGTGGTGCCGGAAAGTAAGCGCCTTAACGTGTTGTTAAAAGAATTTCGTACCGAGCGCAACCATATGGCCATCGTCGTCGACGAATACGGCAATGCCGCGGGCCTGGTCACCATCGAAGATGTGCTGGAACAAATCGTCGGCAAGATCGAAGACGAACATGACGACGACGAAGTGCAAGAGTTTATCTCGCAACGTAGCGAGAAAGAATTTATTGTCAGTGCGCTTACGCCTATCGACGACTTCAATGACTATTTTTCCGCCGATCTGGAAGACGACGAGTACGACACCCTCGGCGGTTTGATCGTACAGCGTCTGGAGCATTTTCCGAAGAAAGGCGAAAAAGTCGAGATCGACGATTTTAATTTCGAGGTACTGCGTGCGGACAATCGCCGGGTCCACTTACTCAAGTTGAAACTGAAGTAATTTTAGCGTCTGCGCTGGCGTGCCGGCTTAACAATTGTTCGAACGCGTCGGCCGGCACCGGTCGGGAGAATAAATAGCCTTGTCCGTAGTCGCAGTCCGATTCGATCAGCAATTGCCGTTGTTGCTCGGTTTCTATGCCTTCGGCAATTACTTTCATGCCCAGTTTATGCGCCATCACTATAATCGCTTCGCAGAGAATCTTGTCGCTGGAGTCCGGCGTTAAATTGCCGACAAAAGACTTATCGATTTTCAGATAGTCGATATCGAATTTCTTCAGATAAGCCAATGACGAATAGCCGGTGCCGAAATCGTCCAGCGATACCTGAATGCCGGCGTCGCGAAATGCCAGCAATTGATCCTTAACCACGTTGCTGGCATCCAGCAGCAATCCCTCGGTAATTTCCGCGACGATGCTTTGTCCGGGCAACTCTAGCGCTTGTAAATGTTCCAGCCAAATGTCCTGGGAGTGGCTGTCGTAAAACTGCACCGGCGACTTGTTCACGCTGATTTGAAAATCTTCATCGTATTGCCCGCGCCATTGCTTCACTTGATAAGCAGCTTGCTTAAATACCCAGTCGCCGATCTCGGCAATCAGGCCAATATCCTCGGCTATGTGAATAAAATCGGCGGGACTGACCATGCCGCGCACCGGATGCTGCCAGCGTATTAACGCCTCGGCTTTATGGATGGCGCCGGAGTTCAATTCGATCACGGGCTGGTAATAAACTTGAAATTGGTCGGCCGCTAAGGCATTGCGCAAGTCATCGGCAATCAGCATTCTGGCCTGTGCGGCTTCCTGCATCGACGGGGTAAAATAGCAGTGGCGATTCCGGCCTTGGTGTTTGGCGGCATACATGGCTTGGTCGGCGTTTTTGATCAAACTGTCGATTTTCTCAGCGTCCTTGGGGTATAGGGTAATGCCGATACTGGCCGAGACGTAGGCTACCTTGGTTTTCAATTGAAATGGCTCGGCAAGCCGCTGCAGAATGTTTTTCACCACGCGTTCGGCGCTGTCGGTATCCTCCAGTTCCCCGATGATGATGGTAAATTCGTCGCCGCCCAGTCTGGCTACCGTATCCGATTCGCGAACGCAGCGTAACAGCCGTTGCGAGGCGTCTTTTAGCAACAAATCGCCCATGTCGTGGCCGAGCGTATCGTTAATTTCCTTGAAACGATCCAGATCAAGCAGTATCAATGCCAGCATTAAGCCGTTGCGAGAGGCTTTTTTGATTTCCTGATCCAGGCGGTCGTGAAACATGCGGCGATTGGGCAACCCGGTAAGCGGATCAAAATTGGCCTGGGTCCAGATTAGTTCTTCGGACTGTTTTTTCTGGGTGATGTCGGAAAACAACGCGACGCGGCGTTGCGGCGAGCCGTCGGCGCTAAATATGGTGTTGATGGTAAGTTGCTCGGCGAATACCTCGCCATTTTTACGGCGGTTCCATATCTCGCCCTTCCAATGGCCGCAGCTGTTGATGGCTTGCCACATCGCTTGGTAAAACTGGTCGCCCTGGCGTTCGGAATTCAGAATGTTATGTTGTTTACCGATTACTTCGTCCAGCGCGTAGCCTGTCAAATCGGTGAAGGCCGGGTTTATATTGATGATGATGCCTTGAGCGTCGGTGACCGCCATCGCTTCGCTACTGTTTTGATACACCAAGGAGGCCAGTTGCAGTTCTTCGTTGGCGCGGCTGCGGTCGATGGCGATACCTGCAAGGCTGGAAGCCTGTTCGATCATCTGTATGTCCTCGGGCGTTGGTGCGGAGGGTTGCTGCCGGTAAATGGCAAAAGTACCCAACAATTTGCCGGAAGCGCTACGGATAGGTTCGGACCAGCAGGCTGCCAAACCAGCCTTGGCTGCCAGCTCTTTAAATGGCACCCAATACAAATGGTTCTGAATATCCTCGACAATCACCCGTTGGCCAAAATATGCCGCAGTGCCGCAAGAACCGACACCCGGGCCAATGTGCAAACCATCTACGGCGGCGTTATAGAAATCGGGCAAGCGCGGCGCGGCTCCTATAAACAATTGGTTACCTTCGCTGTTCAATAATAAAATCGAGCAAATCAAATCGGGGTTTTGCGTTTCCACCCCTAACACTACGGCGTGCAACATTTCCGGTAGCGCGGCGCCCTTGGAGAGCAGATCCAGTACGCGGTTGTGGGCGCGCTCCCGATTTGCCGCTTGTTGGCGTTCACTGATATCCATCGCGATGCCGATCACGCCGACTGTTTCCTTGTGCATCCCGAGCAATTGGGTTCGGGTTATTTGTAGGGTATGGCGTTTGCCATCGGCAAATCGGATAAGCTCCAGTGATTGATGCGGCTGGCTTGGGTCGTACAAACATTCCTGATCGGCTGCCAGAAAGCGGGCCGCCATGTCTGCGCCAAGCACATCGGCAAGTTGGTTGTTGGCGGTAAAATGGTTTTCCGTTACGCCCAGTGCATCGCAAAAAGTTTTGTTCACAAACAAAAAGCGCCGATCCAGGCCGACCAGCCAGATGCCGATCGGTGCATTGTCCACGATTGCGTGCAGTTTGGCTTCCGATGCATGCAACTCCGCAACCTGCGCATTCAATTGCTGGGTCATCGACAAAAAGCTTTTGGCCAAATAGCCTATCTCGTCGTCGCGCTGAGTGGGTAAGGTCGGCAAGGTTTGTCCCAACGCGAATTGACCTATGGTGGTGGTCATCGAATTGAGCGGTTTGGACAACACTCGCGCCAAAATCAACGAGGTCACACTAGCCAACAGGCTGAACAGCAAGGTTATTTCAATAACATCCCTGCCCAAGGTCTTGCTTTCCGCCAAAATACTCTCTAGCGGCGTATATAAGCCCAGAATTGCGAAATGCCGGCCCGCTGTCGAATCCAGGGGCAGTTTCACGAAAGCAGCTAAGGAGGAAGTTGCCAAACTTTGCGTATCGCTAGTCGCAAACACGGAATAGTTTTGCCGGCCTTCCAGTATTGCCTTTAAATTAGGCACGTCGTTTTGAATCAAAAAACTGCGGCCACGTTCGAAACCGAAGGTTTTTTGGCTATCGGGATGTATTAAATAATCCCCTCTATCGTTGCTGAGCAACATTTTGAGATCGGTTGGGATATTACTGCGTACTCTATCGAACAGCCCGTCAAGATCGACATTGATTACGATTAGGCCGATAGTGGTGTCCGCGGATTTTATCGGCATGGCTATTCTGATCGTCGGTTTACCGTAACCGAGATGTGTGCCAAGTTCCTGATTTAAGTTGATTTCGGAGGTGTAGTAGCTGTCGGCGGGTAGTCGTAATGTTTCGAACACATACGAGAAGTGGTTCTTCTCCTGTAATTGAGTTTCGGCGATAACTTTTAAGTCGTCGCGGTCTCTGTCGACTCTGACCAGTTCCTTGCCGTAGTGCTGCGCGTCGATCAAGCGGATTTGACTGTATTCGGGATGGGCTTTCAACAAACTGATGAATATTCCCGCCAATTGTTTTTTGTGTAACGGCAATTGAGCCGGGGTTTCTCCTAAAACGATTTCCTCATTGACAGACAAATTGGTCAGCAATTTGACGTCGGCGGCGGTCGCCTCCAAGGCGTCGCTAAAACGATGGGCCAAGGCTTGCGTGGTATTGAGCAATTTGTCTTTGGACGTTTCTACCAGGATAGCCCGACTGCGGTCATAGACATAATATCCGGTTAGGCCGGTTGATATTGTGCCTAACAGCGCCAGCCAGAAACCTAGTTTTATGCCTATGCTCAAGCGCATTTAAAAGGCCTCTGGCCCTTCGCCGGAAATGATTCTGTCCCACAGGGCTTTGCGGTGCATCGGGTCCAATACCGGTTCCAGCCATATGATGTTGTTGTCTTCTTCGGTGCTTGTATTTGGCGGAGCGGTGATGGTGTTTGCCAAACCATGCCGCGCAGTCAAGCGCTCGCTAACATTTTGTTCTAAGGTATAATTTATCCACTTTTCAGCCAGTTCCGGGTTTTTGGCATTTTTGGTAATTGCCCAACAATCGAGCCATGCCAGCGCGCCTTCGCGGGGGATGACGTAACCGATGTCGGCACCTGTTTCAATTAACGCTTTCAATTGCTGGGTGCCGTAATTACCGAATAGTAACGCGATATCGTATTTGGCAAACAGTGCCGCCGCTTCTTCGGCGGTGGCATAAAACGTCAATACGTTACGACGCAGTTTCACCAGCTCACGCGCGGCTTGTGCCAATTCGGCGTGATCCATTCGGAAAGGGTTTGCTAAGCCCATCAACAAGCCTACCAGAGAAAAATTGTGATTGCTGGTATTAAAGGCCAGTACCCGACCTCGATAATCAGGGTCCCACATTGCCGCCATCGAAAGTGGTTTATCCTTAACCAGTTTTCGGTTGTAGATCAGACCCATTTCCGAATAAGTATACGGGATGGCATAGGTGTTGTCCTGGCGAACTAGGCCGGCGACCGCTTCTAAATTTTGGAAACGCGGCAACTGTTGCCGGTGATTGGGAATATTCTGCAAAGTGATGGCTTTGCTTAGGCCTTGATCGATGTAGCGCTGCAATTCCGCGGTATTAACGGCAAATACGTCGTAGCTATCGCGATTGACTTTTTCCCAAAGATCGTCGTCCGAGGTTACATAAGTTACTTCTACCGACACGTCGAATCTTTGTTCGAAGGCAGAAACCACGTCGTTATCCGCATACCCGTCCCAGGTCAACACTCGAAGGGTTTCCCGGGCGGATACCCCGTTCGGCGCTGCGATTAAACAGATTATCGTCATAACATATGTTAGAAACGACGCGCTGTGGATTTTGATGATGCTCATCTTACTGTTACTGCAAGAATGTGACGGGATTATCATACCCAATACGCCTCTAATTTCCGCTTAGCACGATAGTTTTATTATGGCGCCCCGCACAAAACCGAAAATAATTTTAGCGTAATGCCGAGATCTCGTCGCTTGGAACAGGTTGGAATGGCTGGGTGTGGAAGGCCTCTGATAGGAGTTAATCGGCCTGATCGACTTTGATCAGAATCCGTAAAACATTTTTTTCGGTACTGCGGTTAAAACTATTGAAACCGGAGCTTTCGGCTTGCTCTGCGTCGGCATTTCCAGCTATTTCAACCCATTCGCCCAGATTGGCGCGTAAGGATGTGTGAGCGGATTGGGTGTCCATATTGCCGTTGCGTTGGAACCGATCCGACCACGGTTCGATATCGATAAGCACTTGGTTGCCGGTGAGGTGGGGAGTAACCGCAAAACCGGTGCTGGCCTCCATCATTTGGGTGTTGCCGATCACCGAGTTGCCATAAGCCGAGCTGTAAACGCTGTAATTCTGCACGGGTCGTACCTGCCCGGTTTTGATATGAGCGGGTTGGCCTTCCAGTGTACGCAGTTGCTGATGCTGTTGCCGATTTCGCAAATCCTCGGTGTTGCCGACCATGCCGCGCATTTGAATCGTATTGGGCGATGCGGCAATTCTCGCTTCCGCGTTTAATTCGGCGGCGGTTTTGCTGCTGGTTTGTAATACGCTGATTAATAAATTGCTGAGCCGGGTATCGAGTTTCTGAATCAGCGCCTTGATTTCCGCGAGTCTGGCGGGAGCGGATTTTACGATTAGGCTTGAGCCGTTATCGATCACCCGGTCGTCGGCATCCAGCAAGGGTGCCAGTAAGGCACGTACTTCCGAGGCGGGGCGGTTAACGAGCGGAATTACTTCCATCGCCGCCTCGTCGGCAAGCGCGATGCCGGCCGAAACCAGCAGAACGCTCAACCAAGCTTTAGATTTCATTGTAAAGCGCTAAATACTGATTCGCGCTGTTTTGCCAGGAGAAATCCTTGACCATCGCATTACGCTGAATTTGTTTCCATACGGGCTGATTGTGAAATAACACCAGGCTACGTTTTATTGCTTCGATCAATGCCGCTGCCGAGGTATCGTTAAAAGCGATGCCGCTGGCGGTGCCGTTGGCGATACTTTCCGGCAAGGCGTCCACCACGGTGTCGGCCAAACCGCCGGTTTTGCGGACGATAGGTATCGTGCCGTAACGTTGGCTGTACATTTGGTTCAAGCCGCAGGGTTCGAAGCGGGACGGCATCAGGAAAATGTCGGCACCGGCTTCGATTTGATGCGCCAAGCGTTCGTCGTAGCCTATGGTGATGGCTACGCGTTCCGGGTATAGGCGTGCGAACTCTTGTAGCCGGTATTCGATACTTTTATCGCCGCTGCCCAACAGGGCAAATTGTAAGGGTAGCGTCGTCATTTCCTGCAGACAGCTGAGTACTAAATCGATGCCTTTCTGCTCAACCAATCGGCCGATTAACCCGAACAAGGGGATTTCCGCATCCACCGGTAAGCCCAGTTGCTGTTGCAGGGCGGATTTGTTGATTCGCTTGTCTTTCAGCTTATCGACGCTGTAAGGCTGGGCTATATAGGCATCGTTGGCGGGATTCCATACCGATACGTCTATACCATTCAGAATGCCGCGTAAATATTGCTGCTTGTGCGCCAGCAGGCCCTCAAGGCCATAACCGAATTCCGGCGTTTGGATTTCTTGCGCGTATGTGGGGCTGACCGTGGTAATACGATCGGAATAACTAAGGCCGCCTTTAATGAACGACAACATGCCGTGGAACTCCAGTCCGTCCGGATGCAGCAATTGTCCCGGCAAATTCAATTGCGCATAGGTGCTGCCTGGAAACAAGCCCTGATAAGCCATATTGTGGATGGTGAAAATCGTTGCCGGCGGGTTAGGTTCCAGGGATAGTAAAGCCGGAACCAAACCGGTTTGCCAATCGTTGCAGTGCACGATGTCGGCGTGCCAGTCCAGATAGGCCCGGTTGGTCGCTACTTCGACGATGATGCGGCAAAACAGCGCGAAACGTTCGCCGATATTCGGCCAGGGGCGGCCGGCCTCGTCGAGATAAGGATTGCCGGGAAAGTTGAAGAACGGCGGGTAATCCACTAGCCAGACAATCAAATCGCTGTCCGGCAAACGGGTCTCCAATAGATTGACGTCGCAATTGTTGACTCGCACGGTACATAGATAACGGCCGGGCTCGCAGTTTTTGATGCCTTGGTAATTGGGCATGATGATGCGCACATCCTGGCCCAGTTCGGCCAGGGCCAAGGGCAGGCTGCCGGCGACATCCGCCAGGCCGCCGGTTTTGATCAAGGGATGGGTTTCGCTGCTCGCGAACAGAATTTTTTTCATGACGATTAAAACTACATTTTCAAAATAATGCCGGCCAAGGGTGGCAAGGTGACTGAAATGGAGTGGTCTTGATTCATCCAAGGTTGCGGTTCGGACAGTACGGCGCCGTTGCCGGTGTTGCTGCCGTCGTAATACTGCGAGTCCGAGTTGAAGATTTCGTAGTAAGTGCCTGGGTTAGGCACGCCGATCCGATAACTTTCTCGTGGCACCGGCGTGAAGTTCAGGATCACGATCAGATCTTCATGCGCCGATTTCCGCCGGTAGCTGATGATGGATTGCTGATAGTCGTGGCAATCTATCCATTCGAAACCGTGATGATCGAAGTCGTAGCGATGTAGCGCCGTATGGCTGGAATAGAGTCTATTCAAATCCTTGACCAAGGTTTGCAAGCCTTTGTGATGCGGGTAATCCAGTACATACCAATCCAAAGTGCGGTTGCAGCTCCACTCCGTGCCTTGACCGAATTCGCAACCCATGAACAACAATTTCTTGCCGGGATAGGTAAACATCATCGTGTACAGCAGGCGCAAATTGGCAAAGCGCTGCCATTCGTCGCCAGGCATTTTGTTCAACATCGAACCTTTGCCGTGCACCACTTCGTCGTGCGAAAACGGCAGTACGAAGTTTTCGGTGAATGCGTACAGCAAGCCGAAAGTCAGCGAGTCGTGATGGTAAGAACGGTGGATAGGTTGCTCCTGCATGTAATGCAGAATGTCGTGCATCCAGCCCATATTCCATTTCATCGAGAAGCCCAGGCCGCCGGTCCAGGTGGGACGGGTCACCTGCGGCCAGGAGGTCGATTCCTCGGCCATGATTACCGTACCGGGGTGTTGCTCGTGGGTGACGGTATTCATATGGCGCAGGAAGTCGATGGCTTCCAGGTTCTCATTGCCGCCATACATATTCGGAATCCAATCGTTGGCGTCGCGCGAGTAATCCAGATACAACATTGACGCCACCGCATCGACACGTAGGCCGTCCAGGTGGAATTCCTCCAGCCAAAAGAACGCGCTGGACAGCAGGAAGTTTTTCACTTCGTTGCGGCTGTAGTTGTATATAAGAGTGCCCCAGTCGCGGTGCTCGCCTTTGCGCGGGTCTTCGTGTTCGTAAAGCGGCGTGCCGTCGAAGCGGCCCAAGGCGAAGCTGTCTTTCGGAAAGTGGGCGGGAACCCAATCCAGAATCACGCCTATGCCGTTTTGATGGCAATGATCGATGAAAAAACGGAAATCGTCCGGGGTGCCGTGGCGGCTGGTTGGTGCGAAATAGCCGGTGGTTTGATAGCCCCAGGAAATGTCCAGCGGATGTTCGGTAACCGGCAGTAACTCGATGTGGGTAAAACCCAGTTCCTTGACATAATCCACTAATTGTTCGGCAAGCTCGCGGTAATTCAGGAAGTTGCCGCGATGATCCCGCCGCCAGGACCCAAGATGTACTTCGTAGATCGACATCGGCTGATGCAGCCAGTCATGTTGCGGGCGATGCTCCATCCAACTGCCGTCTTGCCAGGAATAGCTGTCTTCCGCGGTGACGATCGCCGCGGTTTGCGGGCGGAATTCGAATTGCTGGCCGTAAGGGTCGGTTTTCACCAGCAGCTGGCCGGTATGGCGATTTAGAATCTCAAACTTGTACAGGCAGCCGACAGACAAGCCCGGAATGAAAATTTCCCAGATACCGCTGCTACCCAGGCTGCGCATCGGATGGCAGCGGCCATCCCAGCGATTGAAGTCTCCGATGACGCTGACCCGCTGCGCATTCGGCGCCCAGACGGCAAAATGCACTCCAGGAATATCCGCTACGCTGAGCAGATGTGAACCGAGTTTTTGATAAATGTGCCAATGACGGCCTTCCGCGAACAGATGTTGATCGAACTCGGGCAGTACCGGACCGAAGCAATAGGGGTCGTATTGTTGATGTTCGTGGCCGTCCTTGTCCGTCCAAAACAATTGGTAATGCTCGGCAATAGCTTCTTTGCCCGGCAGGTATTCGAAAAAATCGGTATCGGGGATGCGTTTGAATTCCGGGCCTTTGGGGCTGAGCCGCACGGTTTCCGCATAAGGCAAATACACCCTGATGACGGTATCGCTGCCTAGGCCATGACGGCCCAGCACGGCGAAAGGGTCGTGATGCTTTGCTTCGGTGAGTTTGATAAGTTCTGAATCAAGCGTGTTGGTTTTGCTTGGCTTGTTCATTTTGCAATGCCTCA
>CAZGUM010000036.1:0-27822 GCA_964529085.1 uncultured Methylomonas sp. | reverse complement strand
TGCCGTTTCCGGTCGTTATAGCTATATGGCTTTTTCTACAAGCCAATCCAGCCAGAGGCGATGATGACGCTCAGCCCACTTATCGGCTAGGCAGCGGTTATGCATTAGGCGACAGCGGCTTGCGCTTGGGAGGCTATGCGAATGCTGAAGTGATGGCCGCCGGGAAAAAGCCCTGGCAATTCCAGGTAAACGATCTAAGCCTGTTTGTCAGTTGGGATAAAAATTCATGGCTGCGTTTTTTTTCGGAGTTGGAGCTGGCGGATGCCTTGACCGCCGGCCAGAACCAAGACTTGAGCACGCGTCAGACGCATTTTGAGTCGGAACGCTTTTATTTCGATGGCTTGGTCAACGATAAACTGACGGTGCGCGTCGGCAAATTTCTTACCCCGATCGGCCAATGGAACGTGCTGCATGCCGCGCCGTTAGTCTGGACTACTTATCGTCCGGTCGCTACCGACAATTTATTTTCCACGCACGTGTCGGGCCTGATGCTGCATGGCGTATTGCCGTTTGCTGACCGGCAGCTCGAATACGCGGTTTACGGCGATGTTACCGAACCTATCGATCCGCATTTGTCGGACAACCCCTTTAAAGACGCGTTTGGCGCCCATCTGAGATACCAATGGAACGACCAGTTGCAATTTGGTATCTCGTTTACCAATTTTTTGCTGCAACAAGCCCAATCCGACCGATATTCCTTGGCAGGTTTTGATGGCTTGTGGCAGTACCGGAAATACGAAATTCGCAGCGAAATCATTTACCGCAGCCACGGGAGCCATCCTAACGACAAAAGTCTATGGCAAGGATATTTACAAGGCGTCGCGCCGTTGAGCCGGCATTGGTTTCTAGTCGGCCGCTACGAAGCCTTCCAGCAAACTTTCGATAACACCGGACATGCCGGCGTAATGGGATTGGCTTATCGGCCTAGCCCGCCCATCGTCTGGAAGTTGGAATATCGTACAGGCGCTAACAACGATAAATTAGCGCCCGACGGTCTGGCTGCTTCATTTGCGGTTCTGTTTTGATGCGCTACAAAACCTTTCGCGCGATTGGTTTTATGCTGTTGTTGGGTAGTTGCCGGCAAATTCTCGCCGAGCCGATTGTGGTCGTCACAGCCGCTAACAGCCAGCTACCTAAGTTGACTCTTGAGAATTTGAAGCTGATTTATTTACGCAAGATTCAGATTGACGACCAGGGTAATCGCTGGATCCCAATCAATTTGCCTATCGCACATCCGTTGAGACACATTTTTTCGTTGGCTTTATTTTCGATGTTGCCGGAAGACCAGGAGGACTACTGGAACGGTCAGTATTTTCACGGTATCACTCCGCCACCGGTAATGTCTTCAGAAGAGGCCGTGTTGCGTTTTATCAGTTCCACCCCTGGCGCGATTGGTTATGTCCGGCAAGATCATGTCGATAGTCGTGTCAAAATCATACTGACTTTGCCGGTTGGCGGCCGCTAGGCTGCCGGCATACCAAAAATGCAGGGATCTTGCTAAACCATACCAAAATTGCAGACTTTTCTTGCGCGGTGTGCCGGCAAAATCCAAAGCAGAGTGTGTCTATGCAGATATAAGAGCCGGCAGCACTTGGCTTATCATCACTATGGCATGGTAATTGACTCGAAATTGAGGATGCATAAGGAGTTGAACGTTTCATGCTCGTATGCAGATTTCAATTATGCATAGTAAAAAGGTTGCAGTACATGAAAAAACGGATGTTAAGACCGGCAAATTTGAGCAGTTGCCGGATATGGATCTGCGTGGCGATATTTTGGCTAGGGGTATCGGGAGCGGCCAACGCGTTACCGAGCTTTGCCCGCCAAACCGGCATGGCTTGTACCATGTGCCATACACAAGCGTTTGGCCCGAATCTTACCCCTTACGGCCGTCAATTCAAGCTAAATGGCTATACCTGGGGCAGTAACGAATCCTTGTTGAGCCGTCTGGGCGGCATGGTCATGGGTTCTTTCACCAACACCAAAAAAGATAATCCCGATCTGGCTAATCCGGAAGACCGGGCGTTGGCGAATCGGCAATATAATGCCAACAATAACTTGGCGATGGACCAGGCTTCGGCATTCTTTGGCGGCCGGGTATTCAAGCAATTGGGCGCGTTCGTACAATTTACTTACGATGGCGTCGGGAGCGCATTCGCTCTGGATAATACCGATATTCGTATTGCCGACGAAGCCGATTTGTTAGGCCAAAATTTTGTGTACGGGTTGTCGTTCAACAATAATCCATCCGTGCAGGATTTATGGAACACCACGCCCGCTTGGGGATTTCCCTATGTCGGCTCGCCGCTGGCTAACGGTCCCAGTGCGGGACCCGCGATAAGCAGCTTTGACACGAAATTGGGTGGCGCGACCCTATATACCATGGTCAATGACATTCTTTTCGTGGAAGCCGGCGCCTATACCAATTTTTCCCGCAGCCTGCAAAAAGGCATGGGTTACCGGGACATCAGCAAACTCGATGGCGGCGCGCCGTATTGGCGGATAGCCTTGCAAAAAGAATGGCAAGGCCATTATGTGTCCTTGGGGCATTTCGGTTTTCGGGCCAATGTGTTGCCGGATCCGACCATTGCGTTGACCGATCGCTATACCGATTTGGGGCTGGATTTTAATTATCAATATCTGGCCAATCCGAAACACATCTACGAATTCAAGGCCAGCTATATTCGGGAACAGCAGGAGTTGGGCGCTACCTATAACGCCAACTTCGATCCCGAGAACCCAGCCGGCGCCAGCAACTATAATCAGCAATTGGGATTTTTGGGGTTGAACGGTTCGTATACCTTCGACCAGACCTATAGCGCCAGTGTCGGTTTTAATCATATATACGGCAACAAGGATTTGGGCTTGTATAGCAACGTGCCGAATAAGCCGAATTCGGAGTTTTTTACGTTCGAGTTGGATTACGTGCCTTTCGGTAAAACCGCTTCCACCGGGGCCGCATCCTATTTGAATCTACGTTTCGCGGCTCAGTACGTGGCCTATACCAAACTCGATGGCGCGGACAAAAACTATGCCGGCCCGAACACCAACGCTAGCGACAATAACACGCTGTATTTCAATACCTGGTTGAGTTTTTAGCCTCAAACGGCTAAGAATTGTCGTTCTGTTGCCGGTACTGTCGTACCGGCATTTTTTGGACTTCGACATTGCATCGAGCGTGACGTTAATTTATGACTAAACAATATACGCGTTTTAAAGATATATCGGTCAGCGAGCGAATATTAAACACGGTTTTTCTGTTGACCATAGGCCTGGCGTATATCATGGCCTTGATCAACATGTATTACACTCACCAGGGCCGAGACGGTAAACCCGGTCTGTCCATGAACGACATCGTTATCATGTATCATGGCTCCAACAATCAAACGCGCTTGGGCGCCGCCATTAACGGCATCATGGAGCCCAACCTCAAATATAAGAGCGACAAGGAAGTCATTCTGAAATGGATACACGACGGTGCCGAAGAAAACGGCTATCGGCAAACCATTGCGCCCATTCTGAATCGGGACTGCATACTCTGCCACACGCCCAGCATTAATCCGGCATTACCGGATCTCAGCGATTACGCAGGCGTGTCGGAAGTTGCGCATAGCGGCGGCGCCTCGTTACCGGCGCTAGTCAGGGTGTCGCATATTCATTTGTTTGGCATTGCTTTCATTTTATTCTTCATCGGCCGGATATTTTTGCTATGCGAGATCAATATCTACGTCAAGCGCATTGCGGTAGTCATCCCCTTTGCTGCCATGTTGTTGGACGTGATGTCTTGGTTCATCACTAAAAATATCTCGCAGTTCGCTTATGTCGTGGTTTTTAGCGGCGCGCTGATGGGCATTTCCATGGGCATACAAATCCTGCTCAGTATTTATCAGATGTGGTTTTACAAACGTTAGACAACTTTCGCTGCCGGGTGTCATGCCGAATCTAGATACGCAAGGGCTAGTTGCTGTCCTTATAATGGCGCATGCGAATTCAGCGGATTTTTTTATTCTCATTTCTGGCCTTATTATTTCTGGGAAGTGCGCCTATTGCGGCGCTGTCGTTCTATGCTTCCCGAGTCATGCTGCGGCATGAAATTGCCAATAGCCTGGAAAATGACGCCGCCATGCTGATGAAGCAGATCGACATGTTGATGTTCGAGCGTCTGCAAAACGTCTATTCCTGGAGCCAATTGGATATTCTTCAGGAGGGGCGTATTGGCGATATCGACAAACGGTTGGCGCAATTTCTGGAGAATATGGAGCAAAGTTATCCTGGCGTGTACCTCGGACTGTTTTATTTGGATGATGCCAACAAAATCGTTGCCGCATCCGATAGCTATTTAATAGGCTCGTATTTTCGCCCGCAAGCGGACTGGATCCAGGCCAGCGTGCCGCACGGACAAATCGTGCTGGAAAACCCGCGGCTGGAACCGCCCTACGATCACGCCCCATTGAGCATGCGTGCCTCGGTGCCGGATAAATACTCGGCCGGCGAACATGGCCGGCTGTATGGAATCTTCGATCTTAAACACATCATGCAACTATTCGACCGTGCAAGCCGTGTCGAGTCGGGGCAACGGTATATCGTGTTATTGGATGCGGACGGCAGAGCAATTGCCGGTTCGGCGGAGATCCGCTCGCGGCAAATGCTGCTCAAGCAAACCTTCGCCGACTGGGGAGACACCAAGGGACACGGATCGAAGATACATCAGGGCCAGCCATTGAGCCAGGCACCGGTCTTGGTTGGCTACGCCCATTCTCAAGGCTATCAGGCTTATGCCAATCTGGGCTGGTCATTATTGATTATTCAATCCACCGAACAGGCATTTCAGTCGATCTGGCGCTTGTGGTGGTGGTTCGGCGGCGTGTTTTTGATCAATAGCCTGATAGCTGCGGCAATCGCGCACTGGCTGGCTCGGCGCATTGCCAGCCCCATATTGGACTTGACATCCTGGGTCAGAAACTTTCAGACATTACCGGTATCCTTTAAGTCGAGCAGGGCCGATATTAATGAAGTTCAGGAGTTAAGTCAGGCCTTTGCCCAACTGAGCGAGGACTTGGAACAGTCGCGGCAACAAGTTATTCACGCCGCCAAACTGGCCGTAGTCGGTGAAATGGCCGCGATCATGGCGCATGAAGTCAGAACGCCACTCAGTATCCTGCAAACCAGCGCTCAGATTCTGCAAGCCGACGCAGCTTTAACAGAGGACGGACGCGACATGAGCCGTATCATCGTGGAAGAAAGCGCCCGCTTGAATCGGCTGATTTCGACTTTACTGGATTGTGCCCGCCCAAGGCCGCCTGATATGCAGGCCTTGATGCTTGAACCGGTCATTGAGCGAGCCATCGAATTATTGAGCAAACAAGCGGAAAACAAGTCGATTGTGATCGAAATCGTTAAGCCCGAACCGTTGACCGTTATCGAAGCGGACGAAGAATTGTTGGTGCAGGTGTTTTTGAACTTGATGTTAAACGCCATTCAAATGCTGTCCGCTGCCGGACGCATAAGGGTTCAAGTCATCGCCAGCGATGCCGACCGCGTGCAGATCAAGGTTGAAGACAATGGCCCGGGTATTGCCTCAGAATCGAGCCAGCGACTGTTCGATCCGTTTTTCACTACCCGCGACACCGGAATCGGGCTTGGCCTGACAGTGACTCAGCAGATTGTTGTGGCCCATGGCGGTAGCATAGCGACTGGGCGCAGCGAATTGGGCGGTGCCTGTTTCACGATTTTTCTGCCAAGACGGCAAACAAAAAATCTATGTTAAGCGGTTCGCGCGTATTAATCGTTGACGATGAAGCCAATGCCCGGCGGGTTTTGGAAGTTTTGCTGAAAAAACTGGGATGCGATGTGTTGAGCGCTGAACATGCTCAAGCCGCTTTAAGCGTGTTACGGGAAACCGCCGTCGATTTGCTGATTACCGACTTGAATATGCCGGGCATTAACGGGTTGGAGCTAATGGCGACGCTGCGCGATGAAGGCCATGCGTTTCCCGTGATTGTTGTTACGGCATACGGCACGGTGGAAACAGCCGTGGCAGCCATGAAACAGGGCGCTTTCGATTTCATCATCCGGCCGCTGGATGTCGAGCAAGTCGAATTGGTGGTAAGGCGGGCGCTCGAAATTAATCGTATCCAACGGGAAAATCAGTTTTTACGCGACGAAACCGGTAAAGGATGGGACGAATTCATCGGGCAAAGCTCGAGCATGCGCCAAGTGTATGAACTGATCCGCCAAGCCGGACCCAGCAAGGCCAGCATCTTTGTTTACGGCGAAACAGGTACCGGCAAGGAATTGGTGGCCCGGGCGGTACATGCCAGTTCAGGCCGGGATGGCTTGTTCGTGCCCATTAATTGCGCGGCTATACCCGCAGACATTTTGGAAAGCGAACTGTTCGGTTATGTGCGTGGGGCGTTTACCGGCGCGGTTAAAGATCGGGTCGGTAAATTTGAACTCGCCGACGGCGGTACGCTGTTTCTCGATGAAATTACCGAAATGCCGCCCGCCACTCAGGCAAAATTGTTACGGGTTTTGCAGGAAAGCCGGGTCGACCGCCTGGGCAGCAATCGCAGCATTGAAATCGATTTGCGGGTGATTGCCGCCACCAATCGCAATCCGTTGGAGGCGGTCAAACACGGACTGTTGCGGGAAGATTTGTACTATCGCTTGAATGTGTTGACCATTGCCTTGCCGGCCTTGCGGGAACGAAGAGAGGATATTCCGCCATTGGCGATGCACTTTGTCGAGAAATACCGTGCATCGGCGCAATATGGGGTCTCAACGCCGTTGTCGGCCGATGTCTGCGAGGCCTTGTTAAATTATGATTGGCCCGGCAATGTGCGCGAGTTGGAAAACATGATCGAGCGGGCTTTGGTCTTGAGTCAGGGGCGTCCCATAGCGTTGCGCCATTTTCCGCAGGAAGTCTTGAACGGGCCTAATCAGGAAAGCCTAGGCGGGAGTTTACAACCAAATCGCGCAGACAGCCTGGATATGGAGTCGAACGTCGAAAAACTGGAAATCAGCTTATTAGCGCAGGCTTTAACCCTGGCAACCGGCAATAAAGCCAAAGCGGCGAGGTTGCTCAAAATCAGCGAACGCACGCTTTGGTATAAGTTGAAAAAATACGGCATCCGTTAGACAAGGCTGCTTCCGCATGTCGGCAAGCAGTGAGTCGAAGCCCCGCCTCATAAACTGATATAGTTGTCCGTTTAGTAAACATCTGGAATGGTGAAATGAAGGTATTGACGGGTTATATAGTGAGAGAAGTAGTTAAAGGCTCCATCATCGCTTTGCTGCTACTGTTAACTTTATACAATCTGTTTACATTTAGCGATCAACTTAAGGATCTGGGGAAAGGCGGGTACGATTTAAAACAAATTTTGATCTATTTGTCGTTGACCTCGCCTCGGATGGTCTACGAACTGATGCCGTCCGCCGCTTTATTGGGCAGCCTTTTTGTAGTCGGCTCCATGGCCAATAATCGCGAAATTGTTGCGATTAGGGCGGCTGGACTTTCAATATTCTGGGTTATTAAATCAATTATGCTGGCTGGCCTGGTTCTGGTCATTTTAGCGGTACTGATCGGTGAGTACGTCGCGCCGGGTTGTGAGCGGACTGCACAGGTGCTTCGAACTTCCGCGCTCAACGATGGCGCGATGATACGCTCTCAATACGGTATGTGGCTCAGAGAAGGCAACCGCTTCGTCAACGTTCGGAAGATTCTCGACGACGGCTCGCTTGGCGATATACGCATCTATGAAATTGACGATCGCAATAAGCTAAGCGATATAACTCAAGCCGAACACGCCCAATTTCAAGGCAAAGACCAATGGGAGTTACAGCGCGTCACGCAATCGAAAATCACCTCAAACCGGATTTTAGCCGAGCATCAGGAGAAACTGCCCTGGCAATCGACAATTGATTCCGATTTACTGAAAGTGGCAGTCGTCGATTCGGATAATTTGTCGCTGTATGACTTGTTTATGTATATCGATTTTCTAAAACAGAATAATCAAAAATCCAAGATCTATGAATTGGCGTTTTGGAGCCGTTTGGTTAATCCGTTTGTGACGTTTGTGATGCTGATGGTTTCCGTACCTTTCGTCGTCGGTATCGGCCGGGGCTCAAGCACGGGCGCCCGCATTCTGATAGGCATCGTGATCGGTATGACGTTTAATATTTTGGACAAGGTCGCGGGCAATATGGGCCTTGTTTACGATATGAATCCCATGATAGTCGCCATTTGCCCCAGTGCATTAATGTTGTTGGCTGCCAGTTTTGCAATACGAAAAATGAGCTAACAGCTTCTGCCCGAACGACAATGTCTTTAAGTTAAGGTGGAATATTCCTTCTCCCTAAGGGAGAAGGTTAGGATGAGGGTAATCGAAAGGCATTTTTTACCGGATTCTCCTCACCTCAACCCTCTCGGCAACCGCTCCCGGCGCTGCCCTACCTCCTTCCATGCAGTCGTCTATCAGGAGGGGCTTAACTTAAGGCGTGGTTTCTAAATCGCCCAATTCCCTCCGCGGTCTATTTAAATTGGGTATTTGAACCCCCGCAAGGTTCATTTGAACCATGCATAAGTAAATTATTATTCTTTGGCCGCCTTCAATCGTTAATTTATGTAAAGATTATCCTATGGCGCGGATTTTGCTAACTCAGCTTTATCAGTATAGTTTCTAGTGCTTCCAAATAAAAAATAAAACGCTAATATGCGCCGTCATCGAGTTGACACTTTGCTATGAAAGTAATCTATAAGCTACCGTTTGATCTGGATTGATAATATTTTTTTATAAATAACGGACTTACGTGTTTCTTAAATTTTTTTCATTTGCGCTGGTGGGTGTTTTTGGGACGCTTGCGCATTATTCGCTCCTCTATGCCTTGGTCGAGACCCAAGGTTTCAATCCCGTGGCGGCTTCGGGGTGGGGTGCATTGGCGGGTTTGGTCGTTAATTATGTTTTGAATTTCAAGCTGACATTTAACTCCAGTCAGCCGCATATTCGGACTTTGCCCAAATTTGCGCTGATAGCTCTTATTGGAATGAGTTTCAATCTGGTGCTGATGCAATTGTTGGTGGCGAAATTTTTTTATCTTTATGCCCAAGTAATAACCACGGCATTAGTCTTGATCTGGAACTTTTTTGCCAATTTGTTTTGGACATTCGCCGTGGATAACCGCGGCCGAAAGACCGCCAATACAGGCGGATTCCCGATTAAAAAGCCGCTCTCCGGCTTGGTGATGATCGGCATTATCCTAATTATTCGCCTTGCAACCTTGGGTCTTTATCCGCTCTACGATCCTTCGGAATCGCGATACGCGGAAATGGCTCGCAAAATGCTGGAAACCCAAAATTGGGTAACGCCGATGATCGATTACGGGGTTCCGTTCTGGGGTAAGCCGCCGTTGACCATATGGCTCACATCGATAAGCTTGGGTATTGCCGGCGTAAATGATGTTGCCGCCCGGCTGCCCTCCGTTATGTTGGGTATAGCTATCGCCTGGATACTCTTTCATCTGGCCAAATCGCAGCGCAATGTCGAATACGCGCGTTCAACCATTTTGATTCTGGCTAGCTCGGTACTTTTTTTCGTCATGTCCGGTACCGTGGCCATGGACCAGTGCATGACTTTCGGCATTACATTGGCACTTTCAGCATTTTGGTTAGCGTTGCAAGAGCGCAAATCCTTATGGGGTTATGTTTTTTTTCTTGGCCTGAGCATTGGCCTTATGGCGAAGGGGCCGATCACGGTGGTGCTTTCCGGGCTCACTGTCGGGATGTGGGCGTTAATTACCGGGCGCTGGCGCGATATATGGCAACGGATTCCTTGGGTAACAGGTAGCCTGATGATGATAGCCATTTGCGCCCCCTGGTATTGGTTGGCCGAGCAACGCACGCCGGGTTTTTGGGAATATTTTTTTATTGGTGAACACTGGAAGCGATTTACCGAAAGCGGCTGGAAGGGCGATTTATACGGCGTTGGCCGCGAACATGCACGAGGCACGATCTGGCTGTATTGGTTGGCCGCCGGTTTTCCTTGGACCTTGGTTTTTCTGCAAAACCTCATCGTGGCTTTTCGTGGCAAGGTTTGGAAAACATTGTTCCCAGTCAATGAGGGCTGGCAGTTGTACTGCTTGCTGTGGATGTTGTCGCCCGTACTGTTTTTTACCCTGTCGGCGAATGTGATTTGGACGTATGTGTTACCAGGCTTGCCGGGATTGGCTTTGCTGGTGGCCAACTGGCAGGGACAACTAAAAAACTACCGGGCGGTTTTGGCCTTGTGTGTGCCGGTGTCTTTTTTAGGGCTGGTGGTGGCTTATCAATTGCCCGACGTCGAGTTTTATAAATCGCAAAAACACATCGCCGAAGCTTTTCTGCGCCAATCCGGCCCCGATGAGCAGTTAATTTACATCAAGGAAAGGCCATTTTCCGCCCAATTCTACTTGCCTGGCAAAACCCGGGAATTGGCAGGTATCGAAGAACTGCACCAAAGCATGCAGAGTGTTGGTCGGCATTTTTATGTGCTGACCAATCAATCGGCCGAAGCGCTGTCCGTAGCGATGAAATTGCATCTAAAGCCGATAAAAAGCGCCGGCCGATACATCTTGTTTGAAACTGTCGCGGTTAACTGACAATGGCCAAGCAAGCGATTCAATTGATCGTCAATGCCGATGATTACGGCTACTTCCAATGTGTGAGCCGAGGCATCCTGGAACTCGCCGCGGACAGAAAATTAACGGCTACCGGTATTCTCGCCAACAGTCCGGATTTAGCGGATCAACTTGCTGGTTTGCAGCAAGTCCCTCATCTGGATATTGGCGTGCATCTAAATTTGACCCATGGCCGGCCTTTGACATCGGTCATGGCCGACAAACTCGCGAAACATAACGGCCGTTTTCCCTCGGCTTATGTCATGGGTCTAATGATCTTGACCGGACAAATTGCCATAGACGATGTGCGCGCCGAATGGCGGGCGCAGATCGATGCCTGTCACGGCGGAAACTTGCGCTTTCTAAACTCGCATGAACATATTCATATGTTGCCCGAACTATTTTCTCTGAGCTTGGAACTTGCCCACGACTATCGGATTGGGCACGTCAGGTTAACCGGGTCGGAATGGTTCTTTCCCACTATTTTCGCCGGGCTGGTGCGGAATACCGTCATGCAATGCCTAAGCCTCATCAACCGGCGTAGATTTAATGTTCAAGCCTATCCGCTACTGGGCCTTAGCCAAAGCGGAAAACTCAATATCGAATACTTGGCGAACTTGTTTGCAAGCCTTGTTCCCGGCCAAACCTACGAACTGATGTGTCATCCCGGATACTTCGATCCGAAACAAGTAACAGATCGCAAATTGACGAGTTACCACGAGTGGGAAAACGAATTGAGTTTGCTGCGCAGCCAGCAACTTCAAGACCTTTATCAAAAGCACGGCATCCAGTTAGGCCAATATGAGTAACAATATATTTCTAACAAACAAAGCCCCGGTTCTCAGCGTCGTTATCCCGGCTTACAACGAGAGCATCGGGATAGAACGAGCGGTTACTGAGATTATTTCCATCTTATTAGGCTGTGAAACCGAATGGGAGATTGTGGTCGTCGATGACGGCAGTAGGGACGATACCTATCAAAAGATCTGTCGTCTTGCTCAGTCCGAGCCGCGCATCAAAGCCATTTCCTTAAGCAGAAATTTCGGCAAAGAGGCGGCTCTCTTTGCCGGATTGGAGCATGCTGCCGGCGAAGCCGTTATTACCATTGATGCCGATCTCCAGCATCCGCCGATTTTGATTCCCGATTTGTTGGAAAAATGGAAGCAGGGTGCTCAAATCGTGCATGCGGTGAAGCGGGTGCGCAATCGAGAGTCGATCGAAAAAAAGGCCGCCGCATATTGCATCAATAAATTGGTATCGGGCTTTGGCGGCATCAATACCAACAATTCGTCCGACTATAAATTACTGGATGCCGAGATTGTCGATATCGTTATTCACCAGCTTCCCGAGCGCGAGCGTTTTTACCGAGGGCTGACGAGCTGGCTGGGTTTTAAAGAGGAATATATTTATTTCGATGTCGATTCCCGCCAAGGCGATAATAGCAAATGGTCGTTTCTGGCATTATTGGAATTGGCTATTACCGCACTCACGTCATTTACCTCTCTGCCATTACGTATCGTTACCGTTTTGGGTATTGCTACTTTGATATTGGGAATTACTGTTGCCAGCGAAGCAGTTTGGTCCTTTATGGCCGGGCAGGCCGTTTCCGGCTTTGCCACAACCATTATTTGTCTGCTGATGATTGGCAGTTTTATTATGATCAGCTTGGGAATTATTGGCGAATACATCGCCAAGATATACGAAGAAGTCAAAAAAAGACCTCTGTATTTGATGAAGTCAAGTATAGGCTTCGGTGAAAAGCCCGCATTAAAAACTTATGATTCCGGATATAAGCGCAGTGAGATGCGTTAAGATAAATTTCTGTGTTGAAAACCGAAAAACCTACGAAATTGAGGTATAAAAATTGTCCGCTGTAAAAATAAATGATTTAAACCGATTACGAAAGTCAGCCACATTTTTCTCGTTTGCCGATGACAAGGGTACCCGGCAGTTAATCGGTTTTTTATTAGTATATTGGTTGGCCTGGACGCTGTCGGTAGGGCTGTTGTCAAAATCGATCGTGTTAGATAGTGTCGAACAAACGGTTTGGTCTCAAACTTGGCAATGGGGGTATTACAAACATCCACCCTTACCCTCTATTTTAATGGCAGGTCTTAATCGGCTGTTAAACGGTCCGTCCATGTGGTTGACGGTTTTCGCCGCGCAAGGCTGTGCTGTCGTTGCCCTGATCTATGTTTGGCTATTGGCAAGTAGAATTTTACCGCATCGATTAGCTATCGCTGCCGTTTTAATAACGTCACTGATCGGCTATCACAACTACACGGCAACATCATTCGACCATAACACCGTCTCCTTACCTTTCTCCGCGGCGGTTTTGTATTATTTTTACCGCGCGATACATGATCCTAGACGTATTTTTAATTGGATAATATTGGGGCTAGCGTCGGGGCTGGCCATGCTGACAAAATACAGTGCATTGTTGGTGATTGCCGGCCCGTTTGTGTATTTGATTTGGCAGAATAGCTGGGCAAACTTTTTGATAATTCGAGGTTTGTTAGTCAGCAGCATAGTATTCGCTTTGGTACTTCTTCCGCATGTAATGTGGCTGGAAAATCATAATTGGCTGCCTTTTGGCTATTTTTATTATGAACTGAATATGCCGAATAGCCGGTTTGATATTCTTGCTGCGTTTTTTGTCGGACAAATACTACCTTTTTTGCCGCTTTTTCTGGCTATCTGGTTAATTAGTAAAATTAGTCAACACAAGCCGGTATTAGCCAATTCTTCAAAAATATCCCATCGAGATGCCGATTGGCGTTTCTTGATTGCCACGCTTTTTACGCCAACTCTGTTAGCACTGTTACCGACATTACTAAATGGCAATTATTTATTTAGAAGTTGGGTGTGTGCATTTTTTTTGCCGGCGGGCATTTTAATTGTTAAATGTTTTTCCGATAAATATAGTCAAGAACAGTTATTACAAAATACTCGCAATGTAGCCTGGTCTTTCCAAACCGTTATTTTGTTGCTTTTTGTGATCGGTAAAATAATTTACCCGAATTTGACCGGACACGAGGTGAGGACCAATTTTCCCGGTAAATTAATGGCGGAACGAGTCTCTGCGATTTGGCGGGAGCATCAGCAGCAACCGTTGACCATTGTTATCGCCGATACCTGGTTGGCAGGGAATGTATTGCTACACACGCGTCCCGAACCCACGGTATTACTGAATAATGATTTGGGCATATCGACCTGGTTGAATCAGCAAGATGTGGCGAACTGCGGGGCCATATTGCTGACTACAATGCAAGATAGAAGCGCTAAGCCATATTCGGCTCTATTTGAGCGGGCCGTGGCAACCGGTTCATTCCCACTGCAATGGGGTAAGTCATCACGCGAATATGCTTGGGCTATTTTATCGCCGGAATCGAATGCTAAATATTGTCGATTAAGCCAAGACTAGCGCTCGCCGCCTTTCCAAGTATGCTTAGACATAAATGTGAAAGCTCGGACGATTACGCTGAATCGAATGGCGCGTTAACGAGATAGTTGGATAGCTCTACCAATAAAGCCGGCGACACAAATAGTCGCCGGCTTTATACAGACTGCTTGCTAAATGGTTCTAGCTTTTCGGGAAAAGCCTAACAAACAGACCAAGCCGGAACTTAACAGCCAGGCAGAAGCCGGTAATGGCACTGCGGAAGCGGTTGTGTCGGTCAGAGTGAAGGCTAACGAGCCGGATGCCCTGAGAAATGAGGCGCGTCCGACGATGTAATCGAGATGCGAACCACTGCCGATATTCGATTCCGACCATGAGAATGGTGTTGCGGTGTAATTATTAACGACGGAAAGTGCATACAAACTGGTATGGTCCAGCGTTAAACTCGACGCTAAATCGATGTAATAGGTATAAAGATTGCCGGATATCAAGGTCTTGTGAACTTGGGCGTGGCTGAATGGCCCGGGATTCGGCAGCAGGCTATTGTTATATTTCCAGTTAGTACCAACCCAATTAGCACCGCATGAAAAACAGCTTGCCGCAAAAAAATCCACGGCAAATTTTCCGTCCGAATTCGAACCGTACCAAGTAATCCTGTTGAAAGTAAGATCTGTTGGCACATTAAAATATGTCCAAGCCTCTTCGTCTTGGTCAAGCGACCAAGTAAATCCAGGGTCGGATGAAACATTATAAACAGCTGAACTAGCAGAAAAAGTCGTATTGGGCGCTTGGCTAAACACGTCGATAGAAGCATATGCATCTATCGAAATCAGTGACGTTAAAAGAGCGGTGGCAAGAGAGTGTAGTCGCACGATTTAATCCATTAAATTGTATTAATAAAAGCCGGTTTAAGAATTTCAAATTGAGTTTTCTTTTGTGGCGGAACGATGGACGCGGCCCATCGCAATGATCGGCCGCTTCATAGTCTTAATAGTCGACTGTCAAACTACCGCCGGTCAAACCATAACGCATCTGGTTACGTTGCTTATATTGGCGATACGCTTCTTTAACACTGACGGTGATTGGTGCCCCATTCTGGTCTGTCGTAGAACCGCTCGCGGTGACAATAGTTACTCCAGGGTGCGCAGTGTTGGATTTTTCGATAACAAACGCCGGGTTCAGTAAAGTGAAGGACAATGAGGCCGAGGTATAAACCACTTCCTTGTTTGTGCCATATGGAATTACTTGAATCACACCGCCGTTGGCGGTGGTCGTACCCGCATCAATCGGCAGAACATTGCCAACGCCGTTGCCTACCCAGTTATCGGTGTATTGAACGGGGGTAACCGGTGTCGAATCGTTTATCACAATGTCGCCAACGGCGATTCGGTTATTCAAACTGTAAATTTCAAACTTTGCCATTCCCGTAAATTCCGCCGGCAACGTAACGGTCGATATGCCTGCGACATACGGAATCGGATAGGTAAAGTAAGTGCCGTCAGGGTAGTTGGCGTAGGCGGTCAAGGTATTGCCGGCGCCGTAATCGTTAACGGAAAACGATGAAACATCGAAAGTTATCCCAGATGGCGGGTTTACCGCTACCTGAGCGCCTACGGACGGACTGGTGCCGTACTTGCCGGCAGTCACTTTGCCCGCATCGACAGCTGGAAGCACATTGGCCGGTATGCAGGTATTGGATGCGCCAGCAAGATTAGCGCCGAGCATAGTAACATCCACCGCATATCCGGAAACGACAACTTCGCACATCGGAATGGTGCTGATCGGCGAACGAGTGACCGGCAAATTGCCCGGAAAGGAGAGGGTTAACTGCTGAGATTGAGCCAGATTAGAGAACAGCAGAGCGAGTAAAAGCGTAATAAATCTCATGTGGATGCATCCTTAGAATTATGAGCTAAAAACAGACTAGATAGTCCAATCCGCGATCAGACTAACTAAATAACGAATTACTTTAAATTTGCCTTGTAAAACGCCTTCCGAAAGTATCACGGCATCATGAATTCAAAATTAATTTAATATGAGCTTTAGATTAAAAAGCGTTAATTTATTGCGCCATGGTTAATTAGCTGTAGGCGTTGGAAGGATTAGTCGAGGCTTTAAATTTGATTGGATAGCTGCAATTGAGCCGTGGCGAAGCAATTCATAAGAGACGACTGCCCGTTAAATGCCAAGGCAGTCGTTTTGGAAAAGGGTTTAATCGACGCCTCACAGTCGTACGCAATCTATTGCGTGCAATACCATAAGATGGGCTAATGATTCGGGTATTAAAACCCGTAAAGCTCAGGGTTCGCCGAAATATTTGATAAAAGCTTTACGCCAGTCGTTGACTAACATTTGTTGAGCCGTTTTTAACGATAAACGTCCGGCGCAGACCTCCTTATTCAGGCGGTTTTCCAGCCGGTCTTTGAGATGGGCGTTCCAGGGGGTTCCTCCATACGCTTGCGGCCAAAGATTATTGACGTCGTCGGCTCCCGCCAGTTCGCGACTGATCAGATGGTCGATCTCGCAAGTTTTGCCGTGTGCATCGGCAGTACATTGTGGGTCGGTGTAGCCGCTGTACCCATAGTTTGCAAACACTTGCCGTTTCATGCCCGGAGTGACGTGACGCTCGTCCTTACCCCATTTGATGCTGCACACTTTTGTCTTGGTAAAACCTGGGCGGCTAACACCGGGCGTTTTTGCCAAATCCGGAATATCATCCGCAATGATGGTTGTTGAGAAAAACAAAGATGCAAGTGCTATAAAGCCAGATATTCTAATCATCCTAACCTCACTTATGGCGTGATTGACGATACTGTTGTTTGCTAGTTTAGAGCAAGCCCTTAACAATTGATACGGCGGAATAAATTCGTTTCAGTTATCGTCGGTTTACGGATGGCAGTCCAATTGAGATTTCTGAAATAATTACTCCAACGGATGATATACAGAGCGAAATTCAAATGTAGATCAATTATCGTGTCAAATAGCATACTGGTAGAAGGGCCGTTAACTAGATAATTCCTTCTTAGACAGCCAAGGAGATATTGGTGCTTTTGAGATCTTTCCCCGATTTTCTAAACTATTGCAGCTCGCTCAAGGGTGAAACACTACACATAGAGGCGCGTAGCAAGCCCTTTTCCGTTGAGGTTGAAGGTGATGCTCTTTGGTTTATCCCGTTGTCGTCCGGCAAGCGCCGGAGAGCCAACCCTGAAAGAACGGAGTTAGTACTCTCGCAACTCAACAAAACCGGCGACTACTCACCTTGCTGCTATCAGAGCCTCTCCTTTCACGCTTCTTACATTCTCGCCGTGGCAAACACATATGCAAAATAGCCATACTAGGATTTCAGCTAAGGCGTAACCTTCGGTCGCAGGGGCCGCTAGCTATTCCTTATCTGAAACGTTGGGTAGATTGTTGTAAAAGTTATTATTGGCGCAATAGCTGACGTAGGTTGTATATTTGTGTATTACCTAATCAACGTAATTACATTAATGAGTGATCCCGTATGAAGGAAATTGTAACTAGTCGATTAGTGCTTCGTAATTTTACGATTAATGACGCTAAATATATGCTTGAGTACCTATCGAATCCAAGAGTGAGTTGTTTTGCTTCCGAAAAACTTAATACTATTGAGGAAGCGATAAATGAAGCTATAAATAGAAGAAATGAAGATACATCTATTGCTGTATGTTTGAAAGGTACGGATAGATTGATAGGAGATTTGTTCTACAATTATGAAGAACCTGATACTTATAATATTGGTTGGAATTTTAGCATTGAATTTGAAGGCAAAGGTTATGCTAAGGAAAGTGCGAACGCATTACTGTTATATTTGTTTGCCGAAAAGAAGGCAAGGCGAGTGTATGCATATGTTGAAGATGATAACTATAGATCTCAACGCCTTTGTGAAAAGCTAGGAATGAGAAAAGAAGGATGTTTTATAGAGTTTATTTCTTTCGTAAACTATCCTGATGGTACTCCAAAGTACGAAAATACAATGCAATATGCAATTCTAGAAAAGGAATGGCTAAATATAATGGAAAAAAATGAAATACCCCGTAATAAACTATAGGTTGAAAAGCTCTAAAAGTTATCCCTCAACAACTGGTTTAATCTACCTCGGCGGTTTGTCATGACTTGTACCGACTCGAAGACTAACTGAATGTTAGATTTGATGAAATAAATTGTAGATTATGCGCATGTAATTTGAGTTCACGAAAGCATATTAATGTAGATCATTAACCGTGGTAACTCTGAAATGGAAAATATTAGCGAACGTAATTTTTGGAGAAAATTAAAAATGGATACTAAAAACAGCCTGAGTTGGCTTACCCTTGTTTTACACTGGATCATCGCGTTCACGATTATTGGGCTTATTGGCTTGGGATTGTGTATGACTAATTTTGAACTATATGACTATTATGATACACACAAGTCCATCGGTATTATTCTGGTAAGCTTTATTGCGCTTAGAGTGGTTTGGCGCATAAAGCAAGGCTGGCCCGTGCCAATTTCAAACTATGATAAACGTGAGATGCTGCTCTCCAAAATTGTACATTGGATACTTATCGTTAGTACTGTGCTGATGCCGATTACAGGAATGATTTTCTCTGGCGCTACCGGACATGGCTTTGGTATCTTTGGCTTTGCAATTCTTCATGAAAATATAAACCCCTCTAATTCGGAAGAAACCATCCCTTTAAGCCAGTTCTGGGGTTATTTCGGGGAAATTTCCCATGAATATCTCGGCTACCTGCTTATTTTGGCAATTGTTCTACACATTGCGGGGGCTCTCAAACATCATTTAATTTACAAAGATTTAACATTGCTGAGAATGCTCGGTAAAAAAATATAATATTGCAGTTATTGGGGTGCTCAGGCTGTTAGTAGTTGTTGAGTCTATTAGTTTGTCCAAGCACAGGTTTTATCCGCCCTGTGCAATCGGTGCCCGCTCTTACTTTTACGTTGAGTGACTGGTTGGTAGAAAAGACCGGTCGTACAAAATGAATTATATGACCGTCTCTTGACGGTCAATCCAAGGTGTTAAAATCTAGCTGGGTTTGTATCGGAACTGGTGGCGGCTTTGCTCGAAATACATGCCCCGCTTACAATATGCGCCATATACCTCGGAAAAAATCATCTGAAACTTATAGCCCTTGGCCTACATGATCAATCAAATTAAATTGTTTTTTGAACAGCATCTCGCGCTTCCGTCACTGGAAATATCGACAGAAGAAAAAATTCAACTTGCTACCGTTGCTTTATTCATGGAAATGATGGTGATGGATGATGTTTGTCAAGATAATGAGCGGGCTACGATTTTGTCTTTAGCTAAAAAGTGTTTTTCTTTAAGTACGGAGCAAGCCGAGGCTTTGATTACATCCGCGGAAGAGAAGCGGAAGCAAGCCGTTGATTATTACGAGTTTACGTCCTTGATTAACAAGCAATGTAGTCTTGAAGAAAAGATACAGTTTATTCAATCGCTTTGGCAAATTGCTTATGCCGATGGCGTGTTAGACCCACAAGAAGAGTATCTGGTACGAAAGCTGGCAGATCTGCTTTATGTGCCGCACACCGATTTTATCATGGCAAAACACCGTGTGAATCCCAATAGTTAAGATGCGCTAACGACTATCAAATAGAATCAGAATCTAGTATGAAGAAGAATAAGAAAGTTAAAAACACGGGGCTAAAAGAAAAAGAAATTGAGGTTGGCTATTTATATTTCACCGCTGTAAACCAATATCGTGCCGTATTGGCAATGCATGGTGAGTTTTTAATTTATGCGCCGAGTTCCGAAGGGATAGAACCATTAAGTCCGGATTTTGTAAAAATGCCGTTTGAAAATTCGCCATTCAAAAAATGCCAAACCGTTACTTTTGCGAAAAAGGATTATCAGGTGTTTTCCTTCAATGGTGCTGAAGCGATCAGGCATAAATTGAATGAAGCGCAGATCGCGGAAGCAATCGCTCAGTGCAACGCAAATTCGGCTATTGCCGCGCTGTTAGCGGAATAAGGTATGGCTCGGAGAAAAACCAATGCGTTATGCAGCAAAATATCTGCAATCTGCCGTAAGCATCCTCAGTGTGCCGAAAACAAATACCGATAATCGGCAAGACCAATTCGATTAGTCACCTTCAGTTTTAAGGAGCGATACCATGAAAATCAACCCTGTCGCCTGGTTTGAAATTTACGTGCAAGACATGAGCCGAGCCAAACGGTTTTACGAGAGCGTTTTTTAGTGTGAGTTACAGGAATTATCACCGCCATTTTCCGGGATTGAACTCTGGGGATTTCCGCGCGAACAACAAAGTTACGGCGCGACGGGAGCGCTGGTAAAACTGGAAGGCTGTCCTTCGGGCGGTAATTCCACCATCATCTATTTTCATTGCGAAGACTGCGCGATAGAGGAAACGCGCGCCAAAGAAGCGGGCGGGGAAGTGCATCGAGAAAAGATGTCTATCGGCCAATACGGTTATATCTCGTTAGTGACGGATACCGAGGGCAATATGTTAGGTCTACATTCAATGTAAGCCGTAGTTGCCAAAGCTAACGCAGCTTACTTTTTAATACTCCTGTCTAGGCAGGAGCAAATCTTCCAGAAAAAATGCGGACAGCTC
This sequence comes from uncultured Methylomonas sp., assembly GCA_964529085.1. Taxonomy (GTDB): domain Bacteria; phylum Pseudomonadota; class Gammaproteobacteria; order Methylococcales; family Methylomonadaceae; genus Methylomonas. The sequence continues at coordinate 7,155 of CAZGUM010000036.1, read as the reverse complement.
GGTACGCCCTGTTACGCCTGCTTTGCGATAAATAGCACGGGCTTGGTCGCGGATGGTGCGTTCGCTTGCTTTGCGCAGACTGGCGATTTCGCTATGGCTGAGGCCTTTTAACATCAACAATCCGACTTCGGATTCGGCCGGGCTTAGCTGCCAAAGATCAAACTGCTTCCTGATTTGCACGGCCAAACCCGCGATAAGTTCGCGATTTGCCTCGCGCCATTGTTCGGCTTGCTGATTGGCTATGGCCAAATCACGCGTCAATAAATCAATTTTGGATTTTGAAAATTGATGATAAAGCCGACCAAAGTACACAATACCTGTCAACGAAAGCATAAGAATTATCACTTCGGTGAGCACATGCGTCCAAGGGACGCCGTCTTGATAGTCCCCCCGCAGATCAACCGCTATCAGCACAAAAACAAATAAGCTGAGTGCAATCGCCCATTGGCTAAAACGTTTGTTATCGTCGATAAATGCCACAAATAATCGCCTATACGTCGGATGACGGATGCAAGAAAACCTAGTTTAACCCACTATGAGTCCCAGCTTAATTCATAACAGCAGTCTGACCGGGAGAAATGCCATGATAAACAAGAGTAAATCCGTGAAAGTATGGGGGCCGTTGATTCGTATTGGACACTGGACTTTGGTGATTGCGTTTTTTACGGCATACCTGACCGAGGACGACCTGATGTCTGTCCATGTGTGGGCCGGCTATGTTGTGGGCTGCTATCTGGTCATGCGTATAATCTGGGGTTTTGTCGGCGGCAAGTATGTTCGCTTCAGTCATTTTGTTTACTCGCCGGCGAGGATAGTTGGCTATTTAAAGAATCTAATCGCCCGTAGGCCGCAGCATTATATCGGGCACAATCCCGCTGGCGGCGCGATGGTGATAGCGTTGTTACTGAGTCTGACGGGCACTGCCGGGACCGGCATGAAGTTATACGCGGTTGAAGACAACAAAGGACCGTTCGCTATATCCGCTCAGCAAGCGCAAATGCAATTAGCATCGGTCTCGGTGATTTCCGCAGCTAAAGCGGAAAATGCCGAAGACGACGATGCGGACGAAGAATCCAAACCTGCCCATACTAATCACCTCGTCGATAAGCAAAGCGAAGAGTTTTGGGAAGAACTGCACGAGTTTTTCGCGAACCTTACGCTGTTGTTAGTGTTTTTTCACCTTTTAGGCGTCGTCGTTTCTAGCTACATCGACAAAGAGAAATTGGTTAAAGCCATGCTCACAGGGAAAAAAGACATTGACGATACTTACCAATAACTCACTCTGCAAATTGCTGACAATCTAAATCAAGTTCGTTTGAGACATATCGCGCTGCATCGTGCCCATCGCTGCGGGTGGGTGCGCGCAGCGGTCCGCGCTTGAGAATTCCTTTGCTAATGAAACTAGGGGCGGATTTGCGCGATAAATCCACCCGTTTACTGAATGCACATCAAAAACTTTATCCCGCCAATATAAATTCAAGATGAAAGCAATATTAAGATTTGATTAAATATTGTTGAATAATAATCAAACTCAATTAAGTGGTAGCACAGTTTTTCATATGATTTTATGATCTATATCAATAAAATTATTAAGCAGAATTAATTTGATATGTTTCAGGCTTTTTGGATTGAGCGCCGGTTCGCAGAATGCCGAATTGATTTTGCTTAGTATTTTTATCAAGCAATTAAAGCTTAACTAGTTGATTTATTTTGTATTGCTTATGGTATTTGCGTATCGTTATTTTGGTTTTTTAATTAAAATTTCATGTATTTTTAATCAAAACATAATTTAATTTAAGGGTTTTTGTCATATTTATTCAAGTAGAATAGATAATGCGGGGTCAAGGATAATAATGGAATTAGTTAATATATTTTTAGGATGGTTATGGATGAGTTCATTCGGTTAATTTTAAGATCATATCGGCCTGCAACAACAAGACATCTCTAAAAATTCATTGACGTTAACGGCATTCCTTTAAATTAAAAGGAATGCCTAATCTTACTTTTTCTCTAAGGAGGCATAGATGCTTATTCAACAACGGCTTAGCGGACAGCGGCAGCCATCGCGAGCGTCTCAATTTCGGCTAAAACACGTAGTGAGCAGTATATTAATCGGATCAGTTTGTTTGATAGGATCGTCACGGGCCGGCACGGACTGGACCACACCGGGCGGCACCCCGGATGGTCAACGTTATAGTGCGCTCGATCAAATCAATACCACCAACGTCGCCGGATTGGCTGAAGAATATTCAGTGGATACCGGCGTTAAAGGCAGTCATATGGGTGAGCCGTTGGTCATTGGCTCCACGCTTTACGTCGTGACGCCTTTTCCCAATAAATTAATCGCTTACGATCTGGCCAATAAAGGCAAAGTGCTATGGACTTATGCCCCCAAAGTCAATAAATACGCCAAAGGTGTGCATTGTTGCGATGCCATCAATCGCGGCGCCGCTTATGCCGATGGCAAAATCGTGTTCAATCTACTCGATAACACCACGGTGGCTGTCAACGCCGTGACCGGCAAGGAAATCTGGCGGAATACTACCGCGGATGTACGTTCCGGCGTCACGACCTCCGGTGCGCCTGTCATCGTCAACGGCAAAGTCATTAGCGGTACTGTCAGCGGCGAAATGGGCGTCAGAGGCTGGGTATTGGCCTTGGATTTGAACACCGGCAAAGAGTTATGGCGTGGTTATAACACCGGGCCTGATAAGGATGTGCTGATCAATAGCCAAACCAAATTGCCCTACACAACCGCCGGTCAAAATACGGATTTGGGCCAAAAAAGCTGGCCGGGCAATACTTGGCAACAGGGTGGCAGCTCGGCCTGGGCTTATCTAACCTACGATAAAGAAACCGACACAGTGTTCTATGGCACTAGCCAGCCCGGCGTCTGGAACCCTGACGCCCGTGCGCCTGGCGACAACAAATGGGGATCGTCGATCTTTGCCCGCGACCCGAATACCGGTGCCGTGAAATGGGTTTATCAAACCACGCCTCATGATAACTGGGATTTTGACGCAGACAGCGAAAACATTTCGGTTACCCAAACGATCAATGGTGTGGCACATAAACTTTTGGTGCACTTCGATAAAAACGGCTTTGCCTATGCGCTAGATCGGGAAACCGGCGAAATCATCAGAGCAGACCAATTTATTCCGGAAGTCAATTGGGCTAGCGGCATCGATTTAACCACCGGTCGTCCCATGGTCAATCAAGACAAGCTGACTCACACCGGTAAAACCACCTTTGATATTTGTCCGTCAGCCCTGGGTGCCAAAGGCTGGGAGCCCGGCGCATTCTCGCCGAAAACAGGCTTGTTCTACATGCCCACCTTTAATCTGTGCATGAACATGCACATGCTGAAAGCCGAGTACGTATACGGTGCGCCTTACATGGCAATGGACATGGCGATTGCGCCGGCCTCCGACACTTCCTATACCAGTGAGTTGATTGCCTGGGATGTGACCACCGGTAAGAAAGCCTTTGGCTTGAGAGAACCCAAAGCCATATATGGCGGGGTGCTCAGCACGGGTGGCGGACTGGTGTTTTACGGCACCCAAGACAAAGTCTTTAAAGCCATCGATGCACGTCCGGAGCAAGCGGTTAATGGCGTACCCAAGCTGTTGTGGTCCAAAACCATGGAGTGCAGTACTGTCGGTAACCCGATCACCTTTACCGGTCCCGACAACCAGCAACGTGTCGCGGTGTTTAGCGGCGTCGGCGCCTTGGCCGGCGGCTTCGGTGGCGGGGCCTGCACGGCCAAGACCGGCGGCAAGGTCCACGTCTATAAACTGCCTTAACTCGGCTGTCTAAATTCCAAGTCGAGGTATTGGCATGATTACAAGTTTTTTAAAGCGCCATTGCTGGCCGAGCCTGCTATCCGGAGCTTGCCTGCTGATTCTGGCTCAATCGGCGGTTGCGCAATCGGAACTGCGTGTTTGTGCCGACCCTGACAACCTACCGTTTTCCAATCGCAAGCAGGAAGGCTTTGAGAACAAAATCGCTACCTTGTTGGCTGAACAGCTACACGCCAAGTTGCGTTATACCTGGCAGCGGCAGCGGAACGGATTTATTCGTCAAACCTTGGGTGCGGAGCGATGCGATCTGGTCATGGGGGTTCCTCATGATTACGAACGGGTGTTGCCTACCGAGCCTTATTACTGGTCCGGTTATGTATTTGTCACTGCACGCAATCGTCATCTGAATATCATGTCGTTCGACGATCCGCTGCTGAAACAATTAAAAATCGGACTGCACGGTTTCGGTAATGACGGCTCAAACTCGCCGCCGGCTAGCGCCTTGGCGCTGCGCGGTATCACGGATAACATCGTCGGTTATTCCCTGTGGGGAGATGGCTCAGCCAAAAATCCGCAAGGCAGGATCATCGACGCCGTGGCCAAGGGAGAGATTGACGTCGCCATCGTTTGGGGACCCATCGCGGGTTATTACGCCAAACCTTATGGTCAACGCCTGGAAATTGCCCTGGCTCCTCATGATCCTAAACTGCCTGACATGCCTTTTGACTATGAGATATCGATGGGCGTCAGAAAGCAGGATCAGGCCTTTGCCGCGAAACTGGACGGTATTCTGGAACAACAGCATTACAAAATTCACGACATTCTGACGGCTTATCACGTGCCATTGATAGCGCCGATGATCGGCCAAATAGCGGCCGATGCGCACAAATGATTGTCTATTGAACATCCTATTACGAGGTTATCAACATGAAAGTTAGACCTATGACTATCCAACAGATGCTGGGCTTTATCACCCTGGCTTCCGTTTTAAGTCTGGCGACTGCCGATCCTAGAATCATCAGTACCTACAAAGCATCCGAATCCGAAGGAAAAACCAGCACTAAAGGCGGTGGTTCCGGTAGCGGTTCCGGCAGTACCAGTTCGGGAAGCACTGGCGGCTCGACGTCGGGTGCACAAACCGCCGGCAGGGGCACCGCTTACACGCTACCCAGCAATTTTAATTTTAACTGTAACACCCGCAATGCAAATGCTGACGCCATCGAAAATGGACGCAGAGCCTATCTGAGATTGAATTGCTCGGTTTGCCATTCCGGTAACGGCCATGGCGGCACGATGGGGCCGAGTCTGGTGGGTGAGGGCGATGAAGTGGCGGAAGCCGTCAGTCAAGGCGAAGAAGGCGGAATGCCGTCGTTCAAAAAATATCTTTGCCCGAACGATCTGGCGGACTTGAAGGCTTATATCAATTCGCTAGGCAGCAAGACATCGCCCGATTTTACCGATTGGTGGGTCCCTAATCCGCCGGCACGCTGGGCTGACAGTCAATAATTTCGACGTTTTTACCGTGCGCTAAATCCTAGGATTTAGCGCATTTTTCAATATAAAACTCTGAATGAGGATATTCAAATGAAATGGGAAACACCAAGCTTTACCGATCTACGTTTTGGTTTTGAAGTCACTATGTATATCTACAACCGTTAAGCCATTTCAAGCGGAGTTAACTTATCTTGTTACTCCGCTTGCTTCCCCCGCGTAAATAAAATCGATTCGTTAAATAATATCCGCAGTGCCGGTCGTTGGCCGGCGAGCAGGACTTGCGGAATTCCAGACCTGCCTGAAAGCCGGTTGGCCGTTGTTTGAGAAGAACGGTGCAACGGCTATCGGATCGACATCAATGTCGTGTGGCAAAACTGACAATTTGACAAGTTAAGATACGTTTACTGCTGATAATAAAGGATTTTTTTAATGGCATAAGGTTTGCTGTCGATGTATGGCATCTGCCGATCATACTTAGGTTTCTCTTCAGTCGAACTTTTCCTGGAGTTTGTCAGGCATCGGGAGACTGAAATTTGATCGATGGTGGACCCATTCAATTGATAACTTCCGGAACAGAATATGCCAGCCACTTTTGAACTTAAAACCAACGACGAACAGCAGTATTTTTTTAATTTCCTCAACAGTAAGGGCGAACTCATTCTGATGAGCGGCGATTACGAAAACAAGGAAGAAGCCCTGCAGGGCATTAAAGAAGTGAGAACCGGTTCCTTAATGAGCAACCAAATTGCCGCCAGCAAGGTTCCCGAAGGCGACACCTTTTTTGTCATCAAGGATGCGTCCGGCGCCATCATTGTTAAAAGCGTTTTGTTTAACTCGAACATGGTGTTCGACAATGCGCTGCATATTGTTAAAGACAATGCCTGTGTTGCCGAAATCGTCGATCTGACTCAGTAAACTAGGGATAGCGACGATTCTTAAAATTTTCTCCAGATAACGAAAAAGGTGTCGGCGATATGGGTGTCGAACTCAAAATTGTTCGGGAATTGGCCACGGTTTGTGTCACTGCAGGCGAGCTGGCCGCGATTGAATCGCTGATAAAAGGTGAGCTCACGAAGCCGGCTTTTGTCGAGCAATTCGACAAAATAGGAAGCGCGATCCGCGAGTGCTACGGCGTAACGGCGGCGGTTGTTCTGCCTTGGCTGGAAATGACTAACGAAACCGAATTTTGCAATAAATTTGATGCCGCTTATGCCGACTACAAAGCCTCTTACCTCAGCATTACCAATCGGCCGCGAGTGTCCTCCGAGCAGGCTTACCTCGAGTATATGCTGCTTCGGGAATACAAGGAAACGCAAACCGCTTACCCGCTGCTGAAACTGACCTTTGCGCGTTTGGATGAGTTTATCGACAAATGGATCACCAACGATGCCTGGCTGGCGATGACCATCGAGAACTTCGTAAAAATGCTGTATCGGTTTCTGACCGAGGTCGCCGAGCTAAAACAGAAAGACCCGACCGATGCATTTGCGATTTATCAGGCATTGATGGCCGCTTTTCGTCCTTATTACGCCTTGCTTGAAAAAGATTGGAAAGTCCTGGAACAACCGGCCTGAGGGCGGCGGCCGGTAAAAACTTGCTTATAGAAAGCATCCCGGAGTTTTTCGAGCTTTCGCTTAGGTCTTTTCGACGGATAACATACATAGGCCCGTGGTGCGGGTAAGGCCTGCATAACCTGAATACATCAACCCGCCTTGTAACCGCCACCGGTTTAGGAGGAAATTGCACCAAACCCTGCTTGGTGCAATCGAAAAACCGGCCTCTTGCTGGAACAGGGTAGAGGCTCCAGTCATTTCATGTTGTGGTGGCCATCGGTTTCGATGGGTTTGTCTTCCGTACAAAA
>CAZGUM010000035.1:22075-28934 GCA_964529085.1 uncultured Methylomonas sp. | reverse complement strand
TGTCACTTGCGGTCGATAGTTATCAACACCGCCGGGATGATTGAAGTCGTTGCCGGCAAAACTAAGCCGGCGTTGTGCAATAATCATCGAAAAGGCCTGAGCCGGATTGTCGCTGTGCTGATAAGACAAACTGGCTTTTATTTGCGGGTAAAAACTGGCCAAAGACTCACCCAATTGCGCATTGGCCTGTTCGATGCGGGCTTGCATGATGCCGAGCTCGGGGTTATTGGACAAAGCCGTATCGATGGCTTGCTCAAGGGTGTATTGGCCGCGTTCTGCGTCGGCATAGGCGGGATTTAACACCAGCATTAGCGTGGACGATATCCACCAAAAATGTCTATGTCTCATTGAGTAATCTGCAGTCAGTTAGAACGGATGGGACGATAAACAACGAACAGAATCAGAAACTCCATTCATTGACCAAAGTTACAGCGGTGCGCAGAATCAACAACACCGCTGTTCAAGCCTGTCTTAGCCTTTCAGACGCATGATGCCAAACATTTTCAAGGTCAGTTTTTCATAGTAAGGCTCGCTGATACCTTTGCGAACTTTGCGCATGAAGTATTTTTCATACCCAATTTTGGCTAAATGCACCCATTTACCGCTGGATGCCCATTGGACGTTGCGGGGTGGAATTTGCGGCATGGCCAGGAACGCCACACCCGAGTCACCGAAGTCCGCCAGACACAGTGCATTCCAGGTGCCTTTTTCCTTGGGTTGCTTGCCGTCGAGTTCGGCACGAATGTTGTGCGCGGTCGCCGTCACCATCGATTCGATCATGTAACCGGTTTTCGGTGTACCGGTTGGCACCGGCGTTTGTTCCAGCGGGGGAATGGCAATACAGACGCCAATCGAATAGATATTTTTGAAGGTCGGGTTACGCTGATGCTCATCGACGATGACGAAACCGCGCGGATTCACCAACTTATCGATACCGATCAATGCATCCACACCTTTGAAGGCCGGCAGAATCATGCTGTGTTTGAACGGTAATTCGTGTTTCTTTTTTTCCTGACCGTTTTCGTCGACTTCGGTCACATACATCATGCCGGCTTCGATCTTGTCGATTTTGGCATTGCAGATCCAGTTGATGTGCTTACTACGCATTTCGGCTTCGAGCATACCTTTGGTGTCGCCAACGCCGCCCAAACCCAAATGGCCAACATAAGGTTCGGACGTGACGTATGTCATTTTGACTTTGTCGCGAATTTTGCGTTGACGCAAGTCGGTTTCAGCGATGAACATGTACTCATACGCCGGACCGAAGCAGGAAGCGCCTTGTGCTGCACCGATGATGATCGGACCTGGATCTTCCACAAAGTTGTTCCAGAATTCACCTGATTCGCCGGCATGATCGACATGGCAAACCGATTGGGTATGGCCATTAGGTCCCAATCCGGCCACTTCGTCAAACGCCAATTTAGGACCGGTGGCAATGATCAAGAAATCGTAATCGACCATGGCTCCATCTGCTAATTCAACTTGATTGTTTTCCGGATGAAAACGCGTGACTTTTTGTTGGATAAAGCCAATTTTCTTTTTCTTGAACATGGGTGCCAATTCCACCTTGATGTCTTCCGGCTTGCGCCAGTTGACCGCCACCCAAGGATTGGACGGCACAAAGTGAAACGTTGGCGTATCGGCGATAACCACTACCTCGTCTTCTTTGCGAGCGTTTTCTTTCATTTCCAGTGCCATCGGGATTCCACCGATCCCTGCGCCTACGATTACGATTTTTGCCATGATGCAACTCCTATTGTTAGGTCGTTAGTTTTTGTCAGCTTTAGTGACACGTTTCTTTTATGCCCAATTTTTTCAGGATCATTTCCAGCGGGCAGAATCGGGTAAAACCGCTTTGAAACAAGTTGGCCCCGACAAAGACGGTAAACCAAAGCCAATTGCCGGACTGAAACAAGGGACTTGCTTCAACGCCCAGACTCAGAGACAGCAGAATGAAAAAGCCGGCGATAATCCGGACGATGCGTTCGGTGGTCATGACAGTCTATCTTGACTGCGCTTTGACAGACTTTCACAGGATTGATCGATACCATGGTTGTCGATATCGCACACCGACTCCAGCCACATGGCATTAATGATGGCAAAAGATGCCGCGAAACCAACGCCGAGTATCCAAGCGAAATACCACATAATATTTCTCCTCAATAAAGTGTGTGACTGTCTTTCAAAACAGTGTCTTCGGTAACGCTGCCCCAAATCACCCGGTAAACGAAGCGGGTGTACAGCAGCACGATAGGTAGGAATACGACGGTGATCCAGAACGCTAACAGCATCGTGTTATGACTGGAACTGCCATCCCACAGCGTTAAACTGGAACGTGGGTCGGTCGCGGAAATCAATAAGAATGGAAACAGGCCAAAACCGACGGTCAAGGCAATGCCAACAATGCCCAGGCTGCTTGAAAGAAAGGCACCCATTCGCGAATCGCCTTTGCCTAACAGCCAAGCCAGTGCAATACCGATAAAGCCAATGATGGGAGCCAACCACATCCAGGGGTAAGCCATGAAATGTTGTAGCCAACTAGCACCCTGAGCAATCACGGTTTTATTCAAGGGATTGGATGGCGCATCGGTAGCCGCCATTTGCGTGATTTCGGGACGATCAATGCCCACGAACACCCACAGTGTGGTCGCGGCCAAGGCAAGCAAGAGCATGGGCCCAAGTCCGTTAATAGCGGCCACCGCGCGCAGATGAATGACATCCTCACTTCGACATTTCAGAAATAAGGCGCCATGAAAGGTGGTCAGTAACAGTCCGGTCACGCCACAGAGCAAGGCGAACGGACTCAATAAGGCCCAGAAAGAACCGTCATAAAATGAACGTAGATCGTTGTCGAAATGAAACGGCAGACCCAAAATCAAATTGCCGACCAACACACCGAACAATACCGGTGGCAAGCTGCTACCAATAAACAAAGCCCAGTCCCAGCTATTGCGCCAGCGTGGATCCTCGATCTTGCTGCGGTAATCAAAAGCCGACGGCCGAAAGAACAGCGAGAACAACACCAACAGCATCGCTATGTACAAGCCGGAAAACAAGGTGGCATACACGGCCGGCCAGATGGCGAAAATCGCGCCGCCCAAGAGTATCAACCAGACTTGGTTGCCTTCCCAGGTGGCGCCCACCGTGTTGATGATGACGCGACGCTCGACATCGTTTTTACCAATAAATGGCAACAAAGTACCCACGCCAAAATCAAAACCTTCGGTTAGCGCAAAGGCAATACCGACGACACCGATAAATACCCACCAGATCAGGCGGATGGTTTCATAATCAAACATGATGAACTCCTTATGACAGTGGATTAGGCGTGTTGCTGTTCGAAACAATAGCGCCCGGTATGCAAACTGCTGGGCCCAAGGCGCACATACTTCAACATCAGATACATCTCGATGATCAGCAGTACCGTGTAAAAGATCGCAAAGCCGGCGATACTGAACCAGAGCTGGTCGGCACTAAGGCTGGAGACGCTCATATGGGTCGGCAAGATGCCGGAGATGGTCCAAGGTTGGCGGCCGACTTCGGCCACGAACCAGCCGGTTTCGGCAGCTATCCACGGCAGCGGGATACACCACACCGCCATCCGCAGTAACCAGCGTTTTTGGTCGGCGACGCGGGTGGCACAATAGTAAAAAGTCATTGCAAAGATGAACAACATGGTAAAGCCGCAGGCCACCATGATGCGGAAAGTCCAGAATAGCGGTGCGACTTTGGGGATCGTATCGTTGGCGGCTTTTTGGATGGTCGCGGCATCGGCATCGACCACTTTTTCAGTATATTTTTTCAGTAATAAGCCATAACCGAGATCGGCTTTGTGTTGTTCGAAAGCTTGCATAACTGTCGGCGTTTTATTGCCCGAACGCAGTTTTTGCAGATTGTCGTAAGCCACCATGCCGCTTTTAATCCGCACAACGCTGTCCTCGCGCAAGTCTTTCAAGCCTTTAACGTCTTCGTCGATGGAGCGGGTGGCAATCAGGCCCAATACGTACGGGATTTTGATGGCGTAGTCGGTTTTTTCATTAGCCTGATCAGGAAAGCCGAATACGGTGAAACTGGCCGGTGCCGGGTGGGTTTCCCATTCCGATTCAATGGCCGCCAGTTTCAGTTTTTGGGTTTCGCCGGAGGTATATCCGCTTTCGTCACCCAGTACGATCACCGATAAGACCGAGGCCAGACCAAACGCGGACGCGATCGAAAACGAGCGGCGGGCAAAGCCAATGTCGCGCTTGTTCAGCAAATACCAGGAGCTAATACCTAACACGAACATCGAGCCGGTGACATAACCTGCCGCCACGGTGTGTACAAATTTGACCTGGGCAACCGGGTTAAAGAACACATCCGCAAAGCTGGTCATTTCCATGCGCAAGGTTTCATAGTTAAACGCAGCGCCGACCGGGTGTTGCATCCAGCCGTTAGCAATCAGAATCCATAATGCCGATAGACTGGTTCCAACCGCTAGCAGCCAAGTAACGGTAAGATGCTGGACCTTGCTGAGCCTATCCCAACCGAAAAAGAACAAACCCACAAAGGTCGATTCCAAAAAGAACGCCATCCAACCTTCTGCGGCCAGCAAAGGCCCGAAGATATCTCCGACGTAATGCGAGTAGTAAGCCCAGTTAGTGCCGAACTGAAACTCCAGCGTCAAACCAGTGGTGACGCCCATGGCAAAGTTAATCCCAAACAACTTGCCCCAGAATTTGACCATGTCCTTGTACACCTCTTTGCCGGTCATTACGTAGACTGACTCCATGATGCCGAGGATAAAGGTCATGCCTAATGTGAGCGGCACGAATAGAAAGTGATACAGCGCGGTTAGCCCGAACTGCATGCGGGATAGCATGACAATATCATCACCGAACATGGCGAGACTCCTGGTTGAGTTGCGAAGAAAAATCGGGGTTACCGGGTTGCTGTGCGGCAGGCAATGCAAAATGCTCAGCGATATTCGGTTTGGTGGCTGGTTTATCCATCCAGCGAAATATCAAAAACCACAGGCCTATCAACAACAGGATTTTAATTAGCAAGGCAAACCCTATTTCCCATCGTAGCTGGCTGGATTTGGGTATCACTGGCTCTAAAGGCATTTGAGGCATAGTTGAATCTCCCTTTGCTTAATAAAAACGGATTTACTGAGGTTGCTGCAGGGTTTGCTTGGTCATTGTTGGGCTATGACCACCTTTGAGCATCATCATGCCGCGTTGCGCCATCATCACACCCATCGCAATCACCAAAATGCCTGATACGTGAACCATTTGTCGCATGGCTGTCTGTGATAACAAACTGGCGAACACACCGAAACCCAAGAGCGGCAACAACGTACCCAAACCAAACATCATCAGAATCATGCCACCCTGGAACGGATCACCACTGCCAGCCGCCATCACATACATGGCTTGCAGAGGGCCACAACCCAACAGTAATCCGGTCAATAATCCGGTGCGCAATGCACTGCGCCGTGGTTTGCGCAATTCGTCGGCAACCGCCCGATTAACCGTCTTGGGCATACGCAAGGTAAATCGCCTTAGAAAGGCAAACACATTGAGCATTTTCAGGCCGTAAATCAGTAAAAATACACTCGCGGCCAAGGCCACCGCACCGCGAATTTGCGGGGTAATGGCGATGGTTGCGCCCAGTAAACCAAAGCCTGCGCCGAGCACGGTGTATGACAGAGTTTTGCCAAAGGCATAACTCAAATGTGCCAGAAACTGTCGAGCCTTCGTCTTAGCGGGATCGGTATAAGCGACCACAAAACCGCCGCACATGCCTATACAGTGAAAGCCGGTCAGAAAACCAATACCCAGCAATACGGCGTAACTCATCTGCGGCTTGATTTGTTGCATCACAGCCGGCATTTGGCTTTTGCCCCAAAAAGCGACGCCGCCCACGACCACCAATAACAGTAAGAACAAAGCAAAGTGTTTTATCCGCCGCCAGACACCGCCCGATGCCTGGTTTTTTTTAATACCATAGCCTTTGGCGACAATCGCCTGTTCAATATCCGCACGCTGGGTTTTGGCATCGTCGTACGCCGCTTCCAAAGTTTGTGCGCTATAACTGGCATCCACACGCTCGACACCCGCTATCCCGGCGACCGCCTGCTTGAGAATGTCCTCGCACCCCAGGCAATGCATGCCTTCAATTTCAATTTTTTCCATTTTAGTCGGCATCACTTTCCTCCTAAGTGGTTGATCCGGAGCGGCGCGCTTAAAACAATCCTGCCCTTGGGGAGATCAGTTTGTCTGTTGTCGCCAATCCGGATCGATTCTGTTCTAAGGTTTATTCCACCGAAAAATCCCGCATCATGCCCATGTCTTCATGCTCGAGATTGTGGCAGTGGTACATGAATAAGCCTTTAAAGTCCTGAAACGGTTTGATGATCTTGACGCTTTCACCGGGCATCACCAGAACGGTATCTTTCCAGCCGCCTTCGATGAAACCATCCTTAACCGTGGCGTAATCGTCTCCAGTACCCATGCCGATGGTACGGCTGAGAATTTGGAAATATTGGCCGTGAAGGTGAATCGGGTGGGCCATCGACATCATCATGCCCATACCGCCGCCGCCCATGCTGCCCATTTTGTGGCTACCCTCGCCACTGTCGTTGCCATGGCGCATACCCATTCCCATACCCATCCGCTGACCGCCTTGGTCTTGGGCTTTGTCGTCGCCATCGTGTTTCATACCCCCCATCATGCCCATGCCGCCCATTTTGTGGTTGCCGGATTCGGAGGCTTTTTCGCCGTCATGCTCCATACCTTGCATGGATTGCGCTTTAGCCTGGTCACCACCGTGCCTGCCACTACCGCCATGCGCATGAAAAATCTCCATCAGTTGTACAGTG
>CAZGUM010000035.1:0-21975 GCA_964529085.1 uncultured Methylomonas sp. | reverse complement strand
ACCGTGCCTGCCACTACCGCCATGCGCATGAAAAATCTCCATCAGTTGTACAGTGTTGAACGGGATGCATTCGCCGGGCAGGATGTCGTTATAGGCATAGGGCCGGCCATTTAGCACCATTTTCATCGGCCCTTCGGATATGCCGATCGGCACCGGTTTGTTGGGATTGGCGGTGTCGCCGAGTGTGTAGTGTTTAATCGTAGACAGTTTATTCGGCAGCGTCGGACTTTCACTAACGCTTTTCGTCACGCGCACTGTAAATATCGGATAATCGCTACCGACCGGCAAGGCGCTACCGTGCATGCCACCCATACCCATGCGATGGCCGCCTCCACCATGCGGTTGTTCATCGCCACCGTGTCTGCCCGTCATCATGCGTTCGGCCATTCCTGGCAATACGCCGGAAAAAGAACGGCTACGCAATACCAGCTGTGAGCCGACTTTACGCCCGCTGAAATCCGCCCACACATCCAAACGCTCGCCGGGAGCCAGCATTACGTAGGGTTTGCTGACGGGTACTTCCAGCAAACCGCCGTCGGTACCGATGACGGTTATCGGCGAATTGTCGTCCCAGGCCAGCTTGTAAATGCGCGCCGTTGAGCCGTTGAGGACGCGGAAGCGATAGGCTCGACTGGCTACGTCGAGCTGAAAATCGGGGCGGCCGTTGACCAGAATGCGGTCGCCATAAAAGCCCATCATCCGGTCATGCATGTTCCGCACGTATTGCAATTGATTGTTGGCGTCAAACAGCCGATCCTGAATCACGATCGGTACTTCGTATTCGCCGCTTGGCAATTCCAGACGACGTTCTTCGTCATCGTTAACCAAAATCGCGCCCGCCAGACCGTGATAGACCTGCTTAGCGGTAGTGTTATGCGGATGCGGATGGTAAATATTCATGCTGGCCCGATTGAGCATTTCAAACTCGTAGACAAAGGTCTGGCCCTTGTCGATCGAGTACAGCGGATGACCATCGACGTCGGCTGGCACGTGCAGGCCATGCCAATGGGTAATTGTCGATTCGTCCAATTCGTTACGCAAATTGATGCGAATTTTTTGGCCTTTGTCGAAACGCATGACCGGTCCGAGGTAAGAACCGGTAATTTCAGTCAGGGTGTGGGCGGGACCTTTGATCAGTTTGGCGAAATACTGTTGAACGCGGGTCTGCTGACCTGGCAATATAGCCACCGTCGACGGCTTACAAATCAAGTCGAGCTCGACATCCGGGTGGAAATTGGCGGACGCTTTTTTCGGTGTCATTTTCGGCATCTCGCCCATCCCTTCCATGGCGCGTAACCAAGCCGGCATCCCTGCGTAGGCCAATAATCCGACGCCGGTTTGCGCGAAAAAGCGCCGACGGGAAGGGTTGATTGAAGATTTCATGGTGTCTCCTCGACCTTGGTAGGCTCTTTTTGTAATCATTTTGAAAATCCCGTCTGTGCGGCATTTTCTTCCCCCAACACTAAAGCTCCTTGATGACCGTCAGACTTGTTAGCCTGGTGCGGACCGCTACCTCCCTGCGACGGCTAAAATGGTTCGTTTCGGTTCAGTTATATTCCGATTCCGAAGGCGGTTTGCGGATAACCCGCGTGGCAATCGCCAACAGCAAAATTGCTACGGAAACCCACAACATGCCCATACCGGCCTCATGATGAGCCTGTACATCGGCAATCACCAAGCGCGCCAGAGCGGTGATGGCGATATAAATCAAGCAACGCACCGGCATCGCGTTGGTCTTGAAATAAATCCCTACCATGGCGCCCAATTCCAGATAAATGAATAACAACAAAATGTCGCCGATCGTGGCATGGCCTTGCAGCATCATGCCGCCGTAGGCAATGACGCCCGACCAGACCACACTGGCGCCAATCACGAATAAGGCCAGGTAATGAAAAATCTCGATCAACAAGTTACCGATGGTATCGACTCGGCATTTCCAACGCTGATGCACTTGTTCAAACCGTTTGCTGTCCATCTTGTCTCCCCGTTTGAGATTCAATGCAAGGTGAACACAATGGCGTCTGCCTTGTGAATCCAGCGGCCGATGCGTAGCACCAATAACATCAGCAATAAGCCGACCACTACCCGTCCTGCGTCTTTAGAATCGCTTAGCCACAGCTCTACCGAGCTGAGCATCTTCAGGCTCATCGCTTGTGACAACACATAGCCCGCAACCCCTACCACCATAATTCCAAATACTTTGCGCAACGCCGCGGGTTTAATGTAGGCCGATAGCCAAGCGCCAACAGCACTGCCGAAAATGGCACCGGTAGTGACCAGTCCGGTCAACTCCCAATCCAGCGCGACGTGCTGGCTATAGCCACTCAATCCGGCTAACGCATTCATCACGATGATCAATAATGAGGTGCCGACCGCCCCTTGCATCGGTAAGCCGACCAGCAGAGTCAAAGCCGGTACGATCAAAAAACCGCCGCCCACTCCCACCATGCCGGTTAAGCCACCGACGAAAAAGCCGTCGAACAACACACGGAGAATTGGCACCCGTATCGGACAAACCGAGGTTATGCGGACGACTGCGTTGGGTTTGACATCGTCACGTTTACCGCGCAACATCAAAAAGCCGGTTGATAAGCTAACTAATCCAAATAGTGTCATCAGCACATCGCCGGAAAAATGCCCCGCTAGACGACCTCCACCGAATGCACCGGCCATGCCGGCCAGTCCAAAGAACAAGCCGCTTTTCCAACACACCGAACCACGTCTGGCATGAGAAATTAAGGCCATCAGGCTGGAAATACCGACCACTACGAACGAGGTGACGATGGCTAGTTTTGGTTCTATGTGAAGTACATACACCAACATTGGCACAGTCAGTATCGATCCGCCGCCACCGAGTAAGCCCAGCAGCAAACCGATGATCACCGCTAAACTTAGGGTTAATAACATGGTCGAGTCCTCGCTTATTCCACAGCCAGTCCGCAGGACTGGTTAGCCGGCAAAGCTTTGTCGATAAAGCGTGGATAGGCCAATTTGAGATCCTGCATGATGGCGATGAAGTCTTCACGCGACTTGCCGCTACCCAGACGGGCGTTTTTAGCCATTTCCTGTTTGATGGTCGAAACGGTGTTACCGTGATAATCATGGCCGGGATAAACCAAGGCATCCGGCGGCAGGCTGAACAGCTTGTTGATGATGCTGTCGTACAACTGACCCGCATCGCCTTGCTGAAAATCGGTGCGGCCACTGCCGCCGATCAATAAGGCATCACCGGTAAACACTCGATCAGACATTACATAACTGACGCAGCCACTGGTATGACCCGGGGTGTGGCGTACCTCGAACTCCAGCTCACCGATTTGTAACAGCACGCCATCGGTGACCAGCAAGTCGGCACACATAGCCCCGGCATCACGGTGCACGATACTTTTGCTGCCGAGTTTTTCCCGCAGCAAGCCGGACGCGGTGATGTGATCGGCGTGGACGTGAGTCTCCAGTGTGTAAATCAACTTCAGATTCAATGCTTGCAGCAGTTCGACATAGTCATCTATTTCCGAAGCGACCGGATCGATCAACACAGCCCGACGGGTACGTTCACAGCCCAATAAATAGCTGTAGGTCGAGGTTTCGTTCTCAAACAATTGACGAAAAATCATAACGACACTCCAAAAAATATATTATTCAGTATAGCCTAATAAACTTATATCAAGTATCGTGCCAACTCGCTTAACCTATGTAAGTCAGTAAATTCAAGACATAGCAACAGATCAAATGATTGATATTGTTTCAATTTGAAGCATTGATACATTTATGCTACTTTTGAAAAAAATTTGAAACAAACCTACTTATTCCATGAGCCAATCTTCCCCTTTCTTTAATCGCTGGCTCAGCCAGATGGGTCCCGATCAAGTCATAGCGGTACTCACCGATTTAGTAGATGCCGGCGCTGTCTTTGCGGTTGACGCTAGCGGTAAAGTACTCTTCTGGAGTAAGGGGGCAGAGAAACTGTTTGGCCTACCGGCGGAATCGGTTCTGGGTAAACCGTGCGCCCAAACGCTGGGTTGCGAGGAAGGACAAGATCCGTGCGGTCTGGCGGAACTAGGCTCAATCAAAGCGCAAATCGTGAATCCTAAACGCGCTAATGGTCAACGCGTCACCTGCTATCGTACTGCTCGCGCATTCTTCGACGCCGAGGGCCAATTTGCCGGTGCGCTGGAATTTCTCCAACCCCAAGCCTCAAACGAAACGGCTTTAGGCAAACAAGGAAATAGTGAAAGCTTCCATGGCATTTTGTCCCGTGATCCAGCCATGCTGGAGGCAATCAAAATTATCCGCAACGTCGCCGAAACCGAAGCCACTGTATTAATTCGAGGGGAGTCGGGTACTGGGAAGGAATTGGTGGCTCGCGCCCTACATCAAGAAAGCCCGCGCCATCAACAACCTTTTTTAGCTATCAACTGTGCCGCGCTCACACCCAGCTTGTTGGAAAGTGAACTATTCGGCCATGTCAAAGGGGCTTTTACGGGAGCGGTGCGAACGCATGCCGGTTTGTTTCAACGTGCGCATGGCGGCACTTTATTTCTGGACGAAGTCGCTGAATTACCCTTGGAATTACAGGCCAAACTACTGAGGGTCTTGCAAGAACAAAGCTTCATCCCGGTTGGAGGCGATGCGGCAGTCAGTGTTGACGTGCGTATTATTGCCGCCACCCACCGCTCGTTACGCGAAGAGGTAAAAGCTGGACGGTTTCGTGAGGACTTGATGTATCGACTACGGGTGGTGCCCGTATTTTTGCCGCCCTTACGAGAGCGACGACTGGATGTCAACTTGTTACTCTGGCATAACATCGATCTACATAATCTTCATGGTAGACGACATGTCGACAGCATCGCCACGGAAGCCATGCGGCGTTTGCTCGATTACCGTTGGCCGGGCAATGTCAGGGAACTGATTAATGTCGTCGAATACGCCTTTGCCGTAGGCCGGGGGAACGAATTGTGTCTCGAAGATTTACCGCCGGAATTTCGTGAATCCAAGCCGCAGACTATTAGCGAACAGCTGTCACCGCCCAAACATAGAAAATATCAAAACGAAGCAGATATAGTCCGGGAAGCATTACAAATGACGGGGGGCAGTATGGAGGCAGCGGCGAGCTATGCAGGCATGAGCCGCGCAACATTCTGGCGCAAGCGAAAAAAATATAACATTGATTCGTAATTGGCCAGGTAATTAGCTAAATAATTATTACGATCAGAAGAACTCCTGATTACCCATAAGCCTCGGCCAATTTAAGTAAACGCCAAGCGTATTGGCCGCCGCGACGATAAACCTGGATATCATGGCTTGCAGATCGAATCGGCGGTTAAAGCCATAACAAAACACGGCCAGATAATGCTGCAAATATTTGGGGGCAATGGCATGGTAGGTGCCGTTAATCGAGCGCGTCACGTTGACTATCAGGGTATCGCCCCGGATCCAGGAAACACAGCACGTGTTCATTTTCGCCGGAATGCATGCCGGCCAGAACTAGGACTAGACGCCGCTCAAATTCGCTGCGATTGATCAGTCCGGTCAGCGGGTCGTGACTGGCTCGGTAGGCCAACTTTCGAAATTGTGCCTGGGATTCGGTGACGTCCCTGAATACCAATACCGAACTGTCAATTACTCCATTACATTCAATAGGATAAGACGCACATTCGACCAGAAAACGGCTGCCGTCTTTACGGTGGAAAATTTGGATATTGTTCGAATTGGAACTATAGCCAAATGAATTCTCGATCCAGGGCTCCTCCTTGGAGTGAATTAGTTCCAGAGAGATCATGCTGCCCAGCATGGCTTGGACGTCCCGGCTCAAAACTTCATCCTCGGTGTAGCCTAACATGGCTAGTGCCGAGTGATTGGCAAAGGTACAGCTTCCCCCACCCTCCAGACCGATGATGCCTTCGCCCACCGATTCCAGTAACAAGCGAAAGCGCGTTTCGCTAATGCGCAGCTTGGAATGACTCTCCTTAAGCGCAATCAGTGCTTCATCCAAATTGGCGTTTGCCGACCTAAGGATATCGCATTGTTTTTCCAATTGTTGGGTACGTTTAACAACCAATTCCTCGAGGCGTTGCCGGTAATAGAATAATTCCAGCTCTGTTTCCTTATCTTTGCTGATGTCAACCAGCACCCCTTGCAAAAACAGACTTTCGCCGGTTTCGTCGCGTACCACATTGGCTTCGTCCAAAAACCAGCAGGGTTTTCCATTGTTGTCTATGAGACGATATTCGCAACGCAACGGCGCATGATGCTCGTAAGTATGGGCATAAGCCTCTATCGTAATCGCCAGATCATCCTGATGTACTCGTTTGAGCAATCCATCCGGGTTTTCCAGCCAGTCCTCGGAGGGATATCCTAGTTGGCTAATCTGCGGGCTGACATATAACAGCTTTCCCGGCGTTTCCAATGAGGCGATATAGGTGATCACAGGTAGATACTGCACCAAGTTGCGATATTTGGCCTCGGATTCCCGCAATTTATCCTGTGCGTTCGACGTATCCTGCATCACTTGCCGTTCGCGCATTGCCCATAAAACCTCGGCCGATAACTCTTTCATTTGACTATTGTCCGAGATTTTGACTAAAAAACTACCCGTGTGAGATTCGTGGGCAGCACGGGTATCCGGCGCGGCCAGCATAACAACCGGCAGGGTTCGTTCTGGAGAAAACTCTGGCAGTTCGGAAAGAAATTCCGCGCTTTGCATATCGGGTAAATGGCGCCCCAACAAAATGCAATCCGGTTGGAGGGTGCGGGCCATTTTTAAACCTTGACAGCCTGATTCGGCCTCAAATATCTCAAAAGCGTAATCCTGATTTTGGCTTAAGGCATATTTGCAGGCCAGACGACTGGCTTCGTTATCCGCCAACAATAGCAGGCGGATATTCGATTTTGCGGGCGAACTATCCATGGACCACCTCTGGGTTGTGAATATCAATGTGTATGGCAATCATTCTTCGCAGAGCAGTAGTCGAGCGCGTTTCGATCTGCACGTTTGTCAGCGCCCTAATTTTGTCCGGACAACTTGCTGCTTCACGATAGTGTTGTTGGGGAGCTTCGGCATTCCTCCTTACTTTATTGTTTTTGTAAGCCGGCTAATAACACCGAGAATTGCAGGGTTGCTAGTGGAATTTAAACATGGAGTATTTCGAGTAAATATAAGGGTGACTACGTAGTTGGCCCAATTACAGGCGTGTTCGACAGATTCCGGATCAGCTGGTTGGCGATGACTGGCAAATGGCGTATCTATAAGTATGCGTACTTACTTGATGATTAGACCTTGGAGGCTTATGCTCGCAAAGTGACACGATACAGATATGATTCTGGTGGGTAGTTCAGAGGGTAGAAATCCCCCGACTACCGGTGCAGGGCCAAGGGGATTGAAATGTCGGACTTACTGCAAACCGCATCGGCTTCACTGCTTCTGGCGGTATTGGATGCACAAGATATCTGCATAATCTCCACCGACAGCCAGGGCATCATTCAGATGTTCAATCCGGCGGCAGAACGCCTATTGGGTTATAGCCAAATGGAAGTGGTTGGCATCCTCACCCCTTTGTTTTTCTTCGATGCTGCGGATCTCGCGGAAAAAGACTTCGCGTTACATGAAGCGACAGCGGAGGAAAGCTTGCAAGCCTTGATCTTAAGTTGTGGCGAACATTGCGAATGGACATATATCGACAAGCGCAATAGCCGCATTCCAGTGACCCTTTCTATGTTCTTATTGGCTGAGTATCCGGGGGCCGCCCCGGGCTATCTGCTGGCAGCCAGCGCCATCAAAAAGCCGACTTATCAGCCCGAAGCGCCCGAGCGGTTTATCCGGGCGGTGGTTAGTGCGCTCCCAATTCAATTTTGCTTACTTGACGCATCCGGCACTATCTTGGCCGGCAACAAACCCTGGGGCGAACTCGAAGGTGTGCAAAGCTTTTTGCCGCAGACTTTGCTAATCGGCCAAAACTACTTGCGATTGCTGGAAGGCGGACTGGCACGACATTTTGGCGCCGAAGGTTTTATTCAGGGCGTGCGTTCGGTATTGAACGGCACGCAAGCAGCCTTTGCATTGGAATACTCGTATCCATCGCCGAAAGGACAGCGCTGGTTCGAAGGTAAAGTCCTGCCATTTTCCGATCAAGCCATGGGTAAGGCCATCGTCATTCACGAAAATATTACCGAACATAAAAAGCTTGAGCACCGGTTTCGTAAGGCTATTGAATCGGCACCCAGTGCCATTGTCATGGTGAACGAGTCAGGAACCATAATGATGGTCAATGCCCAAACCGAGAAATCGTTCGGCTATTCGCGCACGGAACTGATCGGACAGGCTGTTGAGGTATTGGTGCCAGCGCGGTTTCGCGCTTCGCATATCGGCTTTCGCCAGGCTTATCTGGCCGCACCGGTAACCAGGCCCATGGGCGAGGGCCGTGAGCTGTTCGGTCTCCGCAAGGATGGCAGCGAATTTCCGATAGAAATCGGTTTGGGACTGATCGACGACGAATACGGGATTATTGTTTTGAGCTCCATCATCGACATTACCGAAAGGAGGAGCGCCAGTGACAAACTCAAGCAAGCCCTCAGTGAGAAGGAACTATTGCTAAAGGAAGTCTACCACCGGGTTAAGAACAATCTACAGGTGGTGTCCAGCTTGATCAACCTGCAAGCCAGCAACGTCAAGAATGAGGCGGTTGGCGATTTGCTGAGGCAAAGCGCCGATCGAATTAAGGCCATGGCCTTGCTGCACGAAAAACTGTACCAATCCAAGGATTTGGCGAAAATCGATTTTAAAGGCTACATCCGCAGTTTGGTCGACCATCTACTTTTCGGCTATGGGACCCATGCCAGCAAGATCGCAGTCGATCTTCGGGTCGAAGAAGTCTATCTGAATGTCGACACTGCGATTCCCTGCGGTTTAATCATCAATGAATTGCTGTCCAATGCATTGAAACACGCATTTCCCGGTGATAGGCAAGGGGAGATCGATATCGATTTTGCGAGTGGCCCGGGCGAACTGGTGCTAAGGATTGCCGATAATGGTATCGGCCTTCCGGACCAACTCGATATCAATAAGAGTGCGTCCTTGGGTTTGCAACTGGTCAACACCTTGACCAACCAATTGATGGGCAAAATGACCGTTGAGCGTAGCCGTGGCAGCGCCTTTATCCTGCGTTTTGCCGAAGTTGTTTAACCGGGAGACCTTGCCATGCCGAACAATAAGATTCTGATTGTCGAGGACGAAGGTATCATCGCGATGGATATCCGCCGCCAGTTGGAAGATTTCGGTTACGACGTGGTCGCCACCGCATTTTCCGGTGGGCAAGCGATTACCCTGGCCGAAGAACACAACCCCAATCTGGTGCTGATGGACATCGTACTGAAAGGCGATATGGACGGCATTAGCGCGGCGCATGCCATCAGCGAATCCCTGCACATCCCAGTCATTTTCCTGACCGCTTACAGCGATCCGGCCACCCTTCGGCGCGCCCAGGCCACCGGCGCTTACGGGTATTTGATCAAGCCATTCCGCCCCGATGAATTGCATGCGTCAATCGAGGTAGCCCTTTACAAGCATCAATTGGAACAAAAGCTTAAGGATAGCGAACAGTGGTTTGCCAAGACCCTGCATTGTATTAGCGACGCCGTGATCGCAACTGATGGTGAAGGCAATATCCGCTTCATGAACCCGGTGGCAGAGACTGCAACCGGATTACGCCTGGAACAGGCCAAAGGCACCGGCGTGGAGCAGCTGATGACGCTGCTGAATGAGAACAATCGGTCGATTATCGAAAACCCCGTACCGCAAACGCTGAAGAGCCGCCAAGTCACCAGCATGGGAGGTGCCACGCTGCTGGTGAGCCAATCAGGTCGCGAATTTCCGGTGGAAGACGGCGCGGCGCCCATTCTGGACGAAGACGGTAGCCTGCTGGGGGCGGTGATGGTGTTTCGAGACATTAGCGAACGACGGCGTATGGAGAAATTGCTGCGCGAGAGCGAGGAGCGCTTTCACAGCGCCTTTGATCTGGCTTCGATCGGGATGGCATTAATTGCCGTCGATGGTGGATTCTTGCAAGTCAACAAATCGCTCACGGACATATTCGGCTATTCCAAGCCCGAATTATTGCAGGCTAATCTGCAAATGCTGACGCACGCAAATAACTCGGACAATGCGCTTGCACTGCGCTTGCGGCAGTTATTGGCCGACGACTTACCGTCGTTTCAAATCGAGATGGAGTGCTTTCACAAAATCGTCGGCAAGATTGTCTGGACCCTTCTGAGCGCATCCCTGGTTCGTGACGCGAATGGTGATCCGCAGTATTTTATTGTTCAGATTCAAGATATTACCAGTCGCAAATTCGCCGAACAGCAATTGCTTTATTTAGCCAATCACGATCCCCTGACCGGTCTGCTGAATCGCGAGCAATTCCAGAGTAGTCTGACACAAGCATTAGCCGCCGTTCAGCGTCACGATACAAAATTGGCCTTGATGTTTTTGGATTTGGATCGTTTTAAATTGATCAACGATACCTTGGGCCATCGGCTGGGTGATTTGCTGCTGCAGGCCGTCAGCGACCGGTTGCGAGGGGCGGTTCGTGCGCAAGATATTCTGGCCCGACTGGGCGGCGATGAGTTTATCATCCTGCTCAGCGACGTCGTGCAAATCGAGGATGCAGCCAGAGTTGCCGAAAAGACTATCCAATTGTTGGCTCAACCGTTCGCGCTCGAAGGTAACGATATTGTGGTCACGGCCAGCATCGGCATCAGCGTCTACCCGGACGATGGCAAGGATAGCCATGCCTTACTGATGAATGCCGATGCGGCGATGTATTTGGCCAAGGAACGAGGGAAAAATAACTATCAATTTTATACGCAAGCGATGACCGAAAGATCGCTGGAACGCATGACCATTGAGCGGGGTCTGCGGCACGCGCTGGCTAATAACGAATTACGGGTGTATTACCAACCACAGATCGATTTAGCCAGCGGCCTGGCAACCAGTGTCGAAGCCCTGGTTCGTTGGCAGCACCCTCAATGGGGATTGGTATATCCGGACCGATTTATCGGGGTTGCCGAAGAGACCGGATTGATCGTGCCGATTGGCGCCTGGGTGTTGCGAAGCGCCTGCCTGCAGGTCAAGGAGTGGCGTGATAACGACGGGCCGTTTAGTGCCGTGGCGGTCAATTTATCGCCGCGCCAGTTTTTGGAAAACAATCTCTACCATACCGTTAAACAGACGCTAGCGGAAACCGGGCTTAACCCGGCCGCATTAGAACTGGAAATCACCGAGTCTGCGGTGATGCAGGACCCCGAACACACTTTGACGGTGTTGCGGCAACTGCGCAAGCTGGGCGTCAAATTGAGCATCGACGATTTCGGCACCGGCTATTCCAGCCTAACGTATCTCAGGCAGTTTCCGGTACAAAGCGTCAAGATCGACCAGTCCTTCGTGGCCGATATTCCGAGCGACGAAGGCTGCCGGACGCTGGTCAGCGCAATTATTGCGCTGACGCACGAGCTAAAACTTAATGTCGTTGCCGAAGGCGTGGAAACCGAAGAACAATTGTCATTTCTTGGCAGACATGGTTGCGACTCGTTGCAGGGCTTTATGTTCAGCAGACCGGAAACATCGGCATCGCTGGAAAACGACTTTAAAGTGACGCAGTTTAAGTCGCAATTGGATCGTTACCAGTGAGATGGCCCGACACCGCGATCCGGTATTTTCCATAGCGATCAAGAGGCTGACCATGGGAAAAGCGTATTTATGGCTGGTCTATGCCAATAAGACACACCAGCTTGATCTATCCGAAGCGGGAGTACGGGTGTTCGATCGCTGGTGCGTTCCCAATATTTGGACATTGAGTCACGATGCCTCATTTGGCCACGAAATGCCGCTGTTTTGTCAATGGGAATTCGATCAAGTCATCCGCAAGCATACGGAAACATGATTGGATGCCTCATTCGTAAAGGGCGTCGCTTAGATCTGGAGGGGAAGGCAGGCTGGCCCGAACAATGCGGGCCGCGTAATTTTGACCCGGTGCGGCGTGAGGCGGTTGCAGCATCAGATGCAGATGTACCGTTTGAAACGCCTTATCGAAATCGGCATTAATGAATCCCCGCGCCAGTTGCTCGCAAATATTGAAGAGCGCCGAGTAGCGAATGGTTTCGCCGGTACTACAGAGGCTTATTTTGTCGCATAGTACTTTCATTACGGACAGTACCGAGCCGTCCTGGCGCCAGGCAACCGACGTAGCGACGACATCGTCGCCACGGCAGGCGATAGGCGCAAGCGCGCTATAGGCCAAATCGACCAAACCAGCCAATATATTGGCTAAATCGCCCGAGGTAATCGCCTTGAAAGTGGCACTGCCGTAATCCATCAGCAAGGCTTGGTACATGACAATGTCCATATCGGACAAATGGGCTGTTTCCGGGTAATCGGGCTGCTTAATACCAACGCGATCATGAAAGTCGCGGACCAATTGCAGGTACTTGTTCATGGGATTCTCCCGAACAAATGTCAATGAATGACAGCATGAAGTGGTGGAAGTGAGGATAATGGCGCTGGTGGCGCGGCCGCCAGCTTAGGCGTTGTTGTCAGCTTGTTCAAGTAAGTACCACTACGTATTCTTTTGGCCGTGGTTTTCAGTTTCCAATGGTCGCTTTAGCAAATTACCGTCTTCTCATCATAATCAACCGGCTTTTATGGCTCATGGCCAAGACCGGGGCGCGGATTTCATGTCTTTAATTAGCCGACAATATAAGAGTGACGAAATTTAGTATCCAATCCATTTTCCTTTTATTAGGTTCTCAATCGGCATTATGCCGCTATGGCTTAGCAACGCTTATCGTTGTTGCAACCAGTTTGGCAACAATTTATGTTCAGGTAATCGGCGAACGGGCTGCATTTTTACTTTTTTTCTTCGGAGTTATTCAGGTTTCATTTTGGCTGGGTTTATATCCCGGTATTGTTGCAGCCATTCTATCCTTGGCTTCGGTCAATCTGTTTATATTGCTGCCCTTAACGATAGAAGTCGGCGATGTAGTGTTACTGAATGCCGGATTTGGTTTTGTTTCAGCCGTGATGATTGTTACGACAAGTTTTCACAGGCAATTAGCCGAGGCACTTTGGGAAAGCCGTCAAGATTTTCTACATGCGCAAACCCTCGGCCAAATGGGCAGTTGGCGATTGAATGTCGCCCGAAACGAATTGATTTGGTCCGACGAGAATCATCGCATTTTCGGTATCTCCAAAACCACACCGATGACCTATGAAACGTTTCTCGCGATTGTGCATCCCGATGACCGGGAATATGTCGATCGCATGTGGCAAGCCGGTTTGCGTGGAGAACCCTACGATATTGAGCACCGGTTAGTCGTGGACGGTAAAGTCAAATGGGTAAGAGAAAAAGCCGTTTTGGAATTCGATAACAAAGGCAATTTGCTCGGCGGCTTCGGAATTACCCAGGATGTGACCCGACGCATCGATTTGCAGGATCAGTTAACCAAAGTCGCCGCGGCGGTACCCGGTCTGATTTGTTCCTTTCGGCTGCGTCCGGATGGTAGTGCCTGCATGCCTTATGCCAGCCCGATCATCGATTCTATCTATGGGCTGGGTATAGAGGTGGTCTCCCAAGATTTTAACCCGGTATTTGCGCGCATCCACCCCGATGATATTGGCCGTATTCACGCATCTATCGCCGAATCGGCTCGCAGTCAGCAACCCTGGCACGACAAGTATCGCTATAGCCACCCGACAAAGGGTGAAGTTTGGCACGAAGGCCATTCGCTGCCGACGCAGGAAGCCGATGGCAGTATTCTTTGGCATGGCTACGTGCACGACGTTACCGAACACATTTTCGCAGAAAAAGTGCTTCAGGAACGAATCGACCGTTATGAGTTGGTCCTCAACGGGGCCCAGGACGCTATTTGGGACTGGGACGTTCCTAACCGGCGAGTCAATTATTCTTCTCGATGGAAAGCGCTTCGCGGTTATGCGGAACATGAAATCGGGATTGATGAAGAAGAATGGAGCAACAATATCCATCCCGATGACCTTGAAAGGATATTAGCGTCGGTTCAGCGTCATTTTGCTGGTGAAACACCGGTGTTTTGTGAGGAATATCGGATACGTTGTAAAGATGGAACCTGGAAATGGGTTCTGGACCGGGGGCTCGCGCGTCGAGACGGCAACGGTATAGTGATTCGCATGGCTGGTTCGGAAAGCGATATTACAGAACGTAAGATTGCCGAAAATGCTTTGCGCGATCGGGAAACACAACTGCGGTTAATCATGGATGCGACACCGGCGCTGATAGCGTATCTGGATCTGGATTTTCATTATTTACGTGTCAACGCCACCTATGAAAAGTGGTTCGGGCTTTCGGTCGAACAGATTTTAGGGCGGAAAGTCGAGGAGATTATCGGCCGCGAGGCTTGGCTGCTGGTAAGTCGCTTTCTGCAGCGTGCTTGCGACGGAGAACCTGTCAGTTTCGACCAGAAAATTCCCTATGGGGTCGGTGCTGCACGTTGG
The DNA here is from genome assembly GCA_964529085.1 of uncultured Methylomonas sp. GTDB lineage: Bacteria > Pseudomonadota > Gammaproteobacteria > Methylococcales > Methylomonadaceae > Methylomonas. The sequence goes on along the minus strand of CAZGUM010000035.1, from coordinate 7,457 downwards.
GTGCATGCGACGTATCTACCCAATATCGATGCTAACGGTATTGTCTTAGGAATAGTTGTGCATGTATTTGACATTGGAGAACGGGTGGTATCTGAGCAAAAAATCACTTTATTGAACCAACGTTTGCAACGCCGGGTACAGGAAATGCAAGTTATTTTCAACACAGTACCCATCGGTTTAAGTATTGCCGACAGTGCCGATGGCAAGCATATCCGCGGTAATGCAGTACTTGAGCGTATGCTGGGCTTGCCACCTAAAAGTGAGGTTTCGATACGGCTAAGTTTTGCTACCAAGATTAGTGTTAAGCAAAATGGTACCGAATTGGCGGACGAAGACTTACCGATGGAACGCGCGATTCGAGGCGAATTGGTCTCTAATCAAGTTATTGAAGTTATTCGTCCCGGTCATAAAATTGTCACAGTTTTGTGTAATACCTCGCCGTTACTGAACGAGGACGGCGTACCACGCGGGGCTGTCGGGGCATTTATGGATATTACCGCACTCAAGCAAGCCGAGGAATCGGTTCGCGAAAGCGAGGCATTTGTGCGCGATGTACTTAACTCGCTACCGGAGCACGTCGCTGTACTGGATGAGAATGGTTTGATAGTTGCTGTAAACGAGCCCTGGGAGCGATTCGCAATAGTGAATGGTAGCTCTGCTTCCGAATTGTCGGTGGGGACGAACTATCTGGATGTGTGCCGACGCTCGTCCAGCATGGGCGATCCGGAGGCCACCAAAGTCTTAGAAGGACTGGAGGCTTTGTTTGCTGGAATACAGAGCAGTTTTGTCATGGAGTATGCTTGTCCGACTCAGAAACGTACTCTCTGGTTTTTAATGCACGCCAAACGATTCGTTCATGGCGATAAAGCGATAATTATCACCCATGTCGATATTACCGAACATAAGCTTGCCGAAACTGCGTTGCGAGAGTATCAAGCTCGGCTCGCTTTGATTGTCGATCAGGTAAAAGCCGGTTACTGGGATTGGGATTTGATAGCTCGCCAATTATTCTTATCGCCGGAAGCAAAACAGCAAATCGGCTTTGATGATTGTGACGTACCCTCCGGGCGGGAATCCTGGGAGGAGCGCCTGCATCCTGACGACCGCCCGTTCGTGTTGAAATTGGCGGAAGACTGCATTGCTGGTTTACGACCTCATTATGATGTTGAATGCCGCTTTCGGCACAAAGACGGTAGTTACCGCTGGTTCCACTCTCGTGGCGTGTTGTTACGGGATTTGGATAATAACCCCTATCGTGTGCTGGGTATCAATCTGGACGTAACCGAATACATTCGCCAAAAACAGCTGAGCGGACGACGGGAAAAGATCGAACACGCTTTTCGATTATACATCGCTGTGCAGACGGCTTCCGCCATCGCCCACGAATTGAATCAGCCGCTAACAGCCATTTCGTCTTACGCCGATGTTGCCCTGCATCTATTAAAGACTGATAGCTCGAATCAGCAAAAACTTTCTCAATTATTGGAAAACTGTTCGACCCAGGCGCAACGCGCGGGGGATGTGATACGGCAATTGTTGGCCCTGTTACAAAAAGAAGAAATACCTAGCGAAGCGTTGGATATCAATTTAGCCGTCCAGGAGGCAATAGACTTGGTGAATGTCGATGAGTTTAGCCACGCGTTTATCGTCGAAACCGACCTTGCCGCCGATTTGCCGCCAGTCATAACCAATGCACTGCAAGTCCAGAAAGTGCTGATCAATTTAATACGCAATGGTTTGGAGTCGATGCAAGACTATGGCGAAAGCGCCAACAAAATTGCGGTTATCAGTCGTCGTTCGGCCCTTGATTCGTCCATGGTTCAAGTGACCGTGCGGGATAGCGGCAAAGGGGTTGAGGATGATGCGACGTTGCGCAAACTTTTTCGGCCTTTCTACACCACAAAGTCGAAAGGCTTGGGCATGGGTCTAGCGATTAGCCGTTCCTTGATTGCGGCGCATGGGGGGAAGATGTGGGCGGAAAAAAATCCGGACCAAGGCCTTTCGCTTCACTTTACCTTGCCGTTTGCCGCATGAATCTCCAACCCTGTGTTTTCATTGTCGACGATGATTATGCGGTACGCGATAGTCTCGGACAAGTCATGGAAGCCGCGGGTTTGCCTTACCTGCTCTTTGAAAGTGCCGAACATTTTCTGGAAGTTTATAACCCCGGACACCCGGGGTGCTTATTACTTGATTTAAATATGCCGAATATGACCGGCGACGAGTTACAAACTGAGTTGATCCGTTTAAACATTCAGTTACCCATCATTTTTTTAACTGCATTTGGTGACATACCGACGACGGTACGAGTTATTAAAGCAGGAGCGATCGATTTTCTCACCAAGCCTATTGTCAGTAAGCAATTGGTCGAACGGGTGGAAACTGTACTACAGCAACAATCTTTACTACTGGAACAAAGTAAATGTAACCGCATTACAACGCTGACTAGACGCGAATTGGATGTCATGCGCTTGGTGATTGCGGGTCATTCCAATAAACAAATTGCTCGGCAATTGGGCATCAGCTACCGTACCGTAGAGATACACAGAGCGCGCGTTATGGAGAAAACCGGCGCAAGTAATCTTTTGGATTTAGTTCGCTTTTGTAGCGAATGCCAAATTCCATGTAAACCTGCCCAATAAGCATTAAATACTGTCGTCAGAAGATTATGAGATACTTTTTGTATCTTACAGGAAAACCGAGTTTGGGAGTTATTGGCGCCACGACTACTTGGGTTCGCCGGAGCCTGGGGCGGAATAGCGCGCGATAACCGATTGTTTATCAATGCTGTTTTCTGGATTTTGCTCACCGGTTCGCCCTGGCGGGACTTGCCGCCTGATTACGGTGATTGGAAAAACACCCGGCGTCGGTTTTGCCGATGGCGAGACAAAGATATTTGGGAAAGCTTATTGGAACAATTGGCGATAGAGCCTGACTACGAATGGTTGATGATAGATGGCAGCCATATCAAAGTGCATCCCCATGCCTCAGGTGCCAAAGGCAGTAACCAAGACATGGCGGTCACAAAAGGGGGCTCAACAGCAAGATACATCTGACCGTGGATGCGCATGGTATGCCAGTCAGAGTATTTGTTACAGCAGTATCGTTGCAGATTGCACGTAGGCTTCAAGCTTTATTGATGTGGCTTCAGTGCCGAGCATTTGCTTGCCGACCGAGGCTACGACACTGATGCCATCGTTGCTAAAGCGGAATCTCAGCAAATGGCCGTGGTCATCCCGCCCAAAAAGAATCGCGTTAATCCAAGGGCCTACGACAAAGCACTTTACCGTCTTCGGCATTTGGTCGAAAACGTGTTTTTGCATTTAAAACGATGGCGAGGCATTGCCACGCGTTACGCTAAAAACTCGGCTTCATTCTTAGCCGCAGTACAAATCCGTTGTATTGCTCTTTGGGCTGCTATCTTGTGACGATACTATCTAGCTATACCAATCTTTTTGGCGGCCAACCTTTAAAATCTTGTCATGACCACTCAAGAGCATCTGCGTATTAGTCAGAATACCGGGGACCTGCCGCCTTGGTGGCGATGGGGTCCCTATGTCAGCGAAAGATCGTGGGGAACGGTACGCGAGGATTACAGTCCGGATGGCGATGCCTGGCGTTATTTACCGCACGATCTGGCACGTAGCAAGGCTTATCGCTGGGGTGAGGACGGTTTAGCGGGTATTTGTGATCGTTACCAATTATTGGTTTTTAGCTTGGCGCTGTGGAATGGCCGCGATGCTATCCTGAAAGAACGAGCATTCGGTCTGAACGCCTGGGAAGGCAATCACGGCGAAGATGTTAAGGACTATTACTTTTATCTGGATAATACCCCGACGCATAGCTATATGCGTTATCTGTATAAGTATCCGCAAGGTCGTTTCCCCTACCAAGAACTGATTGACGAAAGTCGCCGCCGCGCCGGTAAAGGCCCTGAATACGAACTCCTAGACACCGGCATCTTTAACGACGAGCGCTATTTCGATATCGAAGTGGAATATGCCAAAGCGTCGCCGGACGATATTTGCATTAGGATCACCGCGTTCAATCGCGGACCTGAACGGGCGCCGTTGCATATTTTGCCGCAACTTTGGTTCCGTAATACCTGGGCGTGGAGCGAACCGCGCGGGGAGGAACCGATCATTAAATTGCTGAGCGACAGCAGTTCTTCTAACACGACGTGTTTATTCGCTGACAGTTCGGGACGCGGACCGTTGCCGGGTCTGTTATTTCCGTATCAGTTACCGAACTATTATCTTTATGCCGATGGCGACTGTACTGCGTTGTTTACCAACAATGAGACCAACCGCCAACGGGTTTATGGTGCGACGTCACCCGATACGCCTGACTATACCAAAGACGCGTTTCATCGCTACCTTATCGACGGGGAAGACTGCATCAATCCGGCTCAGTCAGGTACCAAAGCCGGCCTGCATTTTCAGATGGTCATTCCGGCCGGCGAATCCGTACAATTGATCTTACGCTTAACGCCCGAGGCAACAGAAATACCCTTCACTGACTTCGCATCGATTTTCAGTCAACGTAAGGCGGAAGCGGATGCTTTTTATGCAACGATTCATCCGGCTGCCGCCAGCTCTGAATTACGTCACGTCCAACGGCAAGCTTTTGCCAATTTATTATGGAATAAACAGATTTATCTGTTCGATGTAAACAAATGGTTCAAAGGCGATAGTCCGCAAACTCCGCCGCCCGCTTCAAGACTCGGCATTCGCAATCGCCACTGGATGCACCTGAATTCCATGCGGGTGCTGATTATGCCGGACAAATGGGAGTATCCCTGGTTCGCGGCCTGGGATTTAGCATTTGCCTGTATTCCGATGGCCTTAATCGATCCTGCATTTACCAAAGAGCAGCTCCGATTAATGTTATTCGAGCAATTCCAGCATCCTAACGGGCAGATCCCCGCCTATGAATGGGAGTTTTCGGATTTGAATCCTCCCGTGCACGCCTGGGTAGTTTGGCGAGTTTACAATATGGAAAAGCGCGGGCATCACACCCCTGATCGGGCATTTTTAGAGCGGTGTTTTCATAAATTATTGATCAACTTTGCCTGGTGGATTAATAAAGTCGACAGCCGCGGCAATAATGTGTTTGAAGGCGGTTTTTTGGGGCTGGATAACATTACCGTGCTCGACCGCAGCCAACCGTTGCCCGCCGGCGAAGTGCTGGAGCAATCCGATGCCACCGGCTGGATGGCGATGTACTGTTTAAACATGATGCGCATCGCGTTGGAATTGGCGGAAGAAAACAAGACTTACGAAGGTTTGGCAACCAAGTTTCTGGAGCATTATGTTTACATTGGCGCCGCGATGAAACAAATGGGCGGCCGCAACTACCAACTCTGGGATGAAGAAGATGGTTTTTTTTACGACGTATTGCGCCACGCCGACGACAACTTTCATAAATTCCGGGTCAGATCATTAGTCGGCCTAATACCATTATTTGCGGTGGAACGTCTGGAAACAGACTGGATTCAACCCTTTCCCAACTTCCGGGCCAATTTCGATTGGTTTTTAGAGAATCGCAGCTTTTTTGCCCAATTTACTCATCACATTAGCTCGCCCCATGGACAAACCACTTACGTTTTAAGTATCCCGGATCAAAACCAAATAAAGCGTATCCTGGCCCGGGTTTTCGACCGGAACGAATTCTTGTCGCAATTCGGCATCCGTAGCCTTTCCAAAATCCATCAGCAACAGCCCTTTCGATACGGGACAGGCGAAGTGGGTTATGAACCGGCCGAAGCGGAGTCGAAGCTAAAGGGCGGAAACTCCAATTGGCGTGGCCCAATCTGGTTTCCAACCGGTTTTTTGATGATAGAAGCACTACGTAAACTGAATAAGGCTCTGGGGGAGGATTTTCTAATTGAAGTGCATTTTGACGATAACCTCACGCCGGTTTCGATGAGTTTGGGCAGCTTGGCCGAGGAACTTGCTAAACGGATGATCAGTCTGTTTTTACCGGATGCAAACCAACATCGGCCTATTTACGGCGATAACCCGAACTTTCAACAACTGCCGAACTGGCGAGACCATCTGCTATTTCACGAATATTTTCATGCCGAAACCGGTCAAGGCCTCGGCGCCTCTCATCAAACTTGGACAAGTTTAGTTGCGACCTTAATCGACGAATGGCTGTGTTGAATGTGGCCGGGTCAAAACTATGCCTCCGGAGAGGATTAGGTTAGGATATTCCGAAAGCGATACAGAGAATTTATCTAACATCCGTATCTGTCTGCCGTTGTTTTGTTGAACTCTTGAACGAGTTCCGCTGGAAGCAAAGGCGTGGCACCATTATGTGACGCAACGAAGGCTCCCAGTTGGCAGGCGTGTTCGAGAACGGTACGCGTGTCGGTTCCTCGGGTTAGGCCAACGATAAGGCCTGCCATGAAGGCATCTCCTGCCCCGACCGTGTCTTTCACAACTACCTGTGGGGCAGGCGCGGTTACAAGTGTTTTACCACGTTCCCACAAGGCGGCGCCTTTTTCGGCCCTTGTGACACAGATAAGTGATGCATTGGTCACTTCGGCAAGCATTGAACAGGCTTCTGTGATTGCCTCCTCATCTTGTGGCGTGTCAGTCGTCCCTTCTCCCGTCTTTAGCCAGGAGGCAAGCTGGCCGACTTCGCCATCGTTCAATTTCAGAACGTCAGCGCGTTTTGCTAGTTCAATGATAAGAGGCGGTTCCGCGAAGGGCGGACGCAGATTCACATCGAAGAACTTCAAAGGGCCCTTCACCGCAAGAAGTCGATCCAATTGTGCCAGATTATAGGGCGAACGGCCGGCGAGCGATCCGAACGCAAAGCCGCGGGCTTTCGCGACGGCTTTTAGAGCCTGGTCAGGAACGCTGATTTCATCCCATGCCGCTGGCTGTACAAGTTCGTAGGTCGCGTTCCCGTTTTCGTCCACAGTGACCAATACGATACCGGTTTGAAGACCTAGCCGAACACGGCTGATGAATTCCACGTTGACCCCTTTGTCTTTCGCTACCTCCAGAATCTCGTCACCGAGAGTGTCCTGTCCGACGGCCGAGATGAGCGAAACGGATACGCCCAATTGCGCCAGATGCGCACTCACGTTAAACGGAGCGCCACCGGCGTGCCTCCCTGATGGCAGACAGTCCCAGAGAATTTCGCCAAAGGAGTAGAAGTCAGTGTTCATAAGTTTACGTCCGGTTCGTAAATGAAGATAAGGTCTTGATCCATTCCCTTTGGATCGATGGCGGATTCGAATATCAGCAGGTTTTCCGTGCCAATCAAGCAATGCTCCATGCCAGGCTCAAAATGAAACGCCGCTCCTGGCCTTAGCAATTCGACTGTCATTGCTTGATCCTTAGCGCGCCGCCAAAGAATCAGCCCGGCGCCTTCCAGTACCTCCAGGCTTTCATTTTTTTCCTCATGCATTTCGAGTGCAAGGTATCCGCCTTCTCGGATCACCA
>CAZGUM010000034.1:1284-29268 GCA_964529085.1 uncultured Methylomonas sp. | reverse complement strand
TTAGCAAACGATAAGGAATCTCGATGAGTCAATACAAAATTATTTTCACGGGCCCAGTAGGTGCCGGCAAAACGACTGCAATTAATGCCATTAGCGATGTGCCACCGGTGAAAACCGATGCGGCAGCCAGCGATATGACTAAAAACCGTAAAGCATCGACGACGGTGGCGATGGATTACGGCGTGATGAATTTGGCGGGCGGCGAAAAAATTCATTTATACGGCACGCCCGGCCAAGAACGCTTCGATTTTATGTGGGATATTTTGACTAACGGCGGCATCGGCTTAATTTTGTTACTAGATAACACCCGCGCGGATCCTTTTCAGGATATGCGTTTTTTTCTGGATGCCTTCGGCAAGTTTATCAACGATACCAGCGTTGCCATTGGGGTAACGCAAATGGATTTGAGTATTACGCCTTCAATAGAAGACTACCACGCGCAATTGCAGGGATACGGTCTTAAGCCGCCGGTTTTTGCGGTGGATGCGCGGGAAAAGAACGATGTCTCGCTGCTGGTGCAAGCCTTGCTATATTCTCTGGACCCCGGCCTGGTGGGTTGAGTGCGATGGAAAGATTTACGTTAATCGATGGACTCTATTTATACCCTACGCCCGCTGGCGCTTATTACGCCATATCGTCCCCAGAATCGGACAAGCCGCGGCGGTTTTTAATTCGTCTGCTGCAGCAGGAGCAAACCCCCGAGTTGAACATCGAGCAATTGCAAAAATTGATGGAAATCGAAGACGAGGACAAAGCCATGCAGTTGCTGTTGTACTGTCAAAAGCTGGGTTGGGTGCAGGGTGTCGATAAACCTTTACTGGCCCCGCATACCGCGCTGGAGGAAATTTTACCCGATTTGTTAGCGGCAATATCCGAGAACGGCAAAGTGTTATTGGCCGACGATCAGGGTTTTTACTTGGCTTGTAGCGGCTTTGCCCATGAAGTCGCAGAAGAGCTGTCGGCGCTTAGCGCGGAGCTGGCGACCGTCCATAAACGCCGCTCCGGATTATTGATAAACAATATGGGCATATCCAGCCATGCTTGGGCCATCGTCGATCCTTTCGGTAACAGCCAAATCGGTTTTTGGCCGATGTTCGTCGGCAAGCACCGCTTCGTATTGGCGATAACCGGTGTCCCGCATTTCAATCAGGCGGAGTTTGTGACTTTGGCCTGGGCTTTGATTACCCGTTATTTAACAAAAGCCGCTGACGCTTCAAATTAAGCGCATCGCACCATCACCCATTATTTAAGAGGAATTAAATTATGAAAGCAGACATGCTGACGTCGGTTTTGACCGAGCTGAACGGTACTTCGGCGGATATAGAAGCATCCGGCGTGATTTCCACCGACGGTTTGATGATGGCATCGGTGTTGCCCGCAGGCATGGATGAAGACCGGGTAGGGGCTATGAGCGCTGCCATGTTGTCCTTGGGCGATAGAACCGCGCAGGAATTAAACCGCGGCAATTTGGAGCAGGTTCTGATCAAAGGTGCCAGGGGCTATGTGTTAATGACCTATGCCGGTAACGAAGCCGTGCTCACGGTGCTCGCCAAGCCCAACGCCAAACTCGGGCTAATCTTCCTTGACGTCAAGCGAGCGGCGGAGAGTATTTCCGAAATGTTGTAAACCCTAACCGGCAACCCGGAGCAAATCATGATCGTTGATATGAAACCCGAAGATATCGTTGGCGAGTACCAGGAAGCGACTCTTACCTATTGCAATGGCAAATCCCGAAAAGTGCTGTACACCGAGCTGGAAACCCCATATCCGGACGGCAAATTGATCGTTTCCACAACCACCCCGGATGGCATCATCAGTCATGTGAACCGGGCTTTTGTGGAGATGTCGGGTTATACCGAAGCCGAGTTACTTGGGGCGCCGCATTGCATACTCAGGCATCCGGACATGCCCGCGGCGGCTTTTAAAGACCTGTGGGATACGGTGCTACGCGGAGAAAAATGGCAAGGATTCGTCAAAAATTTACGCAAGGACGGCGGTTATTATTGGGTAAAAGCCACGGTAATTCCGAATGTGCGCGGCGGCAAGGTCGTTGGCTATACCTCGGTGCGCCGAAAACCTTCGCGCAGCAAAGTCGATGAATGCATCGCGCTGTATCCGACACTATTTTGATTGGGGAATATCATGTCTTTCATGTTTACAGTTAGCCCGGATTTTGCCCCGGACCGCCTTTCCGGCTGGTATATCTTCAATACTTGGCTACAAAAACAAAGCGCCGAGGCTATCCATCTGGAAATGTATAATCACTACCAGGATCTGCATCAGGCCATAGCGGCCGACAAGATCGATTTGATTTACGCCAATCCCTTCGATGCGGCGATGCTGGTCAGAGAAAAGGGTTTTTTGCCCTTGGTGCGCGCCAAGGGCGAATCGGACGAAGCGATCATTGCCGTCAATTCCGAAAGCGGTATCGACGATGTAGCCGACTTAAAGCCAAATACCCGCGTGGCATTTACCGACGATCCTGATGTGCGGCTGATGGGCATGATCATGCTGGAACCCGCCGATTTGCATGCCGGCAATATCGTCCCGCTGCTATCGGATAACCACGTCCTGGTCGCCAAACATCTGTTGAAAGGCGAGGCGGATGTCGGCATTATTCTGGCGGAGGCCTACGATAACCTTTCCAGTATGATCAAGAAACAACTACGGGTATTGGTGCGCAGTCAAATCAGTGTGATCTACCATTCTCTGATGATAGGTCCGAGATTGCAAAGCCGCCGCGACGATATGCAAAAAATATTGGTGGAGATGGATCAGGATGAAAAAGGTAGCGGTGTACTGAGTGCACTTGGCTTCAACGCTTGGCAACGGATCGAGGACGAAGAAATGGAGTTTATGATCGATTTAATGGATACCTTAAATACCTGAGATGCTGCGGTCGTAGCGGAGTCAAACCAGATGAATCAACCGACGGTAATCGATTTTTTGCGGCATGGCGAGGCCCGCGGCGGTTCTTACTACAGGGGTACTACCGACGATCCTCTCACGGAACGCGGCTGGCATCAGATGTACCGGCAATGCGGGGAAGGGCAGTGGGATGCGGTGATCAGTTCGCCGCTGCGGCGCTGCCGATCTTTTGCTGCTGCCTGGTGCGAACAACAGCAATTGCAACTATCGATTGAACCGGCGTGGAGAGAAATTGATTTCGGGGATTGGGAAGGCCAATCCGCCGAGCAGATTTCGAGTCAGTGGCCCGATGCGCTGATGGCGTTTTATCAAGATCCCGAGAATTTTTCACCACCGAACGCCGAAAGTTATTCACGATTTGCGGACCGCGTGCGGCAAGGATGGGAAAATTTATTGGCTGCCCATGCCGGGCAGAGGGTGCTGGTGGTTACCCACGCCGGCGTCATTAGGGCGTTATTCGCCGAAGTCTTCGATATGCCCGTCGCCAAAACTTTTCATATCGATTTGCCACATGCCTGTTTAACCCGTTTTACCAGTTTCGACGACGGCGATAGCGGCTTCGTCCAGCTCAACTTTCACAAGACGGGTTGATTCTTCTATACTTGCCCCACACTTGATTTTGGCGCGGCGACTTTGACGAATCGATTCCTACCTATCCATTTGGGCGCGCCGGGCGAAGAGATCAGCAAAAAGGATCTGTATGCGGTAGCGCAACGTTTCAAGCACTTCAATCAGTTGCGTCTGCAACATGTGCAGGGTTTTCTGCAACCGCGCCAGCAAGACTTCTTAAAGCTCCTGCCTTTACTGTTTCATCAAAACCACCCCTTGTTACCCGGCTTCGTGTCGCTGGAAGGCCCCGCCGGCATCCCCGATTACACACCTAACAAGCAGACCACAGATGTTGCCAAGCAGTTTTCCAAGGGCTTTGTTTATAAACGCAAGGCGCTGAGGCACTATCCGATTCAAGCGGTCTTTTTAATGGGTAGCGTTGGCAGTATGGCGTTTTCGAAAGATAGCGATATCGATATTTGGCTTTGCCATTCGCCCACATTGGCTGCCGACGAATTGAACGAATTGCGCCAAAAAGCCCGGGAAGTGGAGAAATGGGCCGCATCTTTAAAAATCGAGGCGCATTTTTTTCTGGTCGATGCCGAGCAATTTTCGCGCGGCGAAAATACGCCTATCTCCAAGGAAAGCAGTGGCGAGACGCAACATTATTTATTGTTGGAAGAGTTTTACCGCACCTCGATTTATATCGCCGGTCGGGTACCGGTTTGGTGGTTGGTGCCCCCGCAACAAGAAAGAAACTATAAGCAGTATGTTGCGCATTTACTGGAAAACCGGTTTGTCTCGGAAGCGGATGTGATCGATTTCGGCGGCTTACAAGATATGCCAATGGCTGAATTCGTCAGTGCCACGCTATGGCATATATACAAGTCGCTAACATCGCCGCATAAATCTTTATTGAAGCTGCTGCTGATGGAAAGTTATGCCAGCGAGTTTCCCAATCCGCAATGGTTATGCTTGTCATTGAAGCAAGCAGTTTATGCGGGCGACTTTAGCGTCGATAGCCTGGATCCTTACTTACTGATGTATCGCAAAGTGGACGACTATCTGCGGCAAGCGCATTCCAGGCGGCGATTGAGCCTGATTCGGGAATGTTTTTACATGAAGATCATGGCTGCTTCCGGAACTCTCACGGAGAATCGCATACGTTTACAGCGCGAAGATTATCTGCACAGTGTAGCCAGTCAATGGCAATGGCCGGACGATTTATTGGACAATCTCGCCAGCCAAAAATTTTGGGATATAAAAAAAGCCAGCACCGAGCATGTAGTGATTCGCGATCAGCTGCAACAGTGTCTGCGGATGATTTTGCAGTTTTCCGGTTTACCGCTGGATCAGGCTCAGCGTGAGAATAAAGACTTGAGGCTGATCGGTCGTAAATTACGCGCGGCGCTGGATCTGCGGCCGGACAAAATTGAAGTGTTAACCACTCGCGGCACAGTACATGCCAAACCGGACCTTTTGTTCGTTGTCGAAGTAATCTCCAACGACGCATTGCCTGGCTGGTGTTTATATATCGATAGAATTGCTGCGCAAAACGCCTCGCAGGAAACGGCGATTAAATTCGGCGAGAGCTTGCTCGAAATCTTATGTTGGGCGGTAGTCAACGGCCTGTACAAAAAATCGCTTAACCTACAGTTAGTCACATCGAGTCTTAAAATAAGCACTAACGAGCTATATCAATTATTCAACGAATTGAATGCCTTTTTAAACCGGCACTTAGCGGGGAGGGAGAACGATCTGGAGGTCTACGGCGAGCCCAATCGCATCTCGTCCTCGCTGTTATTGATCAATCTCGGCGAAAGTTTGGCTATCGACTCGAATAATCTGCAACTGGTAATGAGTGAGCGCTCGGACCCGTTAAGTTACGGCGATAGCCGGCAGTGTTTCGTGCAGAGTGTCCAACGCTTGTCCGTGTCCAGTTGGGGCGAAGCCAGTTTGCAGCGTTATCTTGGTGTAGAAGGCATTTTTAACTGCCTCGTCGATGTATTCAACAATAGTGTCTCGCCCATATCGGCCGATAAATTGCAGGTCTTGTGTTACAACCAGGTCCGCGGCAGAAGCATCGTGTTGCGTATCGAAGCCTTGTTCGGCAATTTGTTAAAGTTTTTTGCATCCGGCTGCGACGGCTCGCAGCGCTATATCGTAGCCGCTGAGAGCGGTTATTGTCTGTTCCAGCTGAGAAACGGCAGCTTGGGGTATTACCGACTGGATACCCATAACCAACTTTTGCAAGAATTGGCCAAACCTAATTCGTGCTTTTCCGCGGTTTTTTTTGATGCCTATGTACTGGATCAAACCTATATCCCTTCTTTATACATTTACAACGCCGCGGATGTGATTCAGGTGTTCTATCACGCTACCAGCAAACACGTCGGGGTTTATGTGTTAGATGAAAAAGGCGCACTGTTTGTCCACCAGCATACCAATGCTAATGCAGAACACGTCGTTACCCATTATTCGGTATTCCTGGAGACTTTGCTGGCGCGCGGCCAATTAGCGGATGGACTAAGTGTCAAGTTTTACGAGATTCAACGAAATTCAGCGGGAGTGCTGTCCTGTCAGCTCATTCCCGTCAAACTGGCCGGCAGTGTGATGGATTTGCGGGTACGTATAGCCAGCGAAGAGGCTGGTACGCTGGCGGTATATTGCAACGAAGAGAAGTTTTCCGTCGCTAACCCCGACAGCGTCAAACAAATACGAACGCATATTCTAGGTTATCGGAAAAACCACGACAATTATCCGTTTCATATCACCGAAATCGACGTGCCCTGCCGGATCCTGGGCACGGAGCATTTCGAGCAATTGCAGACCGTGCATTTTCTGAATTACAAACAAAAGATAGAAGATAAGTTGAATCTTTAATATTCCGCTGGCGGCCGATGTTCGGCGCATGGGAACGTGTAAAAATCTATATATCTGCGCCCATGGCAAGGAATTGCAACAATTATCGGTTTTTGGCGCGGAAAATATAAAAGCAATCAATTAAGGGCGTTTGCCCACATAAATCAACTGCAGGACACTTCTAAGCAAGCGCCGACTGAACTAGGCGTTGGCAATTTTTTGCGGCTTTGCTGCATCCCGCCACTGACACATCATCTGCCCGATTTTGTTAATTGAACTAGACTTGCCGATATACCCAATAAATGACGATAGAGTCATTGCAGGCAACGTTTTAGTCAAAACGACATACTGAATATAGCCATGGGACGATGGTGAAATGAATTTACTGAATTGCTAATAGTGCTGATCAAGAAGCCATTATGAAAAAATATATAGCCGGATTTTTTTTATTCACGGGCCATATCTGCCTATTGCGGGCCGCATCTCAGGATCCTCTCGAACTTAATGTGGAGGATTTGCTGAATGTCGAAGTCACGTCGGTTTCGAAGAAAGCTCAATCCCTAAACGATTCCGCGGCGGCGATATTTGTTATTTCCCACGACGACATTAAGCGCACCGGCGCTACCAGTATTCCAGAAGCGCTGCGGATGGCGCCGGGTTTGGACGTGGCAAGAATAGACTCGAATAAATGGGCTGTGAGCGCGCGCGGCTTTAACAGTCGATTTGCCAATAAGCTGTTGGTATTAATCGATGGCCGCAATACCTATACCCGTTCTTTTTCCGGCGTTTATTGGGAAAACCAGGATGTGATGCTGGAAGACGTGGAAAGAATAGAGGTTATCAGAGGGCCGGGGGCCACGCTTTGGGGGGCTAACGCGGTTAATGGCGTTATCAACATCATTACCAAACATTCTTCAAAAACGGCGGGCGGCTTGCTGACGGGCGGTGGAGGCACCGAGGAACAAGGCTTTGGCGCTTTACGTTACGGCGCGCAATTGGGCGAAGATACCACCGGCCGCGTTTATGTGAAAGGCTTTAAACGCGACCAAAACACAAATGCACTGGGCACGGGTGCCGGCGACGATTGGGACAAGGCGCAAGGCGGCTTTAGAATAGATTCCAATCTGACTTTAAAGGACGAACTAAAGCTACAAGGCGATTTGTATCACAGCCACCTTAATCAAACGGTAACGATTCCGCAGATCGCGGCGCCTTATACCGATACTTTTCGCGACAAAGCGGAAACCTATGGCGGCAATATTCTAGGCCGCTGGCGGCATACCGTTTCAACCAGCTCGGATTATTCCCTGCAACTTTATTACGATTACTACCGGCGCAACGAGGCTTGGTTCAGCGAGGGCAGGAATACGCTGGATTTGGATTTTCAGCACCGGTTTAGTTTGCTTGATAACAATGAAGTTATCTGGGGATTCGGTTATCAGTACACCCATGACGATACCCGCGCGGGTAGATTATTAAGCCTAAACCCCGCCAGTCGTAACGATCAATTATTCAGTGGGTTCGCGCAGGATGAAATGGAATTGATTGAACAAAAGTTGTGGCTGACCTTGGGTACCAAACTGGAACATAACGACTACAGCGGATTCGAGGGGCAGCCTACCGCGCGTTTAATGTGGACGCCGCATTCTCAACATCGAATATGGGGCGCTGTGTCAAGGGCAGTGCGTACGCCGTCTCGCGCCGAGCATAACATGACCCTGTTGCAAACCGTGGTGCCGCCGTCCGGTTTGAACCCGTTTCCGACCGAGGTGAATTTACAAGGCACCCGTAATTTCCGCACCGAAGATGTGATTGCTTACGAATTGGGTTATAGAACGACATTTATAAAATCCCTCTCGATCGATATTACCGGATTCTATAACGACTACAATAATTTACGTAACCCAATCCAGGCTGCTTATTACTTCGATCCCACGCGATTCGTTGTGGTACAACCGCTCCCCCTGGGAAACAACTACAAAGCCAAGACTTACGGCTTCGAGGTGGCTACCGTTTGGCAGATGCTGGATTGGTGGCGTTGGGATGCCAATTACAGTTTGCTGAAAACCGATCTGCAAGATACATCCCCTCCATTCGGCGTCAGTCCGCAACAGCGGGTAAGCTTGCGCAGCGCATTATCGGTGAGTAAGGACCTGGATTTTGATTTGTGGTTTAAGTACGTTGACAACAATACCAGTGTGACAATTTACGGTATGAACCATATTAAGAATTACGTGACGATGGATGCTCGCCTAGCGTGGCGACCGGTTCGTGAAGTGGAACTATCGTTAGTAGGACAGAATTTATTTACATCGAGTCATTTGGAATACCAACAAGAAAATATGATTATGCCAACTTTAATTGATCGCGGCATGTACGGTAAAGTCAGTTGGAGTTTTTGATTTATATCGATTGGCAGGCAACCATAAACCTTGGCTTTCGCTAAATGGTCTTTCCGATTGTTTTTGTTGGCCAGTCCGATAATTAGTTTGAATGCTAAGTTGCCGCACTAATAACATGGAAAAGTTAATTCGATATTTAGCGGTTTCGGCATGTTTAGTGACGTCGCCGGCAGCGAACCCGGCACCGCAGGCAATGGAGCAATATACGGTGTTGGCGGCGTTAACCTTGAATTTTGCCCGATTCACGCAATGGCCGGAGCAGGCATTTGCCGAATCCGGCGACTCGCTAAATGTATGTCTGGTTGGTGATAATCTGGTACAGCAATCTTTTGAGTCTATCAATGGTAAAAGTGTTGGAGAGAGGACGATTAAAATAATCTACGCCGATCGGTTGCGTAATTTAACGCAATGTCATGTGTTATTTATTAGCGAACTGGCAAAGAATTTGGTTTTACAAGTTTTTATGGACATTAAGTCTCACCCGGTTTTGACGATGGGAGAGGACGAAGAGTTCATGGATGCCGGCGGTATGGTAGGCATGATCAATAAGGACGGTAAGATTCAACTATATGTTAATTTGACGGCTGCGAAAGCGGCACGGTTGAATATTAGCTCGAATCTACTGCGACTTGCGAAAATAGTCGGCGAAAATTAGACGAGATGAGCGAATATGTTTAAATGGTTTAATAATGCGCCAATTAAAATTAAATTGGTATATATATTAACGTTTACCGCTATGCTGACTTTGTTTCTGGCAACGGCAGCAATTATTGTTAATGAATATTTTGCAAAGAAAAAAGAGACGGAACAACAATTGGTTTTAATTGCCGATATTATTGCATCTAATATTTCAGCGGCCTTGGTGTTTGAAGATGTGGTCGCCGCCAGCTCCATGCTAGCTAGTATGCAAACCCGTGGCAGTATTTTAAATGCCGAGCTATATAACAAGAATGGTATATTATTTGCCGATTATCATGGACGAAATGCCGGCGGCGAAAATTGGACAGCGTCTAAAGTATTGGCTATTTTGGAAGATCCGCATAAAGCTGACTTTACCGAAAACCCACTCAGAATCTTCAGCTATGCCTTAAACCGATTATTTCTTGATAATAAAGTTCCAATTAGCCAGGCCGGCATCAGAGATATATTCGAGTACGATACGCAAAATAATTTGCATCTTGTTCGTCCTATTTATTTGGATCGGGATGTTGTCGGTATTTTGCATTTAGTGGATGATCAAAGTGGTTTATATGCCATTTTAAAAACCTTTTATTCGATTATGGGTTTGATTGTGGTGTTTACCATGATCTTGATCGGCATTTTAACGACTAAATTGCAGCAGATTTTCCTGGCGCCCTTACTTAAGCTCATGGACGCGATGCAATCGGTGGGCCATGAGAAGAGTTTTTCGCATCGTATCAACAAAACCAGTAACGATGAATTCGGCGATCTGGCCGATGTGTACAATGCCATGCTTGCCGAAATCCAATTTCGCGACGATCAACTGGCCATGCATCGCAATTCCTTGGAGCAACAAGTAATCGACCGCACCCAGCAATTGGAAGAAAAAAATCAAGAGCTTAGTAAAAGTATTGCCGAAGCGCTTACCGCAAAAGAACAAGCCGAACAGGCCAGCAAAGCCAAATCGCAGTTTCTGGCGACAATGAGCCATGAGATCAGAACACCAATGAACGGCGTCCTGGGTATGACAGAGTTGTTAATGTCTTCCGGGTTAAATGAGCGGCAAACCCGTTTTGCCGAAACTTCCTACCGTTCCGCCAATTCTTTGTTGGGCATTATCAATAACATTCTGGATTTTTCTAAAATCGAGGCCGGCAAATTGCAGCTGATCGTGCAGGAATTCGATCTGCGCCGTCTACTGGAAGAGACGGTGGAAATGATGGCGGAACAAGCCCACCGAAAAGGCTTGGAGTTAATTCTGAACATTCCGCATCAATTAAATTTCATTGTGCAGGGCGATGCGGAAAGATTGCGGCAAGTACTGCTCAATTTATTGAGTAACGCGATCAAATTCACCGAGCAAGGCGATGTACAGCTCAAAGTAACTAACACGAACAATTCGGCGCACGAAAGTGTGGAATTGTTGTTCGAAGTGATAGACACCGGCATCGGCGTAGCCAGTGATAGGCAAGCCGAAATTTTCGATAGTTTTACCCAATCGGACGGCAGTATCACCCGTCGTTATGGCGGTACCGGTTTGGGTTTGACCATATCGAAGCAATTGGTGGAATTGATGGGCGGCGAATTAACGCTTGATAGTAAAACCGGTAGCGGCTCCCGGTTTTATTTCACTCTGGGTTTCGACTTGGGGATTCAGGTTGAGATAGAACGAGCAGATACCAGCGCATTGGAAGGTTTGAATATTCTGGTGGTCGACGATAATGCCACCAATCGCGAAATACTTTTCGACCAGTTGACGCTTTGGGGCGCACACGTGACGACTGTCGATAGTGGACCGAGAGCCCTGAAAATATTGGTGGAAGCGGCCAACCTGAATAACCTGTTTCAAGTGGCATTGCTGGATTGGCACTTACCGATTATGGATGGTTTGTCCCTGGCTAAAGCCATTCAACGCGACCGGCGCATTCCCAAGCTGGCATTAATCATGCTGAGTTCCGAAAACGTCAACGTCAAAGCCGGACTGAGTCACGAATACGGCATCAGTTTCTATCTTAACAAACCGGTTTTTCAAAACCGCTTGCTGAATTGCTTGCTGGAAATCGCCACCTTTAAAGCCGCAACGCCTATGCCGTCGGCCGATCCGCAACCGGAACTGAATAAGTTTTACGGACATGTTTTGGTTGCCGAGGATAATCTGGTAAATCAAGAAGTGGTGAAAAGCTTTTTAGAAAATATGGGCTGCAGTACCGTTGTGGTGAAAGACGGCGGAGAGGCTTTGCAAGCGGCCTGTCAGGGGCGTTACGACCTGATTTTAATGGATTGCCATATGCCGGTAATGGACGGATTTTCGGCAACGGCTAAAATTCGCGAACATGAACGTACATCCGGCACCGACAGAACCCCGATTATCGCCTTGACGGCGGATGTGCAAAAAGGCATCCACGATCAATGTCAGGCCGCCGGCATGGATAGCTATTTGAGTAAGCCGTTCAGTAAGGAACAACTGCGCAACCTATTAAGCAATTGGTTGCCCATCCCATCCGAAAAAACAGCTCCGGCCACATCGCTTGCAGCGGACAAGCTAAAAGAGGACGACGCCATGGATCACGGCCCTATCCATCTGGCGGACTTGGATCAATTGCGGGAAATTACCGATGCCGACGGGGTGAGTTTACTAACCAAGGCTATCGATTTGTACTTGAAAACCGCGCCGGAAACCGCGGAAAAACTGATGCAAGCCTTGGAGGACGGCAAGCCGGACCTCGTAGCCGGTATGGCGCATACACTTAAGTCGTCAAGCGCCAATCTGGGTGCGAAAGCGTTGGCGAAGACCTGTCTTGCAATGGAGCAGGCAGGGCGGAAGGCCGCGCTCGACGATATTCAGTTGTTACGCGAAGCTTTCGACATTCAGTTGCAACAAGCACTTGATACCCTGCATGCCATTGCCGCCCAGTCGATACCGTCCACGCCGCAAATATCTGCCCAAGCAAGCGAATCCGGCGCGCCGATAAAACCCTTGCGTTTGTTATTGGTCGATGACGATCCTAATTTCCGATTGATCACAGGCGAACAACTGAGAGCATCCGGGTTTCAGGTCGATGAAGCCGACAGCGGCGAAGCGGCTCTGAGGTATTTGGATTCGACCATTCCCGACCTGGTGATCTTAGACGCGATTATGCCGGGCATAGACGGTTTCGAAACCTGCCGGCGCATGTCCGCCAAGCCGGAATTGACCGATATCCCTATCATCATGTCCACCGGTTTGGAGGATATCGAGTCGATCAACCGCGCGTTTAAGGTCGGCGCTACCGATTTCATAATCAAACCGCTAAACCACATCGTGCTGGTTCATCATATTCGGTTTTTGCTGCGCTCCAGTCACGATACCGCCGAATTACGTAACAGCAAGCAACAATTGTCCGCCGCGCAACGTATCGCGGGTTTGGGATATTGGACTTGGGATCCGCGGCAAAACAAGTTCGAAATATCACCGTACTTAGCCGAAATTTGCTTGGTACCGCCAGCCTACTTTAATGGTGAACTGCACAATTATCTGAATTTGATCGATCGGGCCGACCGCGAAATCGTGCAAAGCCTGATAGAAGCCGTCGCCCAAGGCGAAAAAGTGGAATGTGTGGAATATAGGCTGCGTCCCGACCTGGATCAGGTAATCAATGTGCGCCAGGATACAGCATTGATCAGTAGCGGGTCGCAGACCTTTGTTACCGGTACGGTGCAGGACATATCCAAGCAAAAACAATCGGAACGGATGATCCACCATCTGGCGTTTTTCGACGAGCTGACGGGCTTGGCCAGCCGTGTGCATTATCACAAACGTATTCAACAAACCATAAAATCGGCTGCGCGTAGCAAACAGGAATTCGCGTTTTTGTTTTTGGATCTGGATGAATTTAAATACGTCAACGACAGCTTCGGTCACAATATCGGCGACCAGTTTTTAAAAGCGATAGCCCAGCGTATTCAAAGTGTCGTGCGCGAAGAGGATTTCGCCGCCAGACTGGGTGGAGACGAATTTTGTATTATCGCCAGCAGCATCACCGACGAATTTCAAGCCATGGATATTGCCGAGCGCTGTCTGCAGGAAATCAATCGGCCTTTAATTCTCGACACCTATCATTTAAAACCGCGGGTGAGTATCGGCATAGCCATTTATCCGAAAGACGGCGACAACGAACACGATTTGATGAAAGCCGCCGATACCGCCATGTATTCCGCCAAAAGCGCCGGCAAACAGCGCTATGCGTATTACCGCCCGGAAATGACCGGCTTGGCCATTAAGCGGCTACAAGACGAACAAACCTTGCGGGATGCATTGGAACATCAACAGTTCGAACTGTATTACCAGCCGCAAGTCAGTATGTTGGACGGTGGGCTGGTAGGAATAGAGACCTTACTGCGCTGGCAACACCCGGTGCGAGGTTTGATCGGCCCCGGCGAATTTATCCCTCTGGCTGAGGCGCTGGGTCTGATCGGCAAAATTAGCGACTGGGCGCTTCGTCAGGCTTGCCGGCAAATGATGTCTTGGCAGGCACAGGGATTGCCGTTGAAGACAGTGGCGGTAAACATCTCGGCAACCTATTTTCGCGATCCGCAATTGATCAGTACCGTGGCGGAGATACTAAAACAAACGCAATTGCCGGCGGAATATTTGCAACTCGAGGTGACGGAGAGCGCGATGCAAACGCCGGTGGATATGGATATATTTAAGAGGCTGAAATCGATGGGGCTACAAATCGCGATCGATGACTTCGGCACCGGTTATTCGTGTTTAGCATCATTGAAAGACATGCCGGTGGATTGTCTGAAAATCGACCGTGTTTTCGTGCAAGACGTGTTGTTCAATCCGCAGACTCCCATTTTGTTGGGCACGATTATCGGCATGGCCAATGCGATGAATTTCTCGCTGATTGCCGAGGGTGTGGAAACGATAGATCAGGCCATGGTGATGAGCGGCTTGGGGTGCGAAATCGTTCAAGGTTATTTATTCAGCCCGCCGCTTACCGCGAGCGAACTGCCGCCTTTGTTTTCCAAAGATTTTCGGCTGGAGTTTATTCAATCAAACCAAGCTTATAACGACAGGCAAAGAATCGAGCATGACTGATCTTGAACTACCGGAACGGTTTTTGGATATAAAACGGTTGCCATCGTTGCCACACGATGTCCATCAAGTGGTCAAAGCTTTGTCCAGCGACGATTTGGACTATGCCCAATTAGCCAAAATTTTGGAGGGACATGCCACGATATCCTCGCGTTTAATTGCGTTGGCGAATTCGGCATGGTTTAACAACTCCAGCGAACCAGTGACTTCGCTGGAACGAACCTGCTTAAAACTGGGCTTGAATGTGGTGCGCGGCGTCGGTATCGGCTTGGCGGTGATGAAGCCGTTTAACGTGCGGAGCTGTCCGGGATTCGATATCAAGCGTTATTGGGTCAGTAGCATGCTGGTAGCTCATGGTGCGCGCGCACTGGCCGAGGAGTTAGGCGGTAAGGATCAATTCGCCCAAACTGTGCATACCGGCGGCATCCTACATAACATCGGTTTGCTTTGCATGGCGGACATCATGCCGGAAGAAACGCATAGGGCTTTACGTTTCAAACGGGCTAATCCGGAAGCGGACTTGAATCAGGCCTTACGCAAGGTGCTGCAAACCGATTATTGCGAAGTCGGTGCTCATCTGGCCGGGGCTTGGGGCATACCCGAGGCGCTGGTTACCGTGATTCGGCATCACCGCAGCCTCGTTTACAGCGGGCAGTATTGGCAGCAAGCGGCGGTAGTTGGGGCCGCCGCGCAAATGGTGGGCTGTTTGTTCGATAACCAAACTGTATGGCCCGTCGGCCTACTGGAGAAACTGGCGGTCAATCAGGCCAGTCAGGCCGCGACATTTGCCGATCTGCAGAACCAGTTGCTGAAGACTCAGGAATTAGCCAAAGTGCTGTTTCGGTAGTCGTTTTTAATGTTATTTAAGTCGTTTTATGCGGCTTAACCTGCCGTATATTACTTGAACCGCTTTGTTTAATACGGGTTTCAATAGCGCCGCAATTCGTTGTATCAGCGTTATTCCACGGCTCCGTATCGTTATCGCGGATTGTTTCAAGTCTATTTCCCGGTCGGGGATGAATCCGTGCCGGTACAGCCAATGCAGCAAACCGCTCGCAAAGAGCAGGGCAGGCATAGAGCCTACAAAAAACCACAACAAACGTCCGCCGTTGCCAAACGCTTCGCCGGTATGTAGCGGCCAGAGCCAGGTGGTAAAGGTTTGTCCGGGCGAGAATTTACTTGGGTTTTGCACGTCGCGAATTTGCCCGCTCCACCGATCAACCCATACTGTAGTAAACGGGTGGTGCTGATTGATCTCGTGGCGCTGGCGCAGATTGATTCGATAAGTGCCCAGTTCTCCGGCCGGCGTGGTAATGCGCCGGACTTCCGAACTCGGAAACGGGCCGCGCGCCACCAAGATCGCCTCGCTGAGGGTGACCGGCCGGTCGTTGGGGATAGCGGTGCTTCGCACATTTGGTCCGGCATCGCCATGACCCATGCCGGACGCGGCGGTCAGGTTTTCCAGTAGAGTGGGGTAAGCCAGATGAAACCCGGTAAAGGCCAGCAGAAGTAATAGGCCTGAACTCGCAAAGCCGAGCAATCGGTGCAAATCGAACAGCAGTGTCATCAAACCGGTGTCGTGGCGTACGTTAAAGGCAATACCTAGGCGACGCCAACCGGGCCACCACAAATACAAACCACTGATGACGGACAACAGCAATAGGCCTCCCAGCGCGGCCACGCAATGACGGCCGAAACCGTCCTGCAGCAATTGAGTGTGGAAGTCCAGCACCCATGTGCCTAGTGTCTGCCCCCAAAAACGGCTATTGACCACTTGGCCGGTGTATGGATTAACCGACACCATCAACGGCGCGTAGAAAGCGTCGACGCTTTCCTTAGGTTTTTCAAACCAGGCGGTGATCACGCCGTCGGCGGCTCGGGGCAGCTCCAAGGTCCAGGAGCCATGCCGATCGGGATTGGCCTTGCGCACCGCGGCTATAATTTTATCCAACGATAACAATTGAGCTTGCGGGGCGTCGACGCGCAATTGCGGGTTGAACAGCCTATCCAATTCTTCGCGATAAATACTTAAACTGCCGGTCAGGCCAATCAGTGCAAACAGTAAGCCCAGGCTTAGCGCCAGATAAATATGACAAAGCCGCCACCACTTGCGGGCATTAACCACGAAACGCGGGCGAACGATTAAAGGATATTGAGTTTCGGACATGCGTGGCAAGGGTTTGGGGGTTGTAGTATCGACACCGACTTGCGGCATCGCCGCCGTATTTGTCGTTTGAGTACCTTTTTTAAATTCAAATGGGGACAGCAGCCGGCTATTTTGCAGGATTAGTTCGATAACAACCAGTAGGGTTCGTGTTTGGTAACAAGAACAACTCTTAAAATTCGGCTAGACTTGCGACAACACGTTCTTGCCGCGTATTTTATCCGCTAGATGAAGGCGGCATGCCCATTAGCAAAAATGGACCTAGTTCCGATGATGCAGTGAATCTTAACAGCCTGATATTTCTGGCCGGCATTGTTGTCGTGCAGCAATTTAGCCGTCTGCCCGACGCGATTGAGTTGACGGGTTTGATTTGCCTGGGCCTGATATTGGCTTACCGCCGCTACTGGCGGCTTTTTGCCTTGCTTGCCGGCATATTATGGGCTAGTTGCTACGGCATTTGGCTTGTATCTTCCCGGTTGCCTGATACGTATCAAAATCGCGAGCTTGTCGTGCGGGGCTATATCGCCAGTCTACCGCAGCAACAGGAACAACGGCTCGGTTTCGATTTTATTGTCACCGATCCGGATCAAGACTTTCCGAATAAAATTCGGCTAAACTGGTATCACCCCGGCGTAAGCTTAGCGGCGGGCCAAGGCTGGGAACTTCCGGTGAAACTGCGTAAGCCGCACGGCCGGCTTAACCCCGGAGGCTTCGACTTCGAAGCCTGGTTATTTGCCAATCGCATCGGCGCGACAGGTTATGTGCGCAGCAAACCGGCACCTAAGCCTATCGAAACCTCACCTAGCCTAAACCGAAATTTTGCGCTTTGCCGGCAAATAATCGCCGATAAGCTGGACGCGGCCTTACCTGATAGCGAGCAGTTAGGCGTCATCAAAGCTTTGACGATAGGTAGCCAGAATGCCATCACGCAGCGGCAATGGGAGGTATTCAGAATTACGGGAGTGGTGCATTTAATCGTCATTTCCGGTTCGCATATCAGCTTGATCGCCGGTCTGGTTTATGTTTTTAGCCGGCGGCTTTGGGCGCGGGTTGGGGTTCTTAGCATATCGCCGCAACGTGCAGCTGCTGTGGCGGCCTGGCTGGCCGCCTTATTTTATGCGGGTTTGGCGGGCTATTCGGTGCCTACCTTGCGTGCGGTGATCATGCTCGGTGTCGCATTAGCCGCGATTGCCTGGCAGCGTAATACCGCACCGTTGCAGATTCTATTGCTGGCGTTGACGGCTGTAGTGCTGTTAGATCCTTTAGCGGTGTTGTCGGTCGGTTTTTGGTTATCTTTCGCGGCTGTGGCTTTATTGATTTACGTGTCGGCGGGCAGGTTGGCGCGGCCGGGGTATTGGCGCGAAGCAACGCTTGCCCAGTTGGCAACCGCTGTCGGCCTGTCGCCATTGCTAATCGTATTTTTTCAGCAAGTTTCGTTAATTTCGCCCGTCGCCAATTGGTTGGCCGTACCGATAATAGGCGTATTGATCGTACCGGTGGCGTTGCTGGCAGTAAGTTTACTATTTGTTTGGCCGCAGCTAGCCGTTTTGTTGCTGAAGGCACTAGATCAAATCTTGCAATGGTTATGGTACTTACTCTCGGAGATGGCGGCCTTACCTTTAGCCAGTATGTCTTGTCTGCCTCCACCCTGGTATGCCTTGCCGTTCGCCGGAGTCGGCGTGTTGCTGTTATTGGCGCCGCGCGGTTTTCCCTGCCGTTATCTAAGTGCGATATTATTTTTGCCGCTGTTTTTTGTTGACGTTGATAAACCCAAACCCGGCGACGTTTGGTTAAGTGTGTTGGATGTTGGTCAAGGGCTGGCGGCAGTCGCACAGACCGCGGAGCACACCTTGGTGTTCGATACCGGTGCCCGGTATTCGGAATACACCGATATGGGTGATTCGGTGATAATCCCGTTTCTGAACCATCAAGGTATTGCCGGTATCGACACCTTGGTCATCAGTCACGGGGATAACGATCATAGCGGTGGCGCGGATTCGGTGATCGCGGAACTGCCTGTGACGCGGATTATCAGCAGCGCCGCGGCATGGGCGGAACGGGAAAATGGACAGTATTGTCGGGCAGGGCAGTTTTGGCGTTGGGACGATGTGACGTTTCAGGTATTGTCGCCGCCCGAAAGCCCATTTACGCGCGAAAACGACAACTCCTGCGTATTGCAGATCAGCACCGCGCATCGGCGTTATCTGCTGACCGCAGACATCGAGCAAACCGCCGAAAGCTGGTTGGTAAGCGAATACGGCGCCAAACTAGACAGTCAGGTCATGATAGCCCCGCATCACGGCAGCAAAACCTCATCCAGTCAGGCTTTACTTGAGCAGGTTCGGCCCGATTTGATTCTGATCCCGGCCGGATATTTGAATCGCTTTGGTTTCCCGCATCAGCAGGTACTCGAACGTTATCGGCAACTTGGCATACCCTGGATGAATGTCGCCGAAACCGGGGCGATTTCCGTATACAGCGACCGGGAACATCTGCGGACGGTCGCCGAGCGCGAAGTTCGTCAGCGATACTGGATGGCGCCGGCATCGAATCGGCAGAACATAGTCGTCAGATAAATTTTGCCGTCCCGAGGTTTCTGCCTATACTCTCGAGAACCCAATATGGAGCATTGCAGTGGAGAACGAAAACCGTACCCGAATACGTTTTAATCCGGAAGGACTGATGGCGCATATCATTATCGAGCCGGCACCGCCCGCCGGCGAAATTGTCATCGACGGCCAAGTGGTGGACATGAGCTACAGCGGTATCAAGATTCGCTTGAAAGAACCGCTGGGCCAAACCGTGGAAGAAGCTGAATTGAGGATTTCTATTATCTTGCCGGAATCGCGGGTGGCGATGTCGATACACGGCAATATCAAACACATCCGCGAAGATCGCGAATGTGGCTTGCAATACGATCTCGATAAACACAGCGAAGACGAATTCGACGACCTGATGTTCGAATGCGTGAAATTAGTGCCCAATCGCAATGGCTGATACTAAACCCAAGCACGCGGTGTTTTCGGTGTTACGCATTCTTTGGCAGGATATGAACGGTGAGGCGGCATATGCGCGTTATCTGAGGCATTGGCAAATGCATCACGCCGATCAGGGCCAACCCTTAAGCCGCAAGGCTTTTTTTGCCGCAGAGACGCGGCGGAAATGGAACGGGGTTAGGCGCTGCTGCTGAGTGGAACGCCGGTAGCGCCAACAGCGCTAATATTCTGGAATCCTCTCCCGCTGGCGACGTACTGTTTTCGCACCCGCCGCCCCGCTTATGGAATGGTCTCTATCCAATGACAGCGTTCATTTACAAGGGGTGCGGTGCGTTCATTGGCTACGCCTTTGGCAATCAAGGCTATCACGCGGTCGTCGGTGTCGTAGCCGATATGAGCGTCCATAGGGTTGGCAAGTTTACCCAAACCAAAAGCGTCATAGACTCTGGCAACATTGATGTTGATATTTGTGACGTT
The DNA here is from genome assembly GCA_964529085.1 of uncultured Methylomonas sp. GTDB lineage: Bacteria > Pseudomonadota > Gammaproteobacteria > Methylococcales > Methylomonadaceae > Methylomonas. The sequence goes on along the minus strand of CAZGUM010000034.1, from coordinate 9,129 downwards.
GATACAGAGCCGCGAATCCAGATATTTATTCACAAAGTCGTGCGGGATGGCATAACTCAGTAAATCGTTAGGGTCGCTGAATGCGATTACCGAAGTTTTGGCCAGGATTCTTTCGTTGTATTTGCTGCCGGCTGCTTGGCAATAGTTGTCGGCCTGATTGGCGACTTCTGGGAGAGCCCGCCCCAACTGCAACATCGGCAATTGGTTGGACATCATGTAAATCGGTATCTCTTTATTCTTTAAGACGTTGGTCAGTGCCGTGTAATATGCGGCGGTTTCGCCGTTGCTCAACTTAGAGGCGATCTGTTGCAAACCGTCTATGGTAATGCGGCTACCCAAACTGTGCGAGATGAAGGCGTAGCTATCGTTATAAAATGGCGTAACGTTCTTGGTGGAACAGGTTTGCTTGACTGCATCCGGCAAACTGTTCCAGTCGCCGTGGATCATCCAGCAGAAGGACTGAGCGAACGCCGACAGAATGTCGTCGCGCTTCTCGCCTAGATAAATGATCGGGTCGGGGCCGGTGTCGTTGGAGAATTTCTTTAACAGATCGTTGACTTCGGCGCGGCGAAACGACTGCTCTCCCGAGTTATCGTAAGACAGCACTTCTTTTTCCTTGGCGCTAATCTCGGACCAGGTTAGCTCGTAAAACAGCATTTCCTGGGATTTGCCGGCATCCAGATAACGGTGGATACGCAAATTGCCGAGCGGCCGCTCCTCGGATTTCGCATCGGACAGGCGGATGTTTTTTACGTTTCTGCTGGTTACCGTCAGACCAAGCTCTTTGGTCAGCTTTTCCATGAATTGCGTGGAGTAGCCCGGCAAGTGGTTGCCGACACCGTGCACCATTAGTAACTTCATTTTGCGATCGGGGACTTCCAATTGCGGTTTGATGCCGTCGAATTTTTCGCCTTTAATCTCGCAAATCCGGGTGTCTTCCTGTTCCTGTTTCTCCAGAATGGCTTCGGTAATGCCTTTGCCGAGACTGGCGCAACCGGTTAACAGCACCCCGATAGACAGTATCAGCAGCTTGATGTCGAATTTATTCATATCCTGGTTCTGGGTTTGCTAGAGATTGGGAAAAGAGGACGAGTCGCGGCGCTACAGGCCGATTATTTTGTTGTGCGGATTTTATGACAAACGCCGAGCTTGGGAAACCGCATCGCGTTACTTTGCGTGACTTTGGGCGAGCGGCGCGCCTAACGGTGGAGAGGCACGCCAAACCTAAGCTTTTATTCCTTGTCCAATTTTTTTTTGGCGGCATCGGCTTCCGCGCCGATTTTTTCCACGGTTTGCCGGTACTTGGCTTGGGCCTGATTGGCGTGCTCGGCGATAATAGTGTTATCGGTATTGGCTTCCTTGATCAAGCATTCGAAATAATCGCGGGATTTTTGTTGCCAAGTGTTAATAGCGGCGATGCTTTTGTTGTAAGAATCGATGCCATCGCCGCTCACGGTAGGCGCTTCGGGTACGGTGCCGCATCCGCTGGGTTGCCAGCTGCCGTTGCTTAAGCTGCCGGCATAGCCCGGAAGCGCCAGCGCAGACGCCAGCATACCGAAAAACAGTAACGTGTGTTTCATTAGCTAACTCTCCATTATTGGTAGTAAAAAACGCTTCGCCGGCTGTTTTCAAACGCGACGGCAAGGCCGGAAAGATTATTCTGCAAGTTTGGGCCGATGCCAACGCCGCATAGAATTAATAGATGCCGGCTTTAACTTAACATTTGCCGGATATGCTCGATTTCGTCTTTGGCCTGATCGAGAATATTGATGCTTAAATCCGCATCCAGATTGCCTTTAGCCAGTTTTTTGTAGGCGGGCAATTCGTCCAGCTTGGGCATTTGTTTGATGTCTATCTTGCCGATAAAACTGTGCAATTGCGAAATCATGACTATGTCGCTGTAGCAGGCTTGTTCGCCGCTGTCGCGATGCCAGTTTTCGGCGTGGATGATTACGTCTTCGAAATCGGAGGGAAAATCCCATTTTCGGACGATTTGCACGCCTATCGGGCTGCGTAACTCCCGCACCGCTTCGGCTAAATCGCCGGGGTTGGCCAGAATTTCGGGTTGACGATCGGCATAAGCCAAAATCGGTACCACCCCAATGTCGTGGATCAAGCCGGCCAACATGGCTCGGTCCGGATCGAAACCGGGAGTTTTGTGGGCAAACACCGCGCTAATCGCGGCGACATAACTGCTGTGCGCCCAAAGCTCTTGCATCTTGCGGCGAATCACCGGCGATTTGGCGTTAAACACGGCTTTTAACGCAAATGCGGTGATGATGTCCTGTGCGGCTTTCAAACCCAGACGCGTCAAGGCTTCCGGGCAGCTTTCTATCTTGCGCCGGCCACGGTACAGCGGACTGTTAGAGATTTTAACCAAGCGCGCGGTAATGCTGGGGTCGATTTGTACCACGCGGGCGATTTTATTGCTGTTGGCGTTCGGTTCGTTAATCGCGCGGCGGATTTTTACCGAGACATCAGGAATTGTGGGCAACGCCAAGGAATCCGATTGCATGTACTTAAAACAATCCTGATACAGACGATTTTTGGCCAGTTTGGCGGACAGCGGATGAGAGTGGGCCTCGGTCATTAACTTTGCTTTATTCGGACAAGCGGCGGGGGATTGGTTTAAAATCCGCTGCTGCATTTTTAAACGTATTTTTAAGTATACACACGCTATGAATATAACAGGCCCGGATATTATCACAACCCTCAGCAGCATTAGAGACTATATTCGCTGGGCTGCCAGCCGTTTCGCCGAGCACCGGGTGTTCTTGGGACACGGCACCGTCACGCCGTTGGATGAAGCAGCGGCCATCGTGTTACATACTTTGCATCAGCCATACGACCTGGATCACGCCTATCTGAATGCCGTGTTGACCATGACCGAACGGCAGGCAGTCGTCAGCCTGATCGAACGCCGTATTGTCGAGCGCAAGCCATCGGCTTATTTAACCCATGAAGCGATTTTTGCCGGCCTATCGTTTTATGTCGACGAACGGGTTTTAGTGCCGCGGTCGCCGATTGCGGAATTAATCGCTGATCGCTTCGAACCTTGGGTCGATGAAACGCAAGTATTCAACATCCTGGATTTATGCACCGGCAGCGCCTGCATCGCGATCGCCTGCGCCTATGCTTTTCCCGATGCGCAAGTCGATGCAGTCGAATTATCCGACGGCGCCTTGGCGGTGGCACAGATCAATATTGAAAAACATCAACTGGAAGAGCAAGTCCAACTCTATCAATCCGATTTGTTTAACGAATTGCCGGCCAAACCTTACGACATTATCGTCAGCAATCCGCCTTATGTTGCCATCGCCGAATGGGAAAGTCTGCCGGCCGAATTTCACGCCGAACCCGAAATGGGCTTTACCGGCGGCGAGCATGGTCTGGATCTGGTATTGCGGATCCTGGTCGATGCCAAAAAATATTTGGCGGAGCAGGGCATCTTGATCGTCGAAGTGGGCAGCAGTGCCGAAACTTTGCAGGAGATGTTTCCGGACGTGCCGTTCCAATGGCTGGAATTCGAGCGCGGCGGCGACGGCGTATTTTTACTAACTGCCGTACAAGTCACTCTTTATCATTCACATTTTGCCAGCGCTTTATAACCATGTCCGGAAACAGCATAGGAAAATTATTTACCGTTACTACCTCTGGCGAAAGCCATGGCCCGGCCTTATTGGCTATCGTCGATGGCTGCCCTCCGGGGCTGGAATTGTCCGAGGCCGATTTGCAGCTCGATCTGGACCGGCGCAAGCCGGGCACCTCCCGGCATACCACACAACGCCGCGAAGCCGACGAAGTGAAAATTTTGTCCGGCGTGTTCGAAGGTAAAACCACCGGTTGTCCTATTGGCTTGCTGATTGAAAACACCGATCAGCGCTCCAAGGATTATTCGAAAATTGCCGAGAGCTTTAGGCCGGGCCATGCCGATTACACCTATCAGCATAAATACGGGTTTAGAGATTATCGCGGCGGCGGCCGCTCCTCGGCGCGAGAAACCGCAATGCGGGTTGCGGCCGGCGCAATTGCGAAGAAATATCTGTTTCAGCAGCACGGCATCCTGGTGCGCGGTTATTTGTCGCAATTGGGTCCAGTCAAGATCGGCGCGTTCGATTGGAACGAAATCCCCAACAACCCCTTCTTCTGTCCCGATGCCGGCAAGGTCGAAGAAATGGAAAAATACATGGATGCCTTACGTAAGGAAGGCGAATCGATAGGTGCCAAGATCGAAGTGATTGCCAGCAATGTGCCGCCCGGCTTGGGTGAACCGATTTTCGACCGTTTGGATGCTGAATTAGCCTATGCCTTGATGAGCATCAATGCGGTAAAAGGCGTGGAGATTGGCGACGGTTTCGATTGCATCGATACCAAAGGTACCAAATTTCGCGATGAAATCACCCCGGACGGTTTTTTAAGCAATCATGCAGGCGGTATCTTGGGCGGTATTTCCAGCGGTCAGGACATCGTGGCCCGGGTTGCTTTGAAACCCACCTCCAGCCTGCGTTTGCCGGGCCGTAGTATCAACAGCAAAGGCGAAGTCATAGAAGTGGTCACCGAAGGCCGTCACGATCCTTGTGTCGGTATCCGTGCCACTCCCATCGCCGAAGCGATGGTGGCGATAGTATTAATGGATCACTTGTTAAGGCACCGCGCGCAGAATCTGCATGTAAATTCCGGATTGCCGATCCTGCGCTGAATGAGCGTACCGTACTGGCGCTTATCCGGCTTTTACTTTTGCTATTTCGCCACGCTGGGCGCATTCCTGCCGTTTTGGAGTTTATACCTGAAACAAGTCGGTTTCGTTGCCACAGAAATCGGCGAGTTGACTGCGTTTTTGGTGGCTACCAAAATTATCGCACCGAACTACTGGGGCTGGTTGGCAGATAAGACCGGGCGTAATTTAAGCCTGATAAGAATTACATCGCTGTTATCCGTTTTGTGTTTCGCGGCGTTTTTGTACCGCAGCGATTATCTATGGTTTGCCGGCGTCACTGTAGTTTTCAGTTTTTTCTGGAACGCCACCCTGCCGCAGTTCGAAGCCGCGACTTTGTTTCATCTAAAAGCCGAGCCGCAGCGTTATAGCCATATTAGACTGTGGGGTTCTATCGGCTTTATCGCCGCTGTATTGGGAATAGGTCGGTTTTTGGACTATTTCAGCATTGCTTATTTGCCATGGATTATCGGCGGATTGATGCTGCTGAATTGGCTGATGGCTTTGATGACCCCGGAAGCCAAACCCTGCCGCACACATAATGAAATCGGCGGCATCCGGCAGATTTTACTGAAGCCGGAGTTGCTTGCGTTTTTGCTGGTTTACATGCTGCTGCAAATTGCGCACGGTCCGTACTACGTGTTTTATTCGGTTTATTTAAAACAGCACGGCTATTCGGCTACCGAAACCGGTTTGCTGTGGGCGACCGGTGTCGCCGCGGAAGTGTTGCTATTCATCGCCATGCGGCAATTGTTGAAATGGTTTACGCCCCGTACCTTGCTGCTCTGGGCGGTATTACTCAGCATATTGCGTTGGCTGCTGATTGCCGACGGCGTGGAGTCCCTGCCATTAACTATTGCCGCACAAATCCTGCATGCGGCCACTTTCGGCGTGGCGCATGTGGTGGCGATGCAATTGTTATATCAGTATTTCGGCGAACGCCATCAAAGCAAGGGGCAAGCGTTGTACAGTAGCATTAGTTTCGGCCTGGGCGGCATGATCGGCAGCCTATATAGCGGTTATTTTTGGGACTTGCTGGGCGGGCGGCTGGTCTATATCGCCGCGGCCATGGTGTGCTGCCTGGCGCTGTTGATTGCCTTTATCGGCGTGGCCCGCGAAACTCGGCCGCGATTGGGTTAAAATCGGCTGGTTTCATCAATGAGGAATAATAAAAGTGTTTGAAGTTATCAAAAACGGCGGCTGGATGATGGCGCCCATCATTCTGTGTTCAATCGTGGCGATGGCGATCATCGGGGAACGCTTCTGGTCCCTGCAGCGTAGACGTATTATTCCCAACGATCTGGTGCCTTATATTTGGCAATTGCATCGCGAACATAAGTTGGACGAGGCCACAATACGCCGCATTAAACTAAGCTCGCCTTTGGGCCGGATTTTGGCCGCCGGTTTGCTGAATCGCAAGCATGGCCGGGAGATCATGAAATCCAGCATCGAAGAAGTCGGCCGTCAGGTGACTCACGAGCTGGAGCGTTATTTAAACGCTCTGGGCAGCATCGCTTCTATCACGCCTTTATTAGGATTACTGGGTACCGTGGACGGTATCATTCGGGTATTTTCCGACATCGCGATTGGTGGTATGGGCGATCCGGCCGTGCTGAGCGGCGGTATCTCCGAAGCCTTGATTTGTACCGCCACCGGTTTAACCGTCGCTATCCCCAGTCTGTTTTTTCATCGCTATTTCGAGCGGCTGGTTGACGATCATGTGGTGCGGATGGAAGAAGAATCGCTGCGCCTGATCGACATCATGCAAGGCGCGCGCGAGGACATTTAATGCAATTCCGCCGCAAACGCCGCACGCAGGTCGACATCGGTTTAATCCCGATGATAGACGTGTTGTTGGTTTTACTGTTTTTCTTCATGGTGGCCACCACCTTTCGCCATCATTCCGAATTGAAGATCAATTTACCGGAAGCCCAAGGCAGCGATGCGACGGAGCAGGGTAAAGTGATCAATTTATATGTCGATGCAAAAGGTATCTATGCCTTGGCCGGCGACGACAACCAGTTTCACGAGCTGGTAAATCAGAATCTCGATGGCTTGAAGGCGGCCTTGGCGCAAACCGCCGGTGAATCCAGGCTGTTGCCGTTCATCATCAGCGCCGATGGCAAGGCCCCGCATCAGGCTGTGGTCAGCGCGCTGGACGCGGCTAATCAGCTGGGTTTTCATCACATTACCTTTGCCATTAACAGACCGGAAAAACCGTGAACAAGAAGCTAGTCAAATGGTTTGAGGATGCCTGGTATAAAGAGATGTATATCTCCGCCTGGCTCATGCCGTGGTCGATGCTGTATGTCGATGCGGTTCGCTTGCGGCGTTTTGCGTACCGCGTTGGGATCAAGAAAAAAACCAGATTGCCGGTACCGGTGATTATTGTCGGCAACATCACGGTCGGCGGCACCGGTAAGACGCCGCTGGTGATCTGGATGGTCGAACTCCTGAAACAAAACGGCTACAAACCCGGCGTGATCAGCCGCGGCTACGCAGGCGCCGCCGGTAACGGCCCGCTAGCTGTTAGCGCAGACAGCGACCCGGCCCAGGTTGGCGACGAAGCGGTATTGCTGGCCAAGCGCTGTGCTTGTCCGATAGTGGTGGGGGCGGAGCGGGTGGCGGCAGGCCAGCAATTATTGGCTACGCACGCCTGCGATGTCCTGATCTCCGACGACGGTTTGCAGCATTACGCGTTGGAGCGTGATATCGAAATTGTGGTGATAGACGGCCAGCGCCGGTTCGGCAATGGTTACTGCCTGCCGGTCGGACCGCTACGCGAGCCGCCGGAACGGGTGAAGCAGGTCGATTTGGTGGTGGTCAACGGCCCGGAAGAATTGCTGGAAGGCGAGTGGCCGATGCAATGCCAGGGGCAGCAACTGGTCAATCTCAAAACCGGCGAGCGTAAGCCGCTGCTAGAATTTCAGGGCGTGGCTTGTCATGCGATCGCCGCCATCGGCAACCCTCAGCGTTTTTTTACGCAACTGACCAAAGCCGGCCTGGATTGCCAAACTCACGCATTTCCCGATCACTACTTGTTTACTGCCGAAGATTTGCAATTTAAAGATCAACGCCCGGTGATCATGACCGAAAAAGACGCGGTGAAGTGCACACGCCTCGCCAATGAC
>CAZGUM010000034.1:0-1184 GCA_964529085.1 uncultured Methylomonas sp. | reverse complement strand
ATGACCGATCCCAACCACCAATCCGGCACCGAGCGGATCGCCGAAGTTGCGCAGGTGATGGGTTGGGCCGACGAGCAGATCGTGGTCAATCTGCAAGGCGACGAACCCTTGATTCCGCCGGCTTATATTCGCGATGCGGCTTTGGCTCTTGCGGGACAGGATCAGGCTGGCATCGCGACCTTAGCTGCGAAGATTTTGGATGCGGAGGAGATTTTCAATCCGAATGCGGTTAAGGTCGTATTGGACAAAGACGGGTATGCGCTGTATTTCAGCCGGGCGCCGATTCCCTGGAACCGCGCGACTTTTCCTGATCAGCACGATATAGCGTCTTCCAGTTTGTCGCATCTCAGGCATATTGGCATGTATGCTTATACGGTGGGCTTTTTGCAGCGATACTGCAGTTGGTCTGCGTCGCCGTTAGAGAGTGTTGAGTCGTTGGAACAGCTTAGGATTCTTTGGCATGGGGAGAGGGTTTTGGTGAAGATTGTTGATAGGACGCCGGAGGCGGGAGTGGATACGGTGGAGGATTTGGTGAGGGTTTCTAATCGATTGAAAGCTGTCGTTGCATAGTTTTTTGGAACTCTACTTGTATTCATTTTATTCATATGCCAGATAAAACAGATCTGCTTGAATTACATAGACAGCACCAAGCTGGTCAGGAAAAATACACGTATTTTTTATTGACTGCTGCTGGGGCGGCTATTGGATTTGCCGTGCAGAAAGCTGATGGAATGACCTTGTCTTGGTGGCTAAGTCCTGCTGCGTTGGCAATTTTGTTCTGGGGTATTAGTTTTTATTTTGGTTGTAAGAACTTGATCTGGGTTCAAACATGTATTTACTCAAACTACAGTCTGTTGCAGCTAATGTTAGGGGCTCATCCAGACCAGCCACCGCACCCGGAATTAACAGATATTGCTATTTCAGGTGTAAGGAAGGCTATCTCTCATAATGTCGGTAAAGCTCAATTCTATGGTATTTGGCAATTTCGAATGCTTATCGTTGGGGCATTATTTTTTATTGGCTGGAGATTGGCCGAAATGATTCGTTTAACTTACTGGGCCTAGTTGAGTCGGGTGCTCACGTTTTTTGCGCTCGCGCTGGCTTGCATTTATGTGTCGCTATCGCGACTGCTTAATTTAATCGGGTTCTCGCACCCGAAGGCGAGATACTTTCTTTTGCTCCGC
>CAZGUM010000033.1:28062-30897 GCA_964529085.1 uncultured Methylomonas sp. | reverse complement strand
CCGAACTGAAGTCGCCGCCGGATTCGCGGATCACCGGCGCGCTTTCGCCGGTGATCGCGCTTTCATCCACCGAGGCCACGCCTTCGATGACGTCGCCGTCGCCGGGCGCGAAGTCGCCGGCCTCGATCAGCACCACATCGCCTTTGCGCAGACTGGAGCCTTCGACTTTGCTGTAGTTGCTGCCGTATTTGGGTTCGTCGAGCTTTTTGGCGGCGATGTCGCGTTTGGCGCTACGCAGGAAGGCGGCTTGGGCTTTGCTGCGACCTTCCGCGACCGCTTCGGCGAAGTTGGCGAACAGCACGGTAAACCACAGCCACAGCGTGATGCTGAGGATGAAGCCGGCGGATTCTTCGCTTTCGCCGTTCAGCGCCTGCAACCACAACACGGTGGTCAACAAGCTGCCGAGGTAGACCACGAACATCACCGGGTTTTTCCATTGTTGCCGCGGCGTCAGTTTGGCAAAAGCGTCGAACAACGCTTGTTGCAGAATTTGCGGGTCCAGTAAGGACGTTGAAACGGATTTGCTAGTCATAGGGTTACCTGTCCTGAAATTATTGATGACCGATCATTTGCAAATGCTCGACGATAGGCCCCAATGCCAAGGCCGGGACGAAGGTCAGCGCGCCGACCATCAACACGGTGATGATCAATAAAACGGCAAACAATGGCGTGTGGGTCGGCAGGGTGCCGGGGCCGACCGGCACGGTCTTTTTAGCCGCCAGTGATCCGGCTATCGCCAACACCGGAATCATCAGCCAATAGCGGGAAAACAGCATCGCCAGACCCAACATGAAGTTGTAGAACGGCACGTTGGCCGACAAACCGCCGAAGGCGCTGCCGTTGTTATTACCTGCCGAGGAATAGGCGTACAACACTTCGCTGAAACCGTGGGCGCCGGGGTTGAAAATGGAGGCTTTGCCGGCGTCCAGCATCAGCGTCACTGCTGTACCGCCCAATACCATTAATGGTGGAATCAGGATAATGATGGCGGCCATTTTCATCTCGTAGGCCTCAATCTTTTTCCCGAGATATTCAGGGGTGCGGCCTATCATCAGGCCGGCGATGAACACCGCGACGATGGCAAACACAATCATGCCGTACAGGCCGGAACCGACGCCGCCAAAAATCACTTCGCCCAATTGCATCAGCCACATCGGCACCATGCCGCCGATAGGCGTAAAAGAATCATGCATGGAGTTGACCGAGCCGTTGGATGCCGCAGTCGTCGCCACCGCCCACAGGCCGGAGTTGACGATGCCGAAACGGGTTTCCTTGCCTTCCATATTGCCGCCAGCCTGTTGGCTGGTGGCGGTTTGATCGACACCCAGCAAAGTCAGGGCCGGCGTTCCACGTTGTTCGGCCGGCACCGTCACGAAGATCAGCGCGACAAACACCAGGGTCATTGCACCGAGGATAACCCAGCCCTGGCGGGTATCGCCGACCATCACCCCGAAGGTGTAACACAAGGCTGCCGGGATCAGCAGGATGGCCAACATTTCCAGGAAATTGGACAACGGCGTGGGGTTCTCGAACGGATGAGCGGAGTTGACGTTAAAAAAACCGCCGCCGTTGGTACCCAATTGTTTGATAGCAACTTGCGAAGCCGCCGGCCCCATCGCCAGGGTTTGCGTTTGCGTGGACGCGGTTTCGGTCATCGGTTTGCCCTCGGCGTCGACAACGGCTTTACCATCGGCATCCAGTTTCGGTGCCGAATAGCTAACCGCCTCCTGCAAATTGACGGTCTGATAAGGGTTAAACGTCTGCACCGCGCCCTGCCCGACCAATACGATCGCCAGCAAAAACGACAAGGGCAGCAAGATGTATAAAGTGCTACGTGTCATGTCCACCCAGAAGTTACCGATGCTGTTGCTGTTGCGGCGGTTAAAGCCGCGAATCAGCGCCACCAGCACCGCCATGCCGCTAGCGGCGGAGACGAAATTTTGCACGGTCAGCCCCAGCATCTGGGTCAGATAACTCATCGTCGCTTCGCCGCTATAGCCTTGCCAGTTGGTGTTGGTGGCGAAGCTGACCGCCGTATTGAACGCCGAATCGGGCGTCACTGCCGCTAAGGCTTGCGGATTCAGCGGCAACGCGTCCTGAAAACGTTGTAGGCAGTAAACCGCCAGCAAACCGCACAAATTGAACGCCAGCATCGCCAATGCATATTGGGTCCAGCGCATTTCCTGTTCCGGATCGACGCCGCTCAGGCGGTAAAACAGTCTTTCAACGCCGCCAAACCAGCGGTTCAAGCCCACGGATTCGTCTTGATAAACCCGTGCCATATAAGCGCCCAAAGGTTTGGCTAAAGCCAACAGCGTAAAGACGTAAATGGCAATCTGTAAAAAACCTTGACCTGTCATCAGAATTTCTCCGGATAAAACAATGCCACGACCAAATAAACGAATACGGCCAGCGTCAAGCCACCGCTTAACAAATAAATCCAGCTCATGATTACCCCCTCAGCGCTTCGCAAGCGCCGATCAATAATGCGGTCGCCACAAAGAACACCGCCGTTAACAGCAAATACGCAATATCCATTTGGATTACCTCGTTAAAATTGAAAAAACTACGATTGCAATCAGCCGCGACCGCCTGTTAAACAATGTACAGAACCACCGATAAAAAAGTCGTAAAAATATCCACAGCCGATGTAAAGGAAAAATAAAAAACTCGTCTCTGTAATTTCTCGCCGTTACGAGCCCATAATTTCGGCATAAAAATAGCCCCTCCACCGGAATGGAGGGGCCGAGGTCAATCAACGGCTTAGCGCCGACCGACAAGCAGGAGCCTTACATGAATCATAAGAATTACCCCACACTGAAAGCAGTATGGCGG
>CAZGUM010000033.1:13175-27962 GCA_964529085.1 uncultured Methylomonas sp. | reverse complement strand
GCAGGAGCCTTACATGAATCATAAGAATTACCCCACACTGAAAGCAGTATGGCGGCAATTACCATCGATAAAATGACGCCGATATGGCGATGCCTATTTGAGAATACGCAAGCCTTGGCTTTGTTAATTCCCTCATTGAACAAGAGAGGACGGGGGAGATTTTCTCAATACCCCCAGCCGGTTATAAATTGGCAATGAGTTACCGCCGGCAACACCTTAAAAACCGGCGTTACCAGGATTTAACAATATGAAGCCGGACCGGACGTCAAGCGCGGAACGATGAACCGAAATCGAGATTGCTGGAGATGGACGCCAGGCAAAACAGCAGGGTGGAGATAATAAATTCGCCGGACATAAACACAAACAGTCCCATGGTAAAAGTCAATCCGGTGAATAGGTCTCTGTAGAAATTGTTCGATTTGTGCATTTTGCCCCCTAAAGGACGCTGCTGACGATAAGAACTCTAAATGTCGATAGCAGTGAGTGAAATATAAATGCATCCCTGCACCATTAAGCGACCGTCCTTGATCGCATGTCGCATAATCTACCGAAACACAAATTAAAAGATCGTAAAAATCAGCCAGTTATCCGTAAAGAGAATATAAAAATTGCTCAACGGCTTAATGTGCGGGTCTGCGGGTGCGCCTTGCTAAAATCCCCGTCCACACTTAGTGACAGCCGCCTCAAGCTCATGAAGCCAAAACCCCACGGGCCGTTAATTCGGAAAATAATGATCCACATCCAAGGCTTTTATCCCATGAGGATGCGCGGCGCCCATACCAACCTCGCCGCGATGATTCACCATGTCCGGCTCGTCGAAAAAAACCCGGTTTCTCGATGGAGCCTGGCGCAGCCTTTCCCTTACCGCTTCCAATACGCCACGGCATGTGGAACAGGCACTCTTGCAACCCGAAACATCGAGGGTTTTGGAGTACAGCGAAGTACCGTAGCCGCGCAGATAGTGGCCAAAAGCCGCCAGCAATTTCTGCTCGGCATGTTCATTTTCACCGCCGGCTCCTTGATACGAGCCTTTGACGAAGACAATCCCGCTGGCGGGCGGCGCATTGACGCTGGATAAACTGTAGGACTGACAGGCTGCCTGCTGAACCGGCATCGCAAATCCGTCGGCGAGAACCGGTGTACGATTTTCCGTTCCGGTCAAGCGCGCCATCAACTTTTCACCCGGCCGGGAGCCGCCCACGACATTGATCCGGCCGGCATGCGACGGCAACAAGCGAATGCTGTTTGCCTCCACATGCGCTTTCAGCTTCGGATAGCTATCCACCCCGATACGATTCAGAAATAGCAGTTGAAAGTCCGTATCCACATCTTCGTTATTGGCGATCCAGATACTGCTGCCTATCACCATACATTGCGTTTCCTGCGAAGTGGAATGACCGACTTCTATCCTGGGTTCTTCATTCCCGGTCAACCAGCTCAGGCTGCCTCCGGCCCCGCGGGTTTTGGTGGTGGCAAGATTGAGGTATAGCGCGATTTGATCGTTAAACATGGTCCCGATTACCAAAGCTGATTAGTAGGAAACTAAGTCTAGTTGCTCAACGATGAGATGGAGAGTGACGAGGCAAATTTTTGGCGCCCGACCAATATCCGCGTTCGAATTTGCAATGAGTCTGTGCGGAAAAATTCTGCAATAGAGCCGGACGAAGCCGTCCGTGTATGCCTAACATTCGATGTAAGCCGTATCGCTAACTCGGCTTTAGGCATGCAAAGCGGCGCCGAAGGCACATTATCCAGCGATATACGGACTTCCCACCGCTTTGTTGGTCTATAAAATGCTGGCGAACGCATATCCTGTCACCGCGTAGGCATATAAAAACCAGGCGAAGGCACCCTCCGGGAGTTTGCGCATACCTTCGGCTACCTCGAATACGCCTTCCGGAACTGCGGATGCGCGGTCCTGGGGTGTGAACGCGCCTTCGAACAGTTTTTATACGCCTTCCGGGTCTGTTAGCGTCCGTTCGCGGCCTATGGAAACGCGCCCGCACTGTTCGGAAATCCTAGCCTGACTAATAGCCGGATCGTTCGTTCAGCTTGGCGTCATTCGGGAAATGGCTGGTACGCTTATTTACGCCCTTCCCTCTCCCTGTGAAACCGCTCAAATTGCGTAAGCGCCGGCCGAAAGACCAAGACCCGGATTGCTGGTTCCGTGCTAGGTGCGACAGCGTACAGATAAAGCCACATCAACGGGCTAACATCCATACCTAAAGCGGCGTGCCCGCCCGCGACGCGCTTTTTCATCGAACCGAAACAAGAAGACACACTCATGACTTACTGTATAGGCGTCATGCTCGACACCGGCCTGGTGTTCGCATCGGACTCGCGCACCAATGCCGGGGTCGATAACATCGCCAGCTTCTGCAAAATGACCGTATTTGAAAAGGCCGGTGACCGGGTAATCGTGCTATTGAGTTCCGGCAACTTGGCCGGCACGCAGGCCGTCATCAGCATTTTGAAACAAAGAAATGCCAAACCCGGCTCGCCGAATCTGTGGAACGCGGAATCGATGTTCGATGCCGCACTGCTGGTGTCCGACGCGATGCGCGAGGTCGATCAGCGCGATAGTCCGCATTTGGCGGCCAGCAAAATCAGTTTTAACGCTTCTTTTATTTTGGGCGGCCAAATTGCCGGCGAATCGTTGCGTCTGTTTCGGATTTATGCCGAGGGCACCTTCATCGAGGCCAGTATCGAGACGCCGTATTTTCAGACCGGCGAAACCAAATACGGCAAACCGATTATCGATCGAGTGATTACCCGCTCGACCTCGTTGAACAATGCCGCGAAATGCGTGCTGGTCTCGTTCGACTCGACGATGTGCAGCAATTTGTCGGTGGGCATGCCTATCGATCTGCTCTGTTATCAACGCGACAGCCTTACTGTAAAGATGCGGCGGCGTTTTGGCGAAGGCGATGCCTACTTCGTTGAACTGGGTAAACAATGGACTGAAGGCACCCGGCAAGTATTCGATCAATTGTCCGATCTGGATTGGTGAGTCGCGCACATGGGGCCCGAGCCGGCGGTGAACGATCAACTCGGCGAGCATGGCCTAGTTGTTACCTGCGAACACGGCGGCAACCGGATTCCCAAACTTTATCAAGCTTATTTTGACGGCTATCAGGCTTTGCCGAATACCCATCGCGGCTTCGATCCCGGCGCGCTGATTATGGCTAAAGGCTTGGCAAAGGCATTTTCGGCATCGCTAGTGGCCTCCAGCGTCAGCCGTCTGCTGGTAGACCTGAATCGATCCCTAGGCCATCCGACTCTGCACTTCAGCAGTATTCAAAATGCACCGGCAGAGTTGCGTCAACAAATCGTGCAGCGTTATTACCAGCCTTATCGGACACGGGTTGATCGCCTTGTCCGGCAATCGCTAGTCGATCATCGCCAGGTGATTCACCTTGCCTCTCACAGCTTTACGCCCGAACTGGACGGCAAGCGGCGAAACGCCGACATCGGCCTGCTTTACGATCCATCTCGACCTGGCGAAGTGGCGTTCTGTGAGCACTGGAAATCAGCGTTAACTACCTGCTCCCCAGAACTGAAAATCCGCCGAAACTATCCGTATGCCGGCAAAGCCGATGGTCAAACCCGTTGGTTTCGCCGCCGGCTACCCGCCGATGTCTATCTGGGTATCGAACTGGAAATTAACCAAAAGCACATTTTAACGGCAGGCCCGCATTGGCCGGCCTTGCGCCGGCAGATCGTCGCATCGCTACACCAAGCCTTAGCAAACTATTCAGCCCACCCTGGAGTACTACCATGAAGATCCGTATCGGCTATGAAATCATTTACGACTGTCCGCAACCCACCCCCATGCTGCTGACTTTGGGCGTGCACTACACCCGCGTCTCCGACGTTATTATTCCCGACTATCTAATGACGGAACCGGCTATCCCCATCACTGCCTATCGCGACAACTTCGGCAATTGGTGCAGCCGCATCGTCGCTCCCAAGGGCAGGCTCCGGCTATTTGCCGATGGGTTGGTCAGGGATAGCGGCTTGCCGGATCGACTCATTTCGCAAGCCAAGCAAACTCCGGTGGAATATCTGCCCGACGACACTCTGGTATTCCTGCTTGGCAGCCGCTATTGCGAGACCGATAGATTGACCGAAATAGCCTGGCAGCTGTTTGATAGTGCACCGACCGGCTGGGCGCGGGTGCAATGGATTTGCGACTACGTTAATCGGCATATTGAGTTTGGCTATCAACACGCCAGACGCACCAAGACGGCTTGGGAGGCCTATCAAGAACGGACCGGTGTCTGCCGCGATTTTGCCCATCTCGCCATCACCTTTTGTCGCTGCATGAACATTCCGGCACGCTATTGCACCGGCTATCTGGGCGACATGGGCATGCCGCCGCCCTATGGCCCGATGGATTTCGCCGGCTGGTTCGAGGCTTACCTTGACGGCCAGTGGTATACCTTCGACGCCCGTAACAATATCCCGCGCATCGGCCGGGTGCTAATCGCTCGCGGCCGCGATGCGGCCGATGTACCGATTAGCTGTAGCTTCGGTCCGAATACCCTACAGAGCTTTATGGTTCGTACCGAAGAAGTGGCTGATTAGGAGACCGCCACAGGTGGCCCCTCGACATCGCCTGATCAGGGTGCTTGGTAAGAAAAATCAGGCGCGTTTTCTGCGGCGTCCAAGCAAGCCGATAGTGGCGGCGCCGAAACCAAATAGTGCGAAGCCGCCTGGAATCGGAACCACGGTCGGATCGGGAGCGGTCAGCGGATAGTGAGTCCCGGACTCCGCAATCAAGGATATATTCGGAATTTTATTGCCGAATATATCGGTGGCCGCGATACTGGATAAGATAGCGGTATGCTCGAACGACGCATTCGCATCCGCCTGAAAGAAAATCGGCGGGTTGTATCTATCGTAACCGCCGCCCGCACTTACCACACTCAACACACTCAGTTTGAATGGCACGCCGAACGTAAACAGCAGGGCATTGGGGCCATCCGGCGGCAGATCGTAAGTGCCGCCCCGATTCGCCACAATCGCGCCGCCAAATACATCGTTCAAGCGCACCGAGATCGCCAAATCGGCTTGGCCGCTGGTAGTGCCGGTTCCGCCTGACGAGAATACGTTGGCCGATCCGCTGCCGGTGAGGGTGAAGCCTAGATTGAGCCTGCCCTGACCCGTGCCGCCATTGATTGTCAACATTTCAACAAACTCACCACTAGCCTGCGCACCGGCACCGCCGCCGAAAATGCCTGGATTCTGATCGGTGACATGCACATGGGCGTAGCCGCGAAAGATGCCGTAATCTTGCAAGGCCGCCGCGGAGGCCGAGAACTCGGAATTGGCACTATCGGTCTGAAAAGGAATGTTGATACCCGACCCTACGCCACTGCCGCCAATCACAACCCCGCCCCCGCCGCCGGCATTGCCGGGCGCGCAAGCCGGTTGGGGATTTGAGGCGGAGCCAAAGTAGCCGTAACACACCAGCGACTCGGCTGAAATAGACGAAGCCTGGGCGGCTGTTGACAGAGCCGCCAAGCAAATGACACTCAGCAATACGCGTTTATTGACCATTTTAACCTTCCAGCTGTTATTAGCGGGGATGCTAATATCGACCCACAAGGATTTATAGGCTGTCCGCACAGTAGCAGAAATAAATGGTCTCGAGATATAAATTCGTTCGTTTTGACGGCACTAAGGCCAGCAGCGGAACTTAATCGCACCTAAAGCCCCGAGTTGTCTAAGGGACACTGTTATTTTGGGAAGGCAATTTGTTAGCCGATCAGGCGACGGTATCGATATTGGTTCCAACGGTGTGCGCGTCCTTGGCCGCCGAAGTGATGGCGGCACCCGTGGTTTGCGGCGCATAAGCCACCGGCTTAACGACCGCATTTTGGATCATATTGCTTACTTGGGAACCCGCTTCTTGAAATGCGTCGGAAAGATTCAGCCGCAAGTGCTCGGCATCGGCATTCACTTGTGCTTTATTGGCTTGCGAATTCAAAGACTGGGCCTTAGCTTCGTATTGATCCGCCTGCGCTTGAACCGCATCCGCCTGTTTTCTCAGGGCTTGCGCCATTTGCTGAGCCTGATCGGCATTTCTCTTGGCCGCGAGCGCGCTTAGCTGTTGAAAGCCGGATTGATTGACGCTGGATACGTTGAGAGAAGACATGGCGTATCTCAAACTCCCTTAATGCTAATACAAAGGTTGACCACACATTTTTGATTGAACCCGCACGCCACCGTATTACTCTTCGCCACAAAAAAAGTCAACTCCCATTTTTGCGACTTAAGCAAACACAATTCTGCCGGGAAACCTCAGTTCGATAAGCTTATCTCAAGCGCTGACACTCAGTTCGAAACTGGCTAAAATACAGAAAACCGTATCTCAGGTCGCCACTGGGCAATCCGGATACGAAGATTCGAAAAACGCCATCTATAAATTTATAAGCGCCAGAAACTCAAATGAATCACGAAGTCGTTGCCGCCCGGGTAGAACATGTCGCGATGGCGACGGGTATCATTGCCGGGCTTTCAGCTGCCGCGGCGACGATTGCCACCCCGACCGGACTTTCCGCTTTTGGCGTGTGGCTGGGGTTAATCGATGAACCCTTGATCGTAACCGTGGCCCCTATCCTGGATAAATTGGCCACCGTATGCGGCACCATTTCCGGCATGACCTACTTCTATGCCATCAGAAAGAAACGGCAAACCGCAAAACGGTCGACGCCCGACAATTCCGCGCAATCCGATTGAAACTAAACGCGGCGGCAGCTGTTGCAAAGATTTAAATACGCGGAAACAGCAATCCGCCCATCAAACCGCTGACCAAACTAAAGATCACGGCCAGAATAATTATGGCGGGGATGGATGCCAACGCCCATTTCACCATCAACACCACAATGGAAAAAAACGGCATCTGCAAATCCACCACAATGACTTTTTTGGCTTCATCCGAATCGTTCATAGTTTGCCCTTATTGAGTGAAATAAGGTGGCAGAATACCAATAAACGCGTTGCCGACCGAAAACGGCTTTGTTGCATCAACTCGCCGGTAACCTGATTGTACAAAGTAACCGGCTATTTCCATACGAGGATACCTCCCGAAGCCCTGACCGGTAGGACAAAAATCAATCGATTGGATCGATAAGAAGACGGATTGGTGGCGCCCGCGAACGCTAAGCGAGGTCGATCCAAGAAGTTTTATGATGCGGTCATCCGGTTTTAGGTGATGATCTATATCTTGTTCGCGAAGAACGGAAAACCGTGGAAAGAGAATAAGTCAGGCATCAACGTCCGAAGAGAAATATACCGTTAATTAACCCGCCACGGCCCATAACCGCCTAAGTGTTCCAGCGCACCGACTGAAACGCCAAAAACTTATACGCTGGAGGCGAGTCAGTCATAACTTGGAGAGATCACCATGAGCAAACCACAAAAAAGCAATAAAGAAGACAAGAAGAAACCAGCCCACACTCAAAAAGAAAAAAAGGCGATTAAGAAAGCAAAGCAGGATTCAAATAATACTAGCGGCGGGTTGTTGTCCGGCAAATAAAGGGAGCGGTAATTGCTGGCTAGCGATTTGTGATCGGCGAACCGGCCCGGCGCCGCAAATTCGGAAGAATCCGGGCTCCGGGTCGAATCTCGCTCCGCCGTATTGTCGAAGCTAGCGCTACATAGCCGAGAAACTACTCGGACAACAGCCTACAGATGCCAGCATCGGCGAGATGTGGGCGACATCGGCTGTGATCCCACTGCCTCAGCCGATGTAGCCTCCGGCTTAGCTCCGGGCAAAAAATAGAAGCGCTTCCCCGGCCACGAATTTCACCCGCAAGAAATCATCCTTTCAGGACTATTGTCTCTACTTCGTCTCCCCCTCTGGCAGACAGCGTTATTTTGTCTTCCTGCGCTAACCAACCGATACTCCGTTGAATAATGTCCTCTTCCTCGGGAAGCACATAGACTAACTTGGCAACCGGCGTGGCTCCGTTTTCCGCCAAATGATGCCAGATAACTCCAGCAGTCAGCCCTATCCGCTCATGCATAGAGACGACCACAGGCGCCGCCTTTGCCCCGGATTCCACAACGGGTTCCACTTTTGCGGCCTTCGGCTTAGGACTGGCTATTTTCGGTGCCGCTTTAACAACGTGGGCCTCCGGCATTTTTTCGAGAATATCCGGGTAAACCGGCACCTCAACAGTTGGTTTGGGAGTTTCAGCAGCGATCGTTTTAGGTTCGGTTTTAGGTTTGGCTTTGGTTTTGCCTGACGCAGCCGGAGCGTCTTGCGTTGTTTTCGCAGCAACCGGCTTAGCAGCGGTTTTTTTTGTCGCTTTTACCGGCGTAGACTTTTCGGTTGCAGCGACTGGTATTTCAGAAACTGTCTTAGGTTTTTTCATAACGGTATTCAAATAGTTAAGGAGAGAAAAGTTTCCAACGTAGAAGCTTACTAGAATATCAAGCTACCGCGAGACTTGTTAAGTAGGTTTTCAAGCTTCAACAAAAGGTATATTCGATATTTAAGCACTCGGCTTATTAAGCGCAAGCCGCAAAAATTGTCTAAACGCTATTATTGGCTATTTCGTTTAAGTCCAAACTGGATAAGCCTACCAATTCGATCAGGGTTTTGTCAGACTTCGCCAGCAGATGAGAAAAAGCATTATGCAGTTTTTCCCATCCACGAAAAGAGATGAGTTCCCAACCTTGTGTGTTCCGGTCCCATTCGGTGTCGAACAGCACTCCCAGCGTCACCAGTTGAATGAATGTTTGATCGGATGGTGAATTGATATAAGCCTCCGCTGCATGCAGTTGGTCGGAGGAAACTAATCTTGTTGCGGGTTGGCCATTGCTAGCATGACGATTCGTATACATCACGTATCCGGGCTCGACGCCTACTCTTTGTAATTCATTGCAGTAGGTGTCGAAATGTTGCAGTTGAAACGGCAAATTGTGAGACATGATGGAAAACCTTATTTTTAAGCGTCTGGTGGCATATCGGTTAACTGGCCGAAGGCAGCTACTTGTTTTCATCAGCTTATCGCAGAGTCAACACTGATAAAAATTTAGAACAGTTGTTTCCAGGCAAAATTACCACCTTTTCCCCTTACCGGACTGGAGAAAACCGTCGTAAGCCGTATTCCGCAAGCCCTATAATCGAGAAAACCCATAAAAATCGCGCGTCTAATTCGGACAGCTTCGAAAGCGTCGCGGCGTCTCTATCGAGCTGGGTCTTAGAAAAAGTCATAAGCAAAATTGATTAATCTTGTAACTTTTTAACTCTCGGAATAATTTTGGTTCGGCGGTTTTAGGACTTCGGCTTGCGTCCTGAATGGAATCCGGCATTGATAAGCCGAAGTTTGCGGCATCAAACCATTTGGTATTGCTCAACCATAGGCCTTGATACTCGACACCCAACTGCCGATTTATCACGACCGTTTTCCGCGCCAGAGCATCCATAAACACCATTCGGTTGTTTGGCCCTATTTTTGCCGCAATATACTGTTGAAAGGATTCGCTATGCAGTATTTGTGGCGTGCGCTGCAATAGTGGCGTCAAATAATCGTTCACCATATGCCAGCTGTCGGAGCGCCCTGGTATGCGGCAATGGATATTCAAGGTGCCATTATGCGCGACATAAATCGCTTTGGTCACTTGAAACGGATGTGTATTCGTCTTGGTAATATTACCCCGCGTGCGTAAACGCAGATGAATAACGCATTCATATTTTTCAACGCGTAAACAAGCACGGCGCAACTCGGCAAAATCAGTGTGGCGATGTCTGTGAATACTGATTTGCTGCGGCCCGGTGAGTGCCATTAAGCCATAGCCGTGGGGATTGTATTGGCTGGCCGAATACAATAAATCCGGGTGGACTTGAGCCCCTCGGGGCTTATGGATAATAAGACACATAAGCTATGCCGTGATTAATTCTATAGCTGCGGTAGTTGCTAAACAAACGCGCAGTCGGGTTGAGGTCAAGACTAGTGAGAACAAAGCCTTGACCTGCTCAAGCAATCGGATGTCCAAGTGTCCGCTGAGATTACCGGCCATAAAATGCGTTTGCTATGTAACAGCGAACTAATAGTTAGCCATCAACGGGAATTTGACCTTTCGCCTCTGGTTTTACCCTCAATAATTGCAAAACCGTGGGGTCTGCCATTTATCGGAACATTGCTATCAAGCTCCGGAATCGCGGCAATAGCAGTGCTTAAATCCAGTTCAAATTTCGGATCGAGCGTCAGCTTATTTTCGCTAACGGACAGTACATGAACTTTATGATCGCCCTCAACTTGCACGATACCAATTGCTGAAGCATCGGCACCCAAGTTTTCATCGACGAAATAGTCGGTTACCACCAGCCGCTTTTCATCCTGGCTTAATTCCAGAAAATGCGGCCCTGATCCGACGCCTAAATCGACTAAGCCTAATAATTTGGGCTTCTTTGGGTTCTCGATATTAAATTGCGCGACACGTCCATGCTTACCTAAATAATTGAGGGTGATGAACAGTCGGGTACCTGTTTTGTTAATACGGATAAGATGCGGCCAAGGCGGGGTGCCGTCCGATTCGATAAAAGCGGGATGGGTATTAAAGTCGAATACCGGTATCGCGACACCATGCCCGCGGTTACTTGTGGGATCTATCAGATACAATTTTCCGTCGATCACACCGCTGGCAAAAGCACGGCTTTTGTCGTCATCGGGAATCAACTCGACAGCAATGGTGCCCGCTTTACCGTCACCCACCGGAATAGTTTTACTGATTTGTCGGGTATCAAAATTCCAGTAACGCACACTGCCACGGAACAAATCGCCATTGCCGCCATCATGTTCGTGGCCATATATTGTGTGTATCGGGCAGATAAAATCGCTCGTAACCAGCAGATTGCGATCTTCGTCTATCGAAATCCCGTGCGGATTAAAGCCGGCGGGGAGTTTGGCATCGTCTTTATCGGGCCATATTCCGACCAGATTGTGCGCATTATCGTATTCAATCAATCTTCCGGGTGCATTGCCTGACCAACTCCCCATGAACGTACCCAAAAAATTGCCATTGCTCAATGCCTTGAAATCATCTGCAATCGAGGCATAAGACAAACTGCCGTTTGGTTGCGCACCCTCAGCCGACACAAATTTTGGTTGTCGTGGATTACTGATATCAAAGAAAAAGGTTTGATTTTGTCCGTTTAATACGCTCAGCAAACCGCCGCCAATAAATGTTTTTTTATCAGCCGAAACACCAACATGATGCGGCTCGTTGCCGATGGCGCCGCCGTAATAATTGCCGGACTTATCAGTAATAGTTGCCCAGGGAGCAGAGGGCGCTGTTGGCAAAATGCCCGCGGGTAACGGTACTACATTCAGCACTTTGCCATAGTTTAGGGAACGTTGATCAAAATCCACGACCGCGACGAAATCCGGGGCTTTATGAAGTTTATCACCCGCCCAGAGTAATAGCGTATCTCCATTCCCGGAAGCTCGATGCTTACCCCTTGCTTCCGATGCCTCCGTGTTTTTGAATGAGAGCGCCGAAAATATGATGACACCAAATAAGAAAAATAGGTGTTTATTCGATAGTTGACTTTCCTGTTCCATGTTTCCCCCAATTAATAATCAGGCGGATAAAAAATTAGTCCCTTTTTAATACCGCCCACTGACAAACAACCAAGCCGTTTCCAACACAGAAATTTCTGTTTTATGGTCGTGCGAGCAATGACAGCACTTTTGATGCCAAGTAATTAATTATTGTAAAACAACCAGTTAATAGAAAACGACTTATCGAATGTTTCAGGGGAATCAAGGAATGCTGCTTACATGCCCATTTCCAAGCACTAGCAATATTGTTGGATTTTTGGGATAAATCCGATCGATGACCAGCGTTAAAGCCAGCATATCGGCTGTGTTAGTACTATCAACACAGCCAGTCGAATGAATGGGAATCCGACTTTGGCTCCGCTCCCAACGAGGCAAGCGTTAAACTAAAATGACCCGTCATTTCTTCCAAGCGGTTTATATCGGCTGGAAAACGTTTGCCAATCAATCTCTACGGTTCCAAGCGGCAAGTGGAACAATCTCGTTTGGAAATACAAGGTTTTAGCACCTAAGCGGAGCGAAGCGCTTATTTTGGGGAACATTTTGGTATTGAACTGAAACGATTGAGTTCAACGAGAGAATCCGCCGCTTCCGAGCTCGACGACTGTCATTGATTGGCAGACACTGCCGCATTGTTGCAAACCAATGCGGCTCTTTACCGGACCTATGCGCTTATGGAAGCGATTCCCAAGCTATAAACAGGAATCAGCAGCATCTCGACCGCTGACCTAACAAGACTCTTAGATCGGCGTCAATATTCACCGCCTTTTCTTACTTCTTTGTTTACTTAATTGATCCATTTTATCAGAGGCTTGCTCAAACGATTGCAGCATATTGTCAAAAGCCGTGCCGCTCCCAGAATTAAGTTCAGCCGGCTGGATAGGCACTTGCGCTCCGTCGTCTAGCTTGGTCGCAGTCTCCGGCATGAGTTTAGCCGCTTGGATTTTAGCGGTCTTGGCATCGGCCGAGCCTTGAAGCGCGCTATCAACATCAACCTCATAGCTGCTGGCGTCATTTTTACCGTCATTGATCAAATTACGCCGATATTGCAGGAAAGACTCACGGGTGAACACATAGGGATCTAACGCGGCCTCGTTGATGAAATTCAACGCGCCCTCGGCGTTTGCCCGATCACTAATACCCTCGATAATACCGCTACCCGGTACATAGGTGGCCGGGTTGGCCGCTTTGTCGATAATAACCGCGCCGCCATCGCGTATCGTGGTCGGCCCCATAATCGGCATCACCAAATACGCGCCCTGCCCCACGCCCCAAACCGCCAAGGTCTGACCGAAATCCTCGACGTTGTTCGGCAGTCCAACTTCCGACGCGACATCGACAAGCCCAGCGACACCGATGGTGGTATTGGTTAAGAAACGTCCGGCGTCCGAGGCGCTTTGTTGGAACTTGCCCTGCAGTACGTCATTCAGTACCACATTGATACCCTTCAGGTTACTGAAAAAATTGTTAACGCCGGTTTCCATAAAATCGGGGGTGATGAATTTGTAACCATCGGAAACCGGTTTAAAAAAATATTTATCCAGCGACAGATTGAAGCTGTACATGGATCGGTTAAAGCCTTCGTAAGGATCGGCTTGGTCGGCTTCATAGACGGAAAGTCCGTCGTGTTTTTCGGTACTTGCACATCCAGCTACCAATAATGCGCTTGTCAATAAACACACTTCCGTCAAAAGTGCGCGGTTTTTGTCTGGATGCCATTGGGTAAACATTACGTAAAAATCCTGAAAGTATATTGTTTCTGCAAGCTTTAAATTTAGGGTCAAGACATAAGCAACCCTCAACAAAAGAATTGATTCGCTATTATAGCCTTTGCCGTCGTATCGCTGCGCCTTATCTCGAGTGTTCCATGCTAGGCGCGGAATTTCCACCGCCTCGTGTTTAATCTCCGCAGCTTCCCGCATATTTGACTAGACTAGCGCCTATACATCATAGCAAACCAGACGCATGCGGGAAGAACACAAATCCGAAGACCGAAAACTGGACATCAACCAAGTCATTAAATGGCTGCAAGAGGACGGCATGCTGTCCGCCAAGGATGTCGAGAAATGCCGGCAGTACGCAGTCGCCAAGATCAATCTGCACAAACACCCGTTAAAAGTGTTGGCCGAGTGCGAACTGACCGATCAAAGCCAACTGGGTATATCACTTAGCCAGGAAGACTTGACCCAATGGCTGGCAAA
The DNA here is from genome assembly GCA_964529085.1 of uncultured Methylomonas sp. Classification (GTDB taxonomy): domain Bacteria; phylum Pseudomonadota; class Gammaproteobacteria; order Methylococcales; family Methylomonadaceae; genus Methylomonas. The sequence goes on along the minus strand of CAZGUM010000033.1, from coordinate 14,185 downwards.
AAAACTGGCGTTGCCTTATTACTATTTCGACCCGCTAAAAATCGACGTCCCCACCGTCACAGCCTTGTTTAGCAAGGCGTATGCCGCCAATTACAATATCCTGCCGATCAAAATCGACGCCGACGAAATTGTCGTAGCCACCGCAGAGCCCTTCATCCGCGCCTGGCAACTCGATCTGGCGAAAATGCATCAGGGCAAAATTCGCTGCGTGTTTTCCAATCCGGACGAGATCAAGCGCTATTTGGACGAGTTTTATAACTTTTCCAAGTCGCTGAAAGGCGCGCAAACCCATAACGATGGCCGCGCGGCGGAAGGCCAAAATTTCGAACAATTGGTCGAGCTGAGTAAAAGCGCCGATCTGGACGCCAACAATCAGCATGTGGTCAATCTGGTCAACTGGTTGCTGCAATATGCGTTCGACCAGCGCGCCAGCGATATTCACATCGAGCCGCGCCGCCAGCAGGGCAATGTGCGGTTCAGGATCGACGGTATTCTGCACAATGTTTATCAACTGCCGATGCCGATTATGAACGCGGTGTTGAGCCGCTTGAAAATTCTGGGCAGGATGAATATTGCGGAAAAACGCCTGCCGCAGGACGGCCGGATCAAAACCCAGAACAGCAACGGCAAGGAAATTGAGCTGCGGCTCTCCACCATGCCGACTGCGTTTGGCGAGAAACTGGTAATGCGAATTTTCGACCCGGAAGTGCTGCTGCGCGATTACGAGCAACTGGGCTTTAACAAGCAGGAGCTGACGATCTGGAACCGGATGACAGCCCAAACCCACGGCATTATATTGGTGACCGGCCCGACCGGTTCCGGCAAAACCACCACCTTGTATTCGACCTTAAAACGGCTGGCCACCTCGGAAATCAACCTATGCACCGTGGAAGATCCGATCGAGCAAATCGAACCGGCGTTCAATCAAATGCAGACCCAGGCCAATATCGGCCTAGACTTCGCCAGCGGCATCCGTACCCTGCTGCGGCAAGACCCGGACATCATTATGG
>CAZGUM010000033.1:0-13075 GCA_964529085.1 uncultured Methylomonas sp. | reverse complement strand
GACTTCGCCAGCGGCATCCGTACCCTGCTGCGGCAAGACCCGGACATCATTATGGTCGGCGAGATTCGCGATCTGGAAACGGCGGAAATGGCGGTGCAGGCCTCGCTGACCGGACATTTGGTGATCTCGACACTGCATACCAATAGCGCACCGGCAGCCGTGACCCGTTTGTTAAATCTTGGCTTACCCGGCTACCTCATCCAGCAAACCATACTCGGCGTGATGGCGCAGCGCTTGATCCGGGTGTTATGTCGGCAATGTAAGATCCCGGCGGCAGTGGACGAAGCGCAATGGCAGGCTTTGGTCGCGCCGTTTAAAGTCGCTGCCCCTAAGCAAATCTACAAAGCCGTCGGCTGTAAGACCTGCCGCAACACCGGTTTCGCCGGGCGCATCGGCATCTACGAAATTTTCGAAAACAACCCCGCCTTACAAAAACTGATCGTGGAAGGCTGCGATACGCTTCTGCTGCAACGCCTTGCCATTAAAGAAGGTATGCGGCCGTTACGGCTAAGCGGCGCGGAGAAAGTCGCCGCCGGTATTACCACGATAGAGGAAGTATTACGGGTAGCGCCGGAGCGGATAGATTTTTGAGCTTAGCAATAGGCCACAAACAAATTATCGTGCGGGATTGAAGGCAACCGAATAAATCAAGCGTTGCTGGTTGCAGATTGACAGGGTGTGCAGTCATACGGCACTAGCGTAACGGCATTTTCCCGGACAGAAACTAACTTGGTTGGTAAAGGCTTGAGGAGCACGGAAAAACATCGGGCCTGAGCCCATGCATTGTTTCCCTGCTAAAGGTCTTTAGGCAGACGAAATCGTCGCAACTTAGTTGCGACTTTTTTTCCGATTGGCGTTGACGTTGCTGACAACGGTTGTGGTAGCAAATAAGGCGGATGAAATAATAAATTCGCCGGACATAAAACCGATCACACCGGTAATAAAAGCCAAGCCGTTAAGTATATCTTTTTGTAAGTCATTCATTTCTTCTACTCCATAATAAACACGCTTACACTATAAGGTAGAACTAATTTATTGACAATACCATTAAATATTCATTATTTATTTCACACAAAGAAATAATAGAGAATTAACATCGCCAAAATAGCACTCGCCTGCATGCCCTAACGCAGCCGCGTGCTCTTCGTCAATTAATACTCAGCGTCGTGATAAACGCTTTGCACATCGTCCAGATCGTTCAACATATCTAAAAACTTTTCGAACATCGCAACATCGTCGCCGCCGATAGAGGTAACGCTTCTAGGGATAAATTGAATTTCATCGACTTCGAAATCGATCTCTCCCAATAAATCAGTCAAGGCTTGCTTTGCTTTAGCGTAATCGGCGTGCGGCGTAAACACGGTCAACTTGCCGTCTTCGTTTTCGATGTCCGACACATCGACATCCGCACTCAGCAGGGCTTCGAGCACCGCGTCTTCGTCGTCGTGTTTAAACGCCAGGATCGCCGAATGATCGAACATATGGCTGACCGCTCCTTGTGTGCCGATCTTACATTTGGTTTTGGTAAAACACAGGCGCACATCGCCAAAGGTACGATTAGGATTGTCGGTCAAACAATCGACGATAACCATACAGCCACCGGGTCCGAAGCCTTCGTAGCGGGCAGGCGCAAAATCCTCGCCGCCGCCGCCCTTGGCTTTATCGATGGCTTTCTCTATGACGTGGGTTGGTACCTGATCCTTCTTCGCTCTCTCGATCAAGCCGCGTAACGCCAAGTTTCCCGACGGGTCTATGCCGCCGGACTTGGCGGCTACGTATATCTCCCGGCCATATTTACTGTAGACCTTTGCCTTGGCATCAGCCGTTTTGGCCATAGACACTTTACGGTTTTGATACGCTCTACCCATGCGGCTGTTGCTCCTGTGTTCGCTTGGCAAAAAAACCGGATTTTACAGATAAGTGTTTAGCCTGGGAATTTTTTGAACCGCAGGTCCGGTCGGACGGCATCATGCTTCGGTCCCGTTCGGAGTCGGGGTAGCCTTGCTTAACAGCCGCCGAGCAGTTGCTGAAAATCGGCCAACGGCAAGGGCTTACTGAAAAGATAGCCTTGAAAGGTCTGACAGCCGTGGGTTTCCAGAAAAATACGCTGGTTTTCGGTTTCCACGCCCTCGGCTATCACGTCCAACCCCAGATTATTCGCCATGGCGATAATGGTTTGCACGATAACCGTATCATCGGGATCGACCGAAATATCCCGCACAAAGCTTTGATCGATCTTCAATTGATCGATTGGCAGTTTTCTTAGATTGGATAACGAGGAGTTTCCGGTACCAAAATCGTCCATGGAAAAACGCACGCCAATTTCCCGCAACTCATGCATCTTGCGGATCGTTTCATTGATGTCGTCCAGCACCAGACTCTCGGTCAATTCCAACTTCAACCGGTTGGGGTTGATGTCGGTCTGGCGAATGATGTCGGTTACCACGGCGACAAAATCCGCCTGCCGGAATTGCCGAGCGCTAACATTGGCAGCCAGCTGCAAATACCGGGTTTGCGCATTGCCTTCCCAGGTTTTGAGCTGGCGACATGCGGTTTCCAACACCCAACGACCTATGGGCACAATCAAACCGGTGTCCTCGGCCAACGGCACGAACTCCGCCGGGGAAATCAGGCCTCGCTCCGGGTGCAGGTAGCGCACTAACACTTCAGCGCCGATGATCCGCAAACTATGCGATACCTGCGGCTGGTAGTGCAATCGGAATTGATCGTTTGCCAGCGCCATGTGCAAATCCGCTTCCAAGGCGACACGCGCATTGATACTTGCCTGCATCGCCGGATCGAAAAAACGCACGGTATTGCGCCCGGCTTTCTTGGCCTGATACATCGCAATATCCGCTTGTTTCAACAAGCTTTCTATGTCCGCATCCTGATAGTTGAATAACACCGCGCCAATGCTGGGCGAGTTACGATATTCCTGATCGACAAGCATATAGGGCTGCGTCAAAGTACTCAGTATCTTGTTGGCCACAAACTCGGTCTGCGCGCCGGCGTCCACGCCCTCATCGCTCAAATCGGTCAACATCACCACAAATTCGTCGCCGCCCAAACGCGAAACCGTATCGCCCTCGCGCACGCAAGCCACCAAACGTTGCGCCACCAATTTCAGCAACAAATCCCCCATGTCGTGACCGAGGGTGTCATTCAGGGATTTAAAATTATCCAGATCGATGAACAGGATGGCGCCCTCCCGCCGACTGCGAGCGCTCGCTATCAGGGCTCGTTTCAAGCGATCTTGCAATAAGCGTCGATTCGGTAAACCGGTCAGCGCGTCGTAATACGCCAAGCGCTCGATTTCCGCCGCCGCAGCCTTTATAGCAGTGATATCCACAAAGGTAGCCACATAATTCTTCACGCAACCGGTCTGATCCTTGACCGTGGTCATGGCGAAATGACTGGGAAATATGCTGCCATCCTTGCGCTTACTGCAAATTTCTCCCTCCCAACTCCCCGAATTATCGATCCGCTCCCACATCTCCGCGTAATACCTGACATCCTGCAAGTCCAACTCCAACACCCGCGGATTCTTGCCAACCACTTCCTTGCCGAGGTAACCGGTAATCCGGGTAAACGCCTGATTGACGCGCAAAATAAGACGATGTTCATCCAACACCACGATACCTTCCTGCGATTCGAACGCAGTCGCGGCAATCCGCAATTCCGCGTCCAGCAATTGCTGCTGCCGTAGCGCCTGCTCCAATCGGCTCTTTTGCGCCAAGCCCTCCGGCAAGGTCATCGCCAACATGCGGGCGATGTCGATTTGCACATGGGTCCAGGGTTCGCTACGGCCCAGCCACAATTCCGTCCACAGTTCGAAAGACTGGCGCGGAGTCAGCTGATGGTTACCGTCCCGATCTTTTACCAAGCCTTTTTCGGGTATGCCCGCCCAATTGACGGTGCGCGGCTTCTCCTTCCGCAACCAGACGATGCAATTCCGCATATCGCCGGGTAAAGGCGTGGTGAGGATTCCAGCAGCGATATGCGGATATTTGGCGGCCGGCGCAAACTCATACTCAAGATAATCGGTGCTAAAGATTTGCCCGCCGGGACGTTTGCCCAACCAGAGCAATAAGGCCCGCAGCTCGGCGGATTTGAGCATATCGCCGTATACGTGCCGCTGACCTTCGACCACCGCCACTATCCCGGTGGCGTCCAACAATACCTGCAACTGCGGCAATAAGCGCTTCAATACAGCTCGCTCGTTGTCGATAAAAATATAGTTCAGCAATTCGCCGATCAGCCGGTTAGCACTGGCAACACAGTTGTATTGTTCCAGAGCCTCTATCGACGCCAATTTCGACGACACCATGCGGCTGATCATGGTGACGGCTTCACGCTGAGCAATCGACACCCGTTTGGCGGTGAAATGATGACAGGCAACCAAGCCCCATAATCGGCCGTTTTGCAATAAGGAAATGACCATCGAACCTCGCGCCCCGATATTGCGCAAATATTGGATATGGATCGGCGACAGACAGCGCAAGGCCGAATAGGTCATGTCCAAAGGCTGTTTTGTAAGCGGATTCAAGCTAGGTAGAACCGGCACCGGATCTGCGTCGATATCGGCCACCAACCGCACCAGATTGCAGGCATAAAGCCGACGCGCCTGCGGCGGAATGTCGCTGGCCGGAAAGTGCAGACCCAGATAAGACGGCGCATGCTCCACGCAATTTTGGCTGATCACTTGCCCGTTCCAATTGGAATCGAACCGATATATCATCACGTTATCGTAGCCGCTCATACGCCGCACCAACAGCGCAACCTCATCGAAATAACGAGAAAAATCGCCCTGTGCGTCATCCAGCAGCAAGGACTCTTGCATCTGCATCAAAAACTCGGTCAATCTGGCTTCTTGGTCTGCATCACGATCCGGCACCAGTTCCAGCACGTTGAGACCGTCGCTGACATAGGCGTGCGCCTGAAGCTCCAGGGTGGCTTGGTGCCGGGAAATACTGAGCTTCCCGACCGAGGTATTTTTAAGCCGTGCCACCTGAAACAAAGGTTCTATTTGCGCCGCGACTTTTTCGCCCAGCAGTTCCGGCAGTGGGCGACCGTAAACATCTCCGGCCATTTCGGCAAAAAACTCACCAATATTGGCGCTGGCCTGCAACACCGAATAAGGATGATCGGCACTCAGCACCAGCAACGCGCCGTGCGGCTGAATCCGGCCGATCTGGTGAATCGGCTCCGCGGCGCATTTTTCCAGTGCTTCCGCCAAATTCTGTTGAGTTATTTCATCCATTACCGCAGTCCAAGGCCTTTTAGCTTAAGAGTACGCATAGGCGTCCAGCACATTGATAAACACTTGAAAAGTCTGGCATGCCGCCTGTTCTGCAACCAAGCATTCCCGAAGATCGCCGGCCAGGGTCTCGGCAAACCGTAGAAACGTTTGCCACATAATAACAGTCTCCCCGCCGTAGCCATGGTAGAAGCAGGCTCCAGTTTCGCGGCTCAGTCCGTGATGCTTTGCCAGACTGCGGGCGATCATTTGTCCGCCCAGCATTGAACCTTCTATCACATACAACATGCCTACGTACGCGCCGATGCTGGTGATCGCCGGCACCGGCTGAATTTGCGCTACTGCGTGTTCCCGGCCAGGCCGGTCAATACCGAAAAACTCCAGATCGCGGCAAATCCAGGGGAGTTTGACGCGTTGCGCATAGTCAAATTGGTCAGCTTGGGAGCCCTGGAAGGCTATCAATCGACTTTCCAATGTCCGATAGAGATGATGGTAGGCCGTTAACAGCTGGCGATAATGATTCAGTGAATAGTCAGGTCGGAGTAATCCGGCTAGCAGACTATGTTGATTCAAGCAGTTGTGATATTCGTTGGTTGCGTCTTTCAAAGCGTCGCGCAAGGTCTGCTCAGGAGTTAACGCATTTAACTCGGAGGATTTCATCATGAACCCCAACAACCTTGTTTAGAGAAGGAACAGCCCCGGTTACTAAATATACCAACAATTCCAGATAAAACTAGGTGCATGCGGACTGGGGATAGCTCACAGCGATTACCCCAAAACCGCATGCCAGAATACCTGGCCCTGTTTCTACCGATATAAAGCCAAAATTACAGGCGCCGCTGCAAAATCTCGGCGATCTCCTTATCCGTCAATACGATGGGGTTGGTTTGCATGCTGCTGCCGCGGCTGTTGGCTACGATATGGGGCAAATTGTCCTGGTTGATGCCGTAGGCGCCCAAACGCGGCAGTTGCAACACATCGCTCCACTCGGTCAGCAACGCAATAAGCGCCGCGCGTGCGGCATCGTCGTCGCTATCCTCTTCCCCTGTCAGCAGGCGGCCGACTTGCGCGTATTTTTGCAGTGCGGGATTGTTCGGTTCTCTGACTTGCATCGCCCGGATATTTACCTCGGTAGCGGCAGCGACCAAGGTGCCGCACACCACGCCGTGCGGAATAGGGAAAAACGCACCCAACGGCGACGCCAGGCCGTGCACGGAACCCAAGCCAACTTGCGCCAAAGTTATACCGGATAATAAAGCGGCATAAGCCATGGCCGCCCTGCCCTCGCCGGCATCGGGCTCTATGCCGCGCCAAGCCGCAAAAAAACCCGATTTCACAGCTTCCATGCCGCTCCAAGCCAACGCATCGGTGAATGGATTGGCCTTGGCCGACACATAAGATTCCAGCAATTGCGTCAACGCATCCATACCGTCGGCGGCAATCAGCGCCGGCGAACAGGTAGCAAGCAAATCCGGGTCGATGATGGCGTACTCCGGCACCAGGCATTCGTCACGAAAGGATTTTTTAAAACCTTTCGAGCCCTGCACGCTCAATACCGAGTTTTTAGTGGCCTCGCTGCCGGTGCCGGCAGTGGTGGGTATCGCAATAAACGGCGTGCTTGGACCGCGATAGGTCTTGTTTTTACCAACGCCTTCCAAATAATCCATCACGGAATCGCCGCTCGGCAACAGACCGGCGATGGCTTTGCCGGCATCCAGTACGCTGCCGCCGCCGATGGCGATAACCACATCGATAGCCTCGCCAAGAAAACGCTGCACGGTTTCGTCCACCAAAGCGGGCGAAGGCTCACCGGCGATAATGCAATGTTGCCAGCCCATACCTCGGGCCGCCAATGCCTCGGTAAATTCCCCCCAACGCGGCGTCGCGAAAAACGACTGTTTACCGGTCACCAATAACGCTTTGCTGCCGTAGGTGGCGGCCAAAGCCGGCGCATCGGCTATCCGGCCGCGGCCGAATTGAATCCGCGGTAGCCGTGCTATTGAAAAAGCTTTAAGTTGCATCATGGCTCAGGCTTCCGGAAACAGGCCATTATAGGCAATACCTTGCCGGGGCTGCGCCATCCAATCCGCCACCGCATCGCGCCAAGTCAAATAATGCGCGGTTTGTTTGTGGGCCGCGGCATCCGCTGCGGAAGCATAAGCTTCGTAAAGAATAAACCGGCCGGGATTTTCCGGCGTTTGCAACACATCGAATCGCTTATTGCCGGGCTCTTGAATGGATGCCAGATGATTTAATTGGGTAGCGGCGATGAAATCGTCGATATGTTCGGGTTTAACGTGGACGTGAACCAGAGTTACGTGCATAGCGGTGCCTAAAACAGATAATGGGAATTGTAATTATCGGGTCAGGATAGGCGATTTTATCGACGCTATGCAAGACCGGCGGGGAACTTGCCCACACGGTTTCAAAGTAGCGATTCAGCTGTATTCGGCTTGGCTTAAAGCGAACAAGCTAAGCTGTTGGCTGGCGATACTTATACCCAGCCAACTTAAACTACGGCTGTTATCAATGCTTGCCCGGCTCCAGCTTCACCCCCCGCCGCTCATAGGTGACATAAGCCTGGATCGCGATCATTTTCGGATCGTCGGCGACCAAAGGCTGACCTTCCAGCGGATTACGCAAACACCAGTTGATCATTTCCCACAATGGAATGACTTTACCGATTTGCTTCTGAAACTTCGGATACGTCTCGGGGTGCGTGTTGGCGGCATTAGGGTGACATTGCGCGCAGACTACACCGTTACTACCCAGCGTTGGGCTGGTCCAAAGTTCCCGGCCCTGCTTGACGCTGTCCATGAATTGTTGTTGCCAGCGCTGTTCGTCGTCCTTGGTAAATTCGTCGGCTTGCGCTATAGCGCCAAACCCTATGCATAATGCCGCCGCGACCAGCATTGATAGTGTTAGCTTGTTATTTCTCATGTCATGCTCTCCTTTTACGCTGATCAATAGTGGCTTTGCGGCGGAATCCGGCTGGATTCGGCTTGATAATCGCTGTCTTCCGGGTGCTTGTTTTTAAGATTGAAGCGCACCGACCGTTCGCTGTTGTTGTACAAGGTAAAATTCAAATCGACCCGACCGCTGGCAACGTTGATGAATTGCCAGCCAGTGGCATCGCGTTCCTGGAACGGATCGGCCCGGTTCATCGGTACTGTTAACTTAGGCAAATATTGTTCGGCCTGCGCATAAGTCGACGGATACGGCCAGGGCCAGGCGGTGGCCATTACCGAGTTGAAGCTGATGTTACCGATCTGATTGTATTGAATCTGATGTACATGGCCATAGATCACCGACACTTTGGCAAAGGGTTTGAGCAAGGCCTGAATCTGCTCGGCATCCTCGGTCCAGAAATTCCAGCCTTTGTAAATTTTTTGCAGCGGCGAGTGCGAGAACACAACGATAGGCGTAGTTTTAGCGACCTTTTCCAGATCGGCCTTCAGCCATTTGCGTTGCTCGTCGCCGACCATGAACGGCGAGCCATTGGGGTTGTCCAGTCCGGCCATTTCCGACATGCGTTGTTCGGTGGTCGGCCAACGCTTGTAAGTCCAGTCGTCGTAGGTGCGGATACTGTTCAACACAATGAAATGCACCCCTTTATGCTCAAAGCTGTAAAACTGCGGCCCGAACAGTTTTTCCCAGTACGCCCCCAAATCCAGATAGTAATCGTGTTCGCCCATCACATAATGCACTTTGTGACTGAGTGCCGACATGATCTCGGCGCCGTGATCCAGCTCGGGTTTGCTGCCCAACTGCGCCAAGTCGCCGCCGAACATCACAAAATCCGGCTTCGGCGTTAACAGATTGGCTTCGGCGACTGCGCGTTTTAAGCCCTGGTCCCAATTGCGTACGAAACGATTGCCGCTGATATGCTGGATATGCGCATCGGAAATATAGGCAAACGTGAAATTTTCCGCGGTATCCGCAAACGCCATTTCCACCAGACTGATCGGCAGGGTGGTTCCTAAAGCCAAGGCTCCGCCGGTTTTGATGAAATTGCGCCGGCTGCTATTGATAATATTCATGACCTCTCTCCTTATTTGGCCGCCGCAGCGGTGGGTTGAGCATACTGGGCGCTGGTCAAGGATTGCAGGAAAGCCACCAGATCGTCGATTTGGGCGTCGGTCAGATTCAAGGGCCGGATGCCGCCACTTAAAAAGTCGTTGGGTTTGGCGCCGGCTGGCGTCACGCCGCCGTTGTTGTAATGGATCACGACCTCTTTCAAGGTTTTCAAGCTGCCGTCGTGCATATAAGGCGCGGTCAAGGCAATGTTACGCAGCGTCGGGGTCTTGAAGGCACCGATATCGGCCAAGGCGTCGCTAACGGCAAACCTGCCTAATTCGGAGGATTTCTTATCGGTCAATACGATTTTATCGACATCGCCGCCTTTGCGTTTCGCATCCAGAAATGCTTGCACCAGCGGCGTAATGTCTTGCTGTACAGCATTAATACCGACGCCGATATTGTGAAATCGGCTGTCGCTGAACAAGGCCTGATTCTGTTCGATAATATGGCAAGAGACGCAACGGCCTTGTTCCAGAAACAGCTTGAAGCCACGCTGCTGCTGTTCGTTAAGTGCCGTTTTGTCACCCTTAAAGTAAAACCGGTCGAACGGCGAATTGCCGGCCACCAAAGTACGCTCGAAGCTAGCAATAACCTTGGCGACATGATCGATCGTCACCTTCTGATCGGCGACGTTAAATACCTCCTTGAAGGCTTTTTGATATTCCGCATCGGCGCGAATAATATCCAGCAAGGCTTGATGGTTGGGCAAGCCACCCTCCACCGGATTGACAAACGGACCTTTGGATTGCGCTTCCAAACTCGGCTCGCGGCCGTCCCAAAACTGCGAATGGTAAAATGCAGCGTTGATTACAGTCGGTGCGCTACGCGTGCCGGTCAAGCCGTGATGCCCGACCGAAACGGACAAATTATCGGTAAAGGCTTTTTTGTCGTCGTGGCAATTGGCACAGCTGACGGTGCCGTCTATTGATAAGCGCTTATCGTGGAAGAGTTTATCGCCGAGAGCGATTTTGGCAGGGGTTTGTGGGTTGTCGGCGGGAATAGGGATAGGCGGCAGGCCCAACAACTTGTCGCTGCCGCCCCCGTTAGTCTCGGCAACCGGTGTAGCCGGCTTAGTAAGCTCTTCCGCCTGCAAGGTAACGGCTAAACCCGCAATCAGTATCATCCAAAGGAATCGCATAAAAACCTCCTGATCAAAAAGCCAGCTGCCCAAAGGAGGTCAGCGGTTACAAGCTTTAACTGCAATCGATACACTGGCATCGGCATAGACGATCCGGCGGATCGAATAGTACTGTCCGGCGATTGTATGCCTAGCTAGCGCAGCTTTAAAGAAAATAATTCATGTTAAATATTTCGATGGCACTATTGAAACTACCGTTGCCATACCCAACTTCGAAGGAAACTTTATAGACGGGCCGAAGTCTTTGCCAACACCGGCACTTAGCCGGATTACATGCTCATAACCAGGAGTAATTAGATGAATCCACAGGAACGCAACCAACTCAGTCAATTTCTGAGCCAATTGAACGAAGTAAGGCTACCGAGCAAGGATACCGAAGCCGAAGCGCTGATCCGCGATGTGGTTGCCAAACAACCCGATGCCGCTTATTTGCTGGTACAGCGCGCTTTATTGCAGGATCAGGCCCTGAATGCCGCCAAAGCGCAGATCGCCGATTTGCAAAGCCAATTGCAAAACGGGGCAGGCGCGCAACGTGGCGGCTTTTTGGGCAACGACCCATGGGCGCAACCGGCAAGCAATAGCGCTACGGTACCTGGTGCCGGCAATTATCAAGTACCACGAGGCGCTCCGGCGCAAGCCCCAGGCTTTTTCGGCGGCGGGGCGGGCGGTTCCAGTTTCTTGGGCAATGTCGCCACCACCGCGGCCGGCGTGGTGGCCGGATCGTTTTTGTTCCAGGGCATCGAAAGTCTGATGGGACATCACGGTAACTCCGGCGCTTGGGGACAACAGGCTTTTGGCGATCATACGGCCGCGCCGGAACAAACCATCGTCAACAACTACTACGGCGACGACTCGATCCAACAGGCCAATACCGAAGACAACGACAACGACTATACGCTTAGCGATGCAGACTATAGCCTTCCCGACGCTAGCGACGACGACTCAGACTGGGTCTAACCTACTAATCCCGCCACACATAGGGCAATCGAGCAGATTGCCCTTCTCTGCTCTCCCTCGGCTAAAGTCTTAGCCACTATCGCAAACGCATCAAAACCAAATCTTATGGCTCTTGCCTCCATTAATCCTTGAGCTTGCGCCATTCCCGCTCGCCCACTCCAAAACCGCCGATTTCCTCAAAAAAAAATCCACAGCTAAAAATTGTCCGAACTTTTCCCTTGACTTAAAGATGATAATCATTATCATTTGTATCCGACAGTCATCTCTCGTGCTGTCATTGCCGCACCTGCACAGCCTCCTAAGTTATCCAGTGTGCGGCAACTTTTTACTACCCTTAGCAACCCCCGAGGTCATCATGTTCGAAGACAACTCTATCAGCCTAGCGAATGGCCGGGATGTGGCACAAATACATGCCGCGACATGTTTGTTAATGACCCAATTCATCAACGGCCACCACAACCCCAAGCTGGCACATCTGATCGTACAGCAATTGAGCCGCCTGCTCAGCCATCCGGAGTTGGAACATAGTGCTTCCAGCCGCGATATGTACCTGCAATTATTGGAGCATTGGCAAACCGTTACCGGCCTGTTATTGGAGCGCAAAGCCGCTAGCCGACAACCAACGGCAACGCATTGATCGGTTTTAGCCTTTATCCGTCAACATTTTTAGTCCTATGAAAAATCCGTCAAACCAACCAATAGCGCGTTCGCCGACGGCCGAGGCTGCGTCCGAATTGCCCCAAGGCCGACCGCGACTAAACAGCCAATTACTGTTCGGGGCGCAAAACGAAATCGTCATCGAACATCAGGGCGACGAATATCGCTTACGCATTACCAGCAACGGTAAATTAATTTTGACCAAATAAACCGCCAGACCCGACAACAACAGCCAGCCAACCTCACGGTAGCCAGCCAATCGTTTTTAAACAAAAATATCGAGAGGCCTGTATGTTACCAACCGCCAGTTTTCGCCAGTTCGCCTGCCTGGCCCCCATGCGCTTCGTAGCCAGCGAAGGGCCTTATAAATCGATATCCACGACACAAAAAGCCGAATATAACGAACGCGGGCTGGGATTTCTCATCGCCCTCGGCCTGCATTTAGCCTGGTTCTGCCTGATGCCGAACAGTGAGAAACCAGAACCCATCACCCCTCCGCAACCGATCATGGTGGAGTGGATAGGCGACACCCAGACTCAGCAAGCACCGGCCAAACCACCGGTACAGCAGCCCCAGCAGCCGGTTGAAAAAGCCGTCAGCAAACCTAAAACGCCGCCCAAGCCAGTCAAAAAACCGAACCTGCTGGCGACAGCCAGCAATGCACCTGCAGCAATCGCGGCACCCGAGCCTACACAGGATCCGCCGCGCGCCGAACCCACACCAACGGCCACTGCGGCGGCACCTGCCCCGGCATCCAGTTCAGCCAGCACCAGCGAGGCTGCATCGACCCCAATGACTTTGCCCAACCTGAACGCCGACTATTTGAACAACCCGGCTCCGGCCTACCCCAGCGCCTCACGGCAACTCGGCGAGCAAGGCAAGGTGTTGTTGCGGGTACTGGTTAATACAGACGGCGCGGTCGAACAAATCACGCTGCGTAAATCCAGCGGCTACGACCGCCTGGATCAAGCCGCCCAGGAAACCGT
>CAZGUM010000032.1:14258-30965 GCA_964529085.1 uncultured Methylomonas sp. | reverse complement strand
TGTCGTAAAGTGCTGCCGGACCTGGGCGGCATCGATTTGTCGCCATTGCTGGCGCTGGTGTTGCTGCAATTGGCAAAAATGATGATCTTGCCGCCATTGCATCAACTGGTCAGCCTGCTGGGCTAACACAACCGGTCTCGCCATGCCCCACGCCGCCGCCAAAAGAACGCTAATTATGGCTCTAGCCCTGCTGTTAGCAACGGGAGAAGAGGCGTTTGCGAAAAAAATGTACCGCTGGGTGGACGAGAACGGCAACGTCTATTTTTCCGACCAAGTCCCACCCGATCAGGTACAACATAAACGGGAAACCTTAAGCGAGAAAGCCCGCGTACTCGACGTGCTGGAGAAAGCCAAAACCGCCGAACAACTTGCCCAACAAAAACGTCTGGATGCGCTACGCAAGGAACAGGAAAAAATTATCGCCAAACAAAACGCCAACGATAAAGTACTGTTAAGTACCTTTCGCAGCATTGACGATATGAATAAGGCGCTGAGCAATAAAATGGCATCCTTCGATGCCGCGCGAAAAGTCATTGAAGGCAATATCGAACGCTTTGAACAGCAATTGCAACAGCAACAGCAGCAAGCCGCCAATCTTGAACGCAACGGGACTAAGATCCCGCCCAAGTTATTGGCCGATATTGCCGCCAGCAAACAACAAATAGAATCCGGCAAACAAGAACTGATACATCATCAGCAAGACAAACAGAACAGCGAGAAAGAATTCAAAGCCGACATCGCCCGCTTTCAATTCCTGACCCAATCCAACAGCGACGGCAAACCCGTTAATGGCGACACTTTAGCCGCCAGCAATGCCAGCAACGACCTCGGGCTGTTTGTTTGTCAGGACGCCGCGCAATGCGAAAAGGCCTGGAAAATTGCCGGAGAGTTTGTCGCCACAAACTCTACTACCGGCCAAGACGTGGAAAGCGAAAAGCTGATCATGCGTGCCGCGCCGCAGAAAGACGACGACTTAAGCCTGTCGGTGTCGCTGCTGGAGCGCAACAACAGTCAACAGATATTTCTGGATATCCGCTGCCGTCAATCCAGCATAGGCAATGAATTGTGCGCGGGCCCCAAGGCGCAGAGTATTCGCCAGGCCTTTGCCCCCTTCATTCAATCCAATTTAGCGGCGCAACAATAAAGTACCAACACCCTGATCGGTAAACAGCTCCAACAGCACCGCGTGATCGACTCGCCCGTCGATGATATGCACGCTGTTCACACCGCCTTTCAACGCATCGGTCCCGCAACGGGTTTTCGGAATCATTCCTCCGGAAATTGTGCCGTCAGCAATGAGATTATCTATATCGGTCAGTGTCAGACCGGTCAACAAATTGCCCTGCTTGTCCATAATGCCGGGGATATTGGTCAACAACATCAGTTTTTCGGCTTTTAATACTTCCGCAACTTTACCGGCCACCAGATCGGCATTGATGTTGTAGGAATGTCCGTCCTTACCCACACCAATCGGCGCTATCACCGGAATAAAATCGCTGTTACCCAGCATTTCCACCACCGCAGGATCGATGCTGCTGACTTCTCCAACATGCCCCAGATCGATGATTTCCGGCGCATCATCTAGCGTCGGCCCGGCCTTGGTGATGTTGATTTTACGCGCATGGATGAAATTACCGTCCTTACCGGTCAAGCCTACGGCCTTCCCGCCCTGCATATTGATCATATTCACAATCTCTTTATTCACCAGACCGCCCAGCACCATTTCCACCACATCCATGGTTTCGCTGTCGGTGACGCGCATGCCGTCGATAAACTCCGAGGTTTTACCCAGACGTTTCAACAAGTCGCCAATTTGCGGACCGCCGCCATGCACCACGATGGGATTGATACCTACCAGCTTCATCAGAACAATGTCACGGGCAAAACTATGTTTCAAGGCCTCATCGACCATCGCATTGCCGCCGAATTTGATGACAACGGTTTTGCCCTTGAATTTTTGGATATAAGGCAAAGCCTCGATAAGAACGTGGGCAATCTGATGCGCGGTTTTTTCTTTCATCATCGCTAACAATTAAAAAGGTAGTTTGATATCGGGTTTGATTTGCAGCATTAGCTGCCTGAATTGAGCTTGTATCCGCTGCATGGCGTCCTGGCTATCCGCTTCAAAGCGCACCGTCAACACCGGCGTGGTATTGGAAGCTCTGACCAGACCCCAGCCATCGGTAAATTCGACGCGCATGCCGTCGATATTGATAATCTTGCCGTCTTTAAATTTGGCCTGACTAAATAGCTGTTCCACAAAACGCACGCCCTCGCCTTCGGCCATCGGCACATGCAACTCCGGCGTATTGATACTATCCGGCAGATCGGCAAACACGTCGCTGCTACTGCGCATATCGCCGGATAAAATTTCGATTAGCCGCGCCGCAGCATACAAGGCATCGTCGAATCCGAACCAGCGATCATTGAAGAAGATATGCCCGCTCATCTCACCCGCCAACGCCGCCGCAGTTTCTTTTAGTTTGGCTTTCATCAGGGAATGCCCGCTTTTCCACATCAACGGACGTCCGCCGCGCTTGACGATTTGATCGTGTAAATGCCTGGAACATTTCACATCGTAAATAATTTCCGCGCCCGGCTTGTTGGCTAGCACATCGCGGGAATACAGCATCATTTGCCGGTCCGGCCAAATGATTTTGCCGCCGGAATCGACCACGCCAATCCGGTCGCCGTCGCCGTCGAATGCCACACCAATGTCTGCGTCGTATTGCTTGACCGTTTTGATTAAATCGGCCAGATTTTCCGGTTTACTTGGGTCGGGATGATGATTGGGGAAATTGCCGTCGATTTCACAATACAACTCGATCACCTCGCAGCCCATGGTGCGCAACAGAATCGGCGCTAGTTGTCCGGCCGCACCATTACCGCAATCGACAGCCACTTTCATCGGCCTTACCAAATGCACATCGTCGGAAATCATGCCGATATATTCGTTGCTGAATAGGCTGTTCAGCTCGACCGACCCGGGCGTGCCTTCGCTAAAGTCGCCAGCTTCGATGCGTTTTCTTAATTGCTGAATCTTATCGCCGGATAAGGTTTCGCCGTTCAACACCAGTTTTAGGCCGTTATAGTCCGCCGGGTTGTGACTACCGGTTATCATCACACCGCTCCTGCCTTCGCTGTGCTGCGTGACAAAATACAGCAGCGGCGTTGGCACCAAGCCTATATTCAACACGTCGCAACCGGCTTCGGTAATGCCTGTTGCCAGCGCGTCCGACAGACCCGGGCTGGAGAGGCGCCCGTCCCTACCCATGACGATAGTCTTGATATTCAGCTGTCTGGCCTCGCTGCCTAAAGCCTGGCCGATATTTCGCACCGTTTCCGTAGTCAAGCCGCGACCGACGATGCCCCGAATATCGTAAGAGCGGAAGATATCGGCAAACCCCTCGCTCGCCGGTGCCGATGTAAGCGCGGACGCAGCGGGAGTCGTCGCGGCGAGCGGCATCTGTTCGGCCATGCTGATAGGCGCCGTCGCCAAACTCACCGGTACGCTGGCGTATTGTTCCGCGGCTTTAGGCGACTCTTCGATAAAATCGATATCGAAAGACTCGTCGAAAAAATCATATTCGCCCAATTCCTCGGGCGCTTTGCCCGGACTTTTCTCTTGTTCCAGGATGCGTTTGAACTGCGCCAACGTAGAAATAATCGGCCGCATTTCGTCAAGTTGTACCGGATAATGACCCACTTGCTTGCCGGTCATCATATCCTTGGCTGCTTTTAGAATACTGCTCTGATCGTGATGCAGATAATCCGCGAGTTTTCGATATCCGATAAAAAACGCCAGACAGGCCAGCAAGGCCGGAATCAAAATGATACAAGCAAATAGCACTAGGTCGCCGACACTGCCACCACCGCCTATCCACAAGTCGATCCGCCAACGGCTGTTGGTCAGAGGCACCGCTTGCGGATCGTCCAGTTTAACGGCCGGATTACCGGCAGTCGCCAAAATTGCCTGTTCTTGTTTAATTTCGACATAGCCGTCGCCGAAATTGGTTTTTGCGATCAACTGCTGCAACAAATCCGGCTTTAGACTGACCAAAATAACCCCAATCACTTGCTGATTTTGACTGACGGCAGCCGTCATCGCCAAATGTCTGTGTTCGCCCTCGCCCTGCACAAACGGTTTTTGTTTGGCTGTCAGCGTTGCCCGCACCATTTCCAGATCGGCAAACCCCATATTCGGCGTATCGGTTAAATCGGGCTCGCTGACCGCGGCCGGCAGCAGGCGTACGCGCATCGACTGCGGAAGCGCATTTTGCAATCGCCCCGCCACCGCATCCAATTCCGCTTTGTTACGGTTATCGGTGCTCAACGCCGCAATTACATCCGGCTGCATTGCCAGACCGTCGATCACCCGCTGCAAAGTATCGATCTGGCTGGCAATACTCACTGCCATGCCGCTGGCTATTGCCGTGGTGCTTGTTTGCCGGGTGTCGCTGACCTGGGCCGCCGAAAACCAATACGCGCCGCCGCCGGCCAATAACACCATCAACGCCGCAATTCCGGCGATTATGCTAAATATGCGTCCCATGCGTCGCGGCTCCGTTTAGTGGCGGCCGCTGTGCCCAAAGCCGCCGCTGCCGCGATGGCTTTCGTCGAATTCGGCCACGCATTCGAATTCGGCCTGCACTACCGGCACAAATACCATTTGCGCAATACGCTCGCCGATCTCGACGGTAAACGCGCTATCGCCGCGATTCCAGCACGAGATAAAAATCTGGCCCTGATAATCAGAGTCGATCAAACCCACCAAATTACCCAGCACAATGCCATGCTTATGACCCAGGCCGGAGCGCGGCAGCAAGACAGCAGCCAGATGCGGATCGTCGATATGAATCGCCAGACCGGTAGGAATCAACGCAGTTTCACCGGGCAGCAAGGTCAGCGCTTGCTCCAGGCACGCACGCAAATCCAGTCCCGCCGAACCGTGTGTGGCATAAGCAGGTAAAGCAATCTCCTGGCCCAAGCGTGGATCAAGAATTTTTAACTGGATTTTTCTCATGCCATTTCTCGGTTATCAGATTAAGCAGTTGTACGGCTAAAGTACGTTTATCGGTCATCGCCAGAATTTGTTGCCCGCCCGGCCAAAATACTTGCAAAGCGTTGCGGTCGCAATCGAAACCGCCTTCGGCTTGGCCAACCCAATTCGCGGCGATGAGATCCAGATTTTTGCTCTGCAGCTTATGTTTGGCGTAATTTTCCAGATCGTCGGTTTCGGCGGCGAAACCCACTACCAAGGGCTTTGGCTGCAAACGGGCGACGGCGGCGATGATATCCGGATTTTTTGCCAAGACTATGCTGCCGGTTTCGCCGTCTTTCTTGATCTTACTCTCCGCGAGCGTTTGCGGCCGGTAATCGGCCACTGCCGCGGCGCCAATGTAAATATCGGCCGACCGGCTATGCATTATCACCGCATCATACATTTGCAGCGCGGTTTCCACCGGAATAAGTTTGGCTCCCGCAGGCGCGAGCAAGTTTACGGGGCCACTCACCAGCGTCACATTGGCGCCGGCTGACACGGCTTCGGCCGCTAAGGCGTAACCCATTTTGCCGGAGCTGCGGTTAGTAATGTAACGCACCGGATCAAGCGGCTCGCGCGTCGGTCCGGCGCTGATCACAATGTTAACGCCCGCAAGTAAACTGGGCTGTTCATATTTCAGCACTTGCCGACAAATTTCCGCCGGCTCAACCATCCGTCCCAAACCCTGCTCACCGCAAGCCTGCTCGCCAGCGGCAGGGCCGATACAATGCACCCCATGGCTTTGTAGCCTGGCGATGTTCTCTTGCGTTACAACTTTACCCCACATCGCCTGATTCATCGCCGGCGCGACGAATACCGGACATTCCGCGGCGAGATATAAAGTAGACAGCAAATCGTCCGCCAATCCGTGCGCAATTTTCGCCAGCATATCGGCGGTCGCCGGCGCAATCAGCAGCAGGTCTGCCCAGCGGGCCAAATGGATATGGCTCATGGCCTGCTCCTGCTCGACGTCCAGCAAATCGCCATGCACGGCATGGCCGCTCAAGGCCTGAAACGTCAGCGGCGCGACAAACTGGCGGGCAGCGGCGGTCATCACCACCCGAACTTCATGGTCTTGCTTCCGCAACACGCGCACCAGCTCTGCCGCTTTATAAGCCGCGATACCGCCGCAAACTCCCAATAAAATTCGCTTGTTAATATTCCTGTCCCGAAAAGCTCAATTTCTGGAATTATGGCAAACTCGACTCGATTCTTCTATGCTTAAATCGTTTATTAACGGCTAGGAGGAGTGGATGAGCATCAAGGATTGGCCCGCCGACGAACGACCCCGCGAAAAATTGTTACAGCGCGGCGCTACCGCACTGACCGACGCCGAGCTGCTGGCGATTTTTCTCCGCACCGGCACACCGGGCAAATCGGCTGTGGACATGGCCCGCGATTTGTTGAGCGAATACGGTTCATTACAGGCTTTGCTCGGCGCCGATCAACCACGTTTCTGTCAAAGCAATGGCTTGGGCGACGCGAAATACGCCCAACTGCAAGCGGTACTGGAAATGGCCCGCCGGCATTTTGCGGAAATCCTGCAACGCGGCAACGCCCTGACCAGCCCGGAAGTCACCCGCGCCTATCTCAGCGCCCAGTTGCGAGGTTACAGTTACGAAGTATTCGCCTGTTTATTTCTGGACAACCAACACCAGGTAATTCAATGGGAAGAATTGTTTCGCGGTACGATAGACGGCGCCAGCGTTTATCCGCGCGAAGTGGCGAAACGGGCCTTGTTTCACCACGCCGCGGCGGTCATTTTTGCACACAACCACCCGTCCGGTATCAACGAGCCGAGTCAGGCCGACAAGCAAATCACCGACAAACTAAAACAGGCTCTGGGTCTGTTCGATATTCGGGTGTTGGATCATTTTATCGTCGGCGACGGCCAGCCCTTTTCGTTCGCGGAACACGGACTGTTATAAATACTCTCGATTGGTCGAAACCAGGTTTCGAACCATAGTGTCAGACAAACATACCTGTGCCAATGGCTTTCCGCCTACCTGCAAAGTAGCGTAGCTTGATCGAACCCTTGAATTTCACTGACAAAACGCCAAGCGTCTCCCCCTTACTATTGCTAATCTAGTGCTTAGCTGTGTTATTGAGTGCTAATTTCGACAGGAGCAATGTCGCAAATCGGGATTCCATCTTAGGGCTTAGACAGGGTATATTTGCCCGAAGGTTTCGCATATCCCGCTCATGGAGCGAGAACGCTCATCCGTTGAGTGTGATTTACCCAGATAAACAAATGTGGCCCATCACCACTCGTCGCATATTTCCCTCACGATCTTTCGCAGAAATTGATGCCCGGCATCCTTATCGAATCGCGGATGCCACGCCTGGCCTATAACAACGGGTTTCAGTTGGAGAGGCAAATCAAAAGCCCGAACCGGGGCTCCCATTGCCTCTGCTGACCGCCGTACATGGTCGGAAACAGAAACAATCAAGTCGCTTTTAGCCAAAGCAGACAAAGCTGTTTGGGGAGAAGGAACAACCAACGCGGTGCGTCTTCTTAGCTTGAGGCTTGCCAACACATCATCGATCGGTCCATACGCTCGCCCCCGGCGCGAAACACTGACGTGGTCATAATCGCAGAAGCGCTCCGGCGTGATTTTAGTATCAAAGATGGGATGCTCTGAACGCGCCATACCTACGAAATGATCCCGCATGATGGTCTGGATCCTGACCTCCGGTCCCATTTCTCGCAATGCTCCGATATCGAGATCGATGCGGCCCTCCCTCAACGCTTCATCGTCACTTTCACCTTCCGGCGCAAAGCGCAATTCAACGCCGGGCGCCGATGAGCGGAGACGCGAGAAAATTTGATCCGCAAAGGCCCAAATAAACCCGTCGTTGGCGCGAATGCTAAAACGACGTTCAAGCGTCGCAATATCCAGGGTACTTGGTCGCAGAAGAGCAGCAGCGTCTTCGACGACGCGATGTACCTCTTGATGTAACTCCAAAGCCCGTGCCGTTGGAACCAAGTTCCGACCAGCACGAACTAGCAGCGGATCGCCAGTCACATAGCGCAGCCTCCCTAGCATCCTGCTTACCGAAGGTGTGCTTATGTTGAGCCGCTCGGCGGCTCGCGTGACGCTACGTTCCTCTAGCAAAACATCGAGCACGGCAAGCAGATTGAAGTCGGCAATTGACAAGGCGCCCCACGGATTTCAAAAAATGAAATTATAAACGATCATATCGATCATTTACACAATCTATCGTGCCACATATGCTTTTACTCAACTATTCATCTGGAGCCAGTATATGCACGATCTTTTTTTCCGGTGTCAGGCTGTCTACTTAGCCAGCGCTTTTGTTCTCCTTCTTTCCGCCTGTGCAACGGGAAGCAGTTTGATCAAGCCCGAATCTCAACCTCCTGAGATTGGTCGTCTTTCGCCAGGGCATGACATTTCTGACGCCGCCAGCTCAAACCGGACAGCCGTTGAAGTGAAATGGTGGACGGTCTGGGGCGATCCGCAACTTACTCAGCTGATGGAGTCGCACGCCCTAGCAGCACCAACTGTGGCCCAAGCCGCTGCCACTGTCCGCCGCTCCTACGCTGGACTCGAAGGTGCCAACGCGGAGCGCAGCGCCGCTGTCAATGCGAATGGAAAAGCCATTGGCGAGCGCTTCCCCGACCACAGCACCTACCCCTCACTCTATGCCGGGAACTGGGGCAGCGAAGGCGCATTGGGCTGGAGTGCACGCTATACGATCGACTTTTGGGGCAAACGCCAGGAAGCGCAATCGGCGGCCTCGGCTCGCGTAGACCTTGCATTGGCAGAAGCCGAGGCCGCTCACCTATTGCTGCGCACCACTCTGGTTGATGCCTATCTGCGCCTCGATATCGCTTACCACATCAGGGAGGTCGCGGCTGGCGAGCTCGGTCGTAGGGAAAAGATCGTCGGCCTGATCGCTGCTCGCGAACATGTTGGACTTGCGACTAGCATTGAAACTATTCAGGCTCGCGAGGCGATTACGGCCACCCGTGACGAGATAGCGCGACTCAATGGCGAAATTGCACAGCGTCGTCACCAGATTGCAGCACTATTGGGGCGTGATCCGGGGTTCGCTGAAGATATCACGCCACCCAAGCTGAAGAAAATAACCGATCCGACGCCGCTCTCCGCTATCCCGGTAAATCTACTGGGCTTGCGTCCAGACGTGGCTGCCTCTCGTGCAGCCGTCGATGCCGCGGCACACGATATTGGCGTTGCGCGAGCCGCGTTTTATCCCGACGTAAACCTCGTCGCCTTAGCTGGAGTGCAAAGCATAGGGCTGACCTCGCTACTTCGAATTGGCAGTATCGCCGCCGGTGCCGGACCTACATTTTCGTTGCCAATTTTTGATGGCGGAAGGCTTCGCGCCGATCTGAGGGGGAAAACGGCCAACTATGACTTGTGCATCGCAC
The DNA here is from genome assembly GCA_964529085.1 of uncultured Methylomonas sp. GTDB lineage: Bacteria > Pseudomonadota > Gammaproteobacteria > Methylococcales > Methylomonadaceae > Methylomonas. The sequence continues at coordinate 21,510 of CAZGUM010000032.1, read as the reverse complement.
TCTACGAGGGCGTACTGACCGAAGCCCTTCGACAAGTCGCCGACGGGATCACCAGCTTGGCGGCGGCGCATGCCCGCCAAGACGAGGCGCATGCCGCCGTTGCGCACCGGTCACACATCCTCAACCTCGATCATCTTCGTGAACAACAAGGCATCTCCAATGCAATCCAACGGCTGTCGACCGAAACGGCACTTTTGCTGGCTAAACGCCGAGCGGCAGAGATAGACGGTCGCGTCGCCGTTGAGCAAGTCGCACTAATCCAGGCGCTGGGCGGGGCCTGGGCTCCGTCTTAAACACATCTTCGGAATAACTAAAATGACGGATACATCTCAAACTCCCTCTATTAACCCGGCTGCTATTCGCAGTAAACGTCTTATACTTTTTGGTAGCGGTCTTTGCATCACTGCCTTAGTTTGGACTGCGTATATCCGGCTATCCGATAACAACAGCCAATCAACCGACGACGCCTACGTGAACGGCCATATTGTCGCTGTAACGCCACAGGTGGCGGGCACCGTCATCCGTGTTGGCGCAGACAATTCCGATCGCGTACCTGCCGGAACGTTACTGGCCGAGATCGACTCAGCCGATGCACGCGTAGAGCTGTCAGCTGCTGAAGCAAATCTGGCCCGCGCGGTACGCAACGTACGCGGCTTGTTTGCCACTGACGCCAGATTCAGCGCCGAGATCAGAGCGGCGATGGCCAATCTCGATAAGGCTAGAGCAGATTTTCAGCAGCGGCAATCCATCGCTGACACGGGAGCAATATCCGCTGAGGATGTCAGACATGCACACGACGCATTACTCAACGCCGAGGCCAGTTTATCGGCCGCACGCGAGGCGCGTGCCCAGGCATTGGCTCAAATCAGTGGCGTAACACTCGCCTCGCACCCGGAGGTTCAATCGGCGGCAGAGCGGGTGCGAACGGCAGCTCTTACTCTCGCGCGCACACATATCATTGCACCGGTTGGCGGCATGATCGCACGGCGCAGTGTCCAACTTGGACAACGTGTCGCTGCCGGCGACAAGCTAATGGCGGTGGTGCCCCTGGATAATCTATGGGTCGATGCCAACTTCAAGGAAGTGCAACTCGACGGAATCTGCCCAGGTCAACCAGCGAGCATTACCGCTGACATCTATGGTGATCGCCTCGTTTATCACGGCAAGGTCGTAAACGTCGAGGCAGGCAGCGGAGCCGCCTTTGCAACGCTCCCCGCCCAAAATGCAACGGGCAATTGGATCAAGGTCGTGCAGCGCGTACCGGTTCGAATTCAGCTCGACCCCACTGAGCTGTCGCAACACCCCTTACGCATAGGCCTTTCGGTAAAGGTCACGGTTGATACCGGCCGTTGTGACGAAACCGCACGGACGACCACGCCACAATCCGAAGAGATTTCTCTCTTTTCAGCACAGCTGGGTGAAGCAGATGCGACAGTCGCTCGCGTGATCGCCACCAGCATCGGCGGTCAGCCATGAGCATGAAGCAGCCCATCGCGCCGCTTATCGGGGGCAAGCTGGCGCTCGCAGCTGTTACGCTGGGACTTGCATCGTTCATGGCGGTGGTCGACATCACCATCGCCAATGTCTCGGTCCCTACTATCTCAGGCAATCTCGGCATCGGATCGGAAGAAGGCGAGTGGGTCATCACATCCTTTGCAATCGCCAATGCCATTTGCATTCCCTTGACTGGCTGGCTTGGGCGGCGGTTCGGTCAGGTCAAACTCTTTGTCAGCGCCATCGCGGCATTCACGCTGGCGTCGGTATTGTGCGGACTGGCTTGGTCGTTTGACTCTCTGCTGCTGTTTCGGGTGCTGCAGGGAGCGGTATCCGGCCCGATCGTACCTCTGAGCCAGGCACTATTGGTTGCCGTATTTCCGCCGGAGAAGCGCACCTTCGCCGTTGCCATGTGGGCAATGACCAATATGGCCGGACCGGTCGCAGGCCCCCTGCTGGGCGGATGGATCACCGACAGCTATAGCTGGCCGTGGATATTCCTCGTCAATGCGCCAATCGGTCTGTTAGTCGTCGTCTCGACTGCGAGCTTACTCAAAGGCCGCGACACGCCATCGATGCCCTTACCGGTGGACCTGCGCGGACTTGCGTTGCTGGCGCTGGGTATCGGTTGCCTGCAGGTAACGCTGGATCGGGGGCGGACGCTCGACTGGTTCTCGTCGCCCTTCATCTGTACAACGGCACTTCTCGCAGTGCTCAGCCTTGTCACGCTGGTGATATGGGAGTTGGGCGAAACACAGCCGATTGTCGACCTCCGACTATTCTCGCATCGCAATTTCACGGTCGGGACGTTTGCAGTCGCTGCTGGATTCGGTCTTTACTTCGCCTCACTGGTGCTGATTCCGCTCTGGCTTCAGACTCATCTTGGCTATAGCTCGACGTGGGCTGGGCTTGTCACCGCGCCGATGGGGCTATTCGGCATATTGCTTGCGCCGTTTCTCGGACGGTGGGTCGCGAATGGTGACGCGCGCATCTACGCCAGCATCGCCTTTATCGCATGGGCGGCAGTCGCCCGGTGGCGATCAGGCATGACCAGCGAGACAGACCCGGGAACCATTGCGCTGGCGCATCTGGCACAGGGGATCGGCATTGGTTTCTTCTTGACCCCAGTGATCAGCCTATCGCTCGCGGGCCTTCCGGCTGAGAAACTTGCCTCTGCATCAGGTCTTCAGACCGCTATCCGCATGATGTCAGGCAGCCTGATCGCCAGTCTGGCTCAGACTTTCTGGGACAACCGCGCGCGTTTCCACCAAACCCATTTGGCAGAACGGCTCAGCGCGTTCGACGAACGAAGCAGCGATACGCTCGCCGTGCTAGGTTCGACGGGCCTTTCCGATGTAGAGGCGTGGAGCGTCATTGCCCGAGCCCACGACGTGCAGGCGCACATGCTCGCACTCAACGACTTCTTCTTTTTCTCCTGCTTCGCTTTCCTCGGTGCGCTTGCGATCCTTTGGTTTGCCCACGCTCCGCGCAAGGCTTGATGATCCCCTGCAGTGGAGAAATTGCCGATAGCACAATGGAGAACGCATCGATGATAACCTCAATTCCTCTCGCGGTTGACCGGGGTTTGTCGTAAATGATGAATAGTTGGCGGTCTTGCTCGATGAGATCGTTCAGATAGTCGATTTGGAAAATATCGATCAAATAGACCCGGCCGCTCAGGAATAAAGCGATATTCCTATTGGGCATCTTGCCCTACCGGCGGCCGGTATTGGCTTAGCACCCGCTCCGCCAAGCGCGAAAACGGCATGCTTTGGATCCACACCGAACCAGTGCCCTTCAACGTCGCCAGAAACAAACCCTCGCCACCGAACAGCATGCTCTTCAAACCGCCGCTCATGCCGATGTTGTAATCGATGTCGCCGCTAAACGCGACCAGACAACCGGTGTCCAGACGCAAGATTTCGTTGCGCAATTCCTTGCGAATCACGGTGCCGCCGGCATGAATAAAGGCCATGCCGTCGCCGCGCAGACGTTGCAAAATAAAGCCCTCGCCGCCAAAAAAGCCGCTGCCCAAGCGTTTGTTAAAGGCGATATCGACTTGAGTGCCGAAGGCCGCGGCCAAAAACGCCGATTTTTGACAAATCACTTCCTCGCCCAATTCGGCCAGATTCAGCGCGGCAACCGAACCGGGAAACGGCGCGGCAAAAGCCACCCGGCGTTTTTGCGAGCCGTGGTTGCTGAAGTGCGTTAAAAATACCGACTCGCCGGTCAGCATACGCTTGCCGATGCCGAACAGCTTGTCCATTACTCCGCCGGAGCCATCGCCCATTTTGGCTTCGAAGTCGATATCCTGTTCAAGATAGGTCATCGCCCCGGCTTCGGCGATCACCGTTTCGTTGGGATCGAGTTCGACTTCTACCATTTGAATGTCATGACCGATGATCTGATAGTCGACTTGGTGGCAACGCATGGCAATATCCTCTTCTGTGATTCAAAAAATTAAACACCTAAAAACTCGATACTAACCGAGCTCAAAAAATTCGTAGCAGCCGCGGCCATGCTGTTTGGCCAAATACATGGCCTGGTCGGCGTGGCTCAGCAAGCAGTCCGGCGTACCTATATCCAGAGGGCATAAAGTGATACCGCTACTGACACCAACAACCATCTCTTGCCCGGCGATCCGGTAAGGCTGGGAAATCGCCTGATGAATACGCTGCACGGCCTGCTCGCACTGCGCCCTGGATTCGATACCGCCCACCAGCAAGGCAAATTCATCGCCGCCCAAGCGGCACACCGTGTCATCCTCGCGCAGACCGGCCTTAATCCGCGTGGCCACTTCGATCAATAACATATCGCCTGCCTCGTGGCCCAGTTGGTCGTTGACCTGCTTAAAACCGTCCAAATCCATATACACCACGCCGAGCAGCGTATTGTCGCGCTTGCAGCGCGCCAGGGCCTGCCGAAATCGGTCGTTGAACAAGATGCGATTGGGTAATTGCGTCAACGGATCGTGGTGCGCCATGCGCTCCAACTCCTGCTGCTGAAGTTTGGCTTGAGTAATGTCGGAAAACAAGCCGACATAATTCAGGATTTCACCGGTGCGATTCCGCATCGCGGAGATGGTCAACAACTCCACGTATAACTCGCCGCTTTTCTTGCGATTCCAAATTTCGCCTTGCCAACAGCCCTCGGTTTGCAGAGTTTGCCAAAGATCTTTATAGAATGCCGCATCATGTTTGCCGGATTGCAGAATGCTATGATTGCGGCCTATCACCTCCTCGCGGGTATACCCGGTTATCGCGCAAAAGGTCGGATTAGCATCGATTATGTTGCCTGCCGCATCCGTAATAGTAATACCTTCGTGCGCTTCGCTAAACACGCGGGCGGCCAGCTGCAGCTTATCTTCGGCACGCTTGCGTTCGGTAATATTGGTCAGAATGCAATGAATCACGGCCGGGCGGACTTTGTTACCCTGCAAGCGGCCGTCGAGTATCACGGTCAGCGTGTGGCCCGATTTTCCAAGCAGCGACAATTCGCATTCCAACAAACCGTAATGGTTGAGCATTTGCAGTTTTAGCTGAAAATCCTGCCCAGCATCCGGCGAGATAAATTCAAACAGCTTTCTGCCGATCAGCTCTTCGCTGCCATAGTCCAACAGATCGCATAATTGCGGATTTACATCCAGCAGGCAACCTTGCCGATCCAGCGCCAGATAAGCGACCGGCGAATTTTCAAATAAGCTGCGGAACCGGCTCTCGCTTTGCCGCAGCGACTCGGTCAATTGCCGCGCAATCTCGGCATTTCGGCGTACATTAATATAGGCCCAAGTGATAAAAAACAGCAGAAAGCTGATAAACACCAAGGCCAACACTTCGACCCAGGGCGGTTCTAATTTGGCCGTCTTTACGAATTCCGGCAACGCGCTGTAGCGTAGGGTCCAGAAATGACCGCCCAAATTCAGGCGGAGATTGAGCGTCATCGCGTCGTCCCGCGGCATAAATGCTACCAACGTCAGCTTGCTTTGGCTGTCGTAAAGCAGACCTTCGGCACTGAGATCGTCCTGATCGAAAATTTCCAAGCGCAAGGCCAATAAATCACGACCCAGGATGGTATGCAGCAAGTCGTTCATGCGGTACGGCATATACACCCAGCCCAGTAGGGCCGCGCGGCGCTGCTCCACGGTTTGCGGGATGCTGCCATTACGGTAAACCGGAAAGTACGCCAACATGCCAGCCTGTAAATCGGCTTCGGTTTCCTGGATCAAAAACACCTTGCCGGTATACGCCAGATTGCCGTTATCCCTAGCCCGTTCCATCGCGCCGCGCCTTAGGGGATCGGAGAACATATCATAGCCGAACGCCCGCAGATTACGGCCGCTGAAAGGCTCCAAATAAATAATGCTGGAGTATCCCTCTCGCGGATCTAACGGATTAACTATATAGTCCGGAAACCCTTGTCGGCGAACAGCGGCAATATGCTGTTCGAGCTGCGCGGAAGGAATCCAAACCGCGTAACCGACGCCTTGCGCCCCAGGATGGCTTCGATCCAGCTCCAGCATCTCCACAAATGCGCGCCAGTCCTCGCGGGTTACCTCATTACTGGCGGCAAACAATCCGGCGGCACTGCGTAGTGTTTGCCCATGTAAATCCATACGCTCGCTGATATTGCCGGTAATGCGCTGAGTTTCGAAAGCGAAATATTCTTGCAGCCGTTGTTGATGGCGCCAATTCAGATCTTGCCAAGCCAGAAACAGAGCCGCGAGCGAAACCAACAGAATTACCAGCGCAGGGTAATAATGCCGGTAACGTGTCCATAATTTCGGTTGTACAGGGCTAGCAGTCATTCTTCCCCCTGATGATGCGGTATATTCCCTAACAAGCGGCCGGCAGTACTGATGCTTTAATCAATTGCCACCATTATTGCGCGGCTCTTGCCATTATTGTCCGGCGAAATTTTAGCGTCAAAGAGAACGCTTAGCCTTATTCAGCATAGCTCACCGGCGGCCGATTTCTTGGAATCCGAATCTCGCAGCCGGCATTTCGCCGCCGGAGGCAATACCCGGCTAGCTGCGTGCAGGGAAAGACAATTACGCCAGCAGATTGACCAAAATCTGCTGGTAAATCCGGCTCAAAACTTCCAGATCATCCAAACCGATATGCTCGTTGACCTTGTGAATGCTGGCATTCAACGGCCCCAGTTCGATGACTTGCGCACCGGTCGGGGCGACAAACCGGCCATCAGAAGTGCCGCCGCCGGTATCGTCCAAGGTCCGAAAGCCGCAAACGCTTTCGATCGCCGCATGCGTGGCATCGATTAAAGCGCCTTGCGAGGTCAGAAACGGATTGCCGGATAAACGCCATTGCAGATCGTATTTAAAGCCGTGTTTATCCAATATGGCTTGGGTACGGGACTTGATGGTGGCTTCGTCCAGCTCGGTGCAAAACCGCAGATTAAACTGCACTTCGACCTGGCCGGGGATGATGTTTTCCGCACCGGTGCCGCCGTTGATATTGGAAACCTGCAAGCGGGTCGGCGGAAAAAATTGATTGCCGTGGTCCCACACTTCCTCTGTCAGTTCCTTCAAGGCCGGTGCAAAAGTATGAATCGGATTTTCCGCCAATTCCGGATAAGCCACGTGGCCTTGAATACCCAACACGGTGAGCTTGGCACATAAGGAGCCGCGCCGCCCCACCCGAATCACGTCGCCGATTTTTTTATCGCTGGACGGTTCGCCCACCAAGCACCAGTCGATCTTTTCGCCGCGCTGTTCCAGCACTTCGACCACTTTGACCACGCC
>CAZGUM010000032.1:0-14158 GCA_964529085.1 uncultured Methylomonas sp. | reverse complement strand
CCCTTACGCAACCACAGGTTTTGAGTATCGGCAAAATTCAGGCGCTCGTCAGTAAAACCGAGTTTACCTAAGCGCTCCGCCAGCAAATCCTGGCAACCGGCGTCGTTGGGGGTCACCGATTCGCGACGAATCAGCGCTTCTAACAGGGAAAGGGTTTCGCTCATTATTCGGTCGGGTACTGATCGGGATTAAAGCCGACGATCAGTTGCTGTCCATTATCCAGAATCGGGCGCTTGATCAAGGTCGGCACAGCCAGCATGAGTTGCACGGCTTTGTCGGGGGTTAAATCGGATTTTTGGGCGTCGTCCAATTGGCGCCAACTGGTACTGCGCTGATTCAGTACCGCATCCACGCCCAACGCATCGACAAAGCCCTGCAGCAAAGCCGCATCCAGCCCATCGACACGATAGTCGTGGAAACGGTAGGCAATTTGCCGCGCCTCCAGCCAGGTCCGCGCCTTTTTGACGCTATCGCAGTTTTTGATGCCGTAAACTACGATCATGCAAGATTAGCCTTCTTCGCCGGCCAGCAATTCTTCAACGCTCGGCAAGGAATCATCAGCTTTGGCGCGAGCTTTGTAAACGTCGACAAATTCCATGAAGGCTTGCTCCAAATCGTCCAGCACTTCTTCCTCGTCGGTCACTTCGTCTTCGGGAATCTCGCCGGACTCCAAGTAATCTTTTTGAATAGCGATCTCGCCGTTCAGGGACAGCAGGGCGAGGATTAGGGCATTATTGGAAATATTTTCTGGCATGGTGTGCTCGCAGGTTAGGATTGAAGAGAAAACGGTTGCCGGCTAAGCGGCGTTAAATCAGGTGCGCGGATGCAGCGTATCGAAAGGGTTCGCATTCATGCTGTATGGCCTCCTTGGCACTAATGGCAGCATTGTAACGCATAGCCGCTAATCCTTGCCATGCGTTAACGCTTCCTCACCCACCGCCACGTTTCCCCGCGCAATTACTTTCCGCTCTGGATTCGACGGCTTGGCATCGCGTATTCTGATTCGCGAGCGCTAGCTTACCAGTTCGATATACAAATGCATCATTCGAAACCGAAATTCCTACAACCAGCGGGATTGGCTTGTTAAATACTATTACAGTGAGAAATGCCAACCGGGCACTAAAAGTGTTTAAAGCCGTTTCAACCGTATCCGCGTTCTAAACGTCGGCAGCCAACTTCTGCTCGAAAAATACAGGCAAGGCAAATTTTGCGGCGTAATAGTGACTTGCCAATGCTCATCTCGAAAAAACGTAAGTTTTAAGTTTACATCGTCCAACACCAACGCTTCGTTCAGCGAAAACGAGCCGTAGGGCACACCCAACGAACGCACTCCCACCACCTTGAACTGGCTATCCAGCAAGATTATCTCCGTGGCTTCCTCAAAGGGACAATCCCAATCGCAGATTAAGAGATAGTCATTAGCCGATATTTGAAATTGATGTAACAGCCGGTAGCCGGGCAGATAGCATAAACTCGGCAGGCCGTTGATCAGCAATTGCGTCTGTAGCGGCCAGCTTTGATATTCACCGGCGTGGCTTTTCAAGGAAAAAATATCGATTGTTTGCATCTGTTCGACCTGGATAAACCGAGTGTGCGGATTGATTTTCTCATAGTCAATAGTCCAACAAATTGGCGTAAATTCATTGTCAATTCTGCGCATCTCTTAGCCGAAACATCGGCGCGGCAAGCCGAAATCCCCCATTTTCTCGGCCGCGTTGTTTACAATAGCTGCTAAAGCACTTTTTAACCGAGATAATCCGCCCAATGCAGCGTACATCCAGCGGAGCTCGCCCCCTATTACCGTAAAACCATTTAAAGTACAGGATATATTTTTCCCAATGAAATTCACCGATACGGGCACCCTAATCAACTGGCAATTAGACGATATCCATATTATCCACCCCCTGCACGACAAAGCAGACGGCGGCTCGCGCGGCGGCGTATATCTGTGTATACCCAATTTTGAAGAATTATCGCCGCCTTTCGCGCTTAAACACGGCGAATACCGGATAACGCCTTGCGATAGCGACCTGCCGCATCAAAAAAACCTCACCGCGCCGGCTGATGTGAATTGGGGTTCTGTCGAGGTGATTACAGACTGGCAAGAGCTGACGGAAGCCAAAAGTAAAACCCTGACCGTCAGCACCCGGATTCGCGCGGTGTCGGAGACCGCACTGGTTCGCCCCGGCTTTCATCCCTATTTTTCGATTTCTCCCGGCAGCGTTATCGATATTGCGGAAACGCATATTGAGGTCGCCGCGCTTCCGCACGATAGCTTAAGAGTACACCACGCGAAATCGCTAACCGCACCCGTCAAGCTAAGTACAGCCGATTACACCGTCAGCATGGCTTGCAATATCTCGCCAGTGCAGGACGATCTAGCGTTGGCGTTTGGTATTTGGAGCGATAAAAAAGCCGAGTATGTCTGCATCGAACCGATCATCGGCAAGCAACCCAGCCCGGACGGCCTGCCAACGCCGCTGACCTTGCAACAGGATGAAGAGTTGGTGATGGTGTTTAGGATTCGGGCGGATCGCAAGAGCTTTGCGAACTAACCGTCATACTCATCATGCTGACAAATGCGTTGCCTAGTGAGCATTTGATTATAGAGGTGCCTTACTTGATAAAAAAGGTTTCAGCAAACGCCATGCTACGTAGATTAAAGCCAATGCAAACAACAAATGACCAATGGCATCCAGTGGCCCCGCATATGTTCGGGAATCCTTACCCAAACCCAATTGCCCAATTCACAAAATATTCGTCTTCTCTGACGAGAACAATCGGTTGCCGGAATATGTTCGGCTACAAACAGTGGGATGGAAGAGTCAACCTCAATATATGACACAAACAGCGCCAATATAGCCCCCAACACGCGAAAGCCAGGACGCACTTCTAAGTCGTGGGGATTAGGGTTTGAGTAATAATTCATCGCTTTTTATAGTGTTGTAGCTCCAAAACTCAACCAGCGATGCATCAAATCAGATGCGCTATTTTCAGCAACACTGCGACAATAACCGTGGTTTGCAAGAACCCTGCGGCAATGATCCAACGCGTTAAATCGGCTTTGGTTTCGGCTTGATCACGGCGAGTATCGGCTCGAAGCAATTCTATTTTGTGGGTTAGCTCAGACTCCAACGTTTTGATTTCGGTACGCAAGACGACTTCAAGGTCTTTCAAATCGCGTTTTGTCGCCACGTCGTCAAGATGAAAATCGTGCTTGGCTTGTTCCAGCGTATTGTCGACGACTTCCTTTTGCATTTCGGTGATCACTTCGGCTTGAGCCTCGGTAAAGCCAGCTGCTTTTAAACGTAGCGCAAATTTTAAGGTATCAAATGGTATCGCGTTCATGTCCTGCGCCCTCGGATAAAATGCGGTAACTGCATTGTAGCGCATGGCGTCCAAAAAACGCCATGCGACGGCGACGATCAATCAATCCCGCAACAACTCATTAATCCCGGTTTTGCTGCGGGTTTTCTCGTCCACTTGCTTGATGATCACCGCGCAATACAAGCTGTGGCTGCCGTCTTTGGACGGCAGGTTACCGGAGACGACCACCGAGCCGGTCGGGATGCGACCGTAAGTCACTTCGCCGGTCATCCGGTTGAATATCTTGGTGCTTTGGCCGATGTAGACGCCCATCGATACCACGCAGTTGTCTTCGACAATGACGCCTTCGACGATCTCGGAGCGGGCGCCGATGAAGCAGTTATCGCCGATGATGGTGGGGTTGGCTTGCAGCGGCTCCAAAACGCCGCCGATGCCGACGCCGCCGGACAGATGCACGTTTTTACCGATTTGCGCGCAGGAACCGACAGTTACCCAAGTGTCGACCATGGTGCCGCTATCAACGTAAGCGCCGATGTTGACGTAAGACGGCATCAGGATCGCGCCGGGCGCAACGTAAGAACCATAACGGGCCACCGCATTCGGCACCACCCGTACGCCGGCTTTCGCGAAATCTTCTTCGCTGTATTGACCATATTTGGTCGGCACTTTGTCGTAATAACGCACGTCGCCGCTTTCGATGACTTTGTTTTCGTTGATGCGGAATGACAACAACACGGCTTTTTTCAGCCATTGGTTGGTCACCCAGTCGCCGTCTTTTTTCTCTGCCACGCGCAGCTCGCCCTTGTCGAGCAGATTCAAGACTTCCGTAACCGCATTGCGGACTTCGGCGGAGACAGTGGATGGGCTGATTTCGGCGCGATTTTCAAACGCGTCGTTGATGATGGTTTCCAGATTTGACATGGTATTTCTTAGGGTTAGTGATTAACGGGGATAGGATGTACCGACGCAACGAAGCGCATCGTGTTCGCGACCGATGCGCTTCACGTTGTTCAGCACATCCTACGGCTTGTTTTCATTGAGAAATGCTTTAATCCGTTGCGCGGCCTCGACACATTCTTCGATAGGCGCGACCAAGGCGATGCGCACATGGTTGGTTCCGGGGTTGATGCCGCCGCTGTCGCGCGACAAATAACTACCGGGAAGCACGGTAATGTTTTGCCGGGCAAACAATTGTTTAGCAAATTCAGCGTCATCAATCGGCGTCTTTAGCCAGACATAAAAACTGGCCGGCGGATGATTGATGTCGCAAACATCCTGCAAAATCTCGATAAACGCGCTGAATTTGTCGCGGTACAACTGGCGGTTGTGCTTAACGTGTTCCTCGTCGTTCCAGGCTGCGATGCTGGCGTGCTGAGTCGGCACCGGCATCGGGCAGCCGTGATAAGTGCGGTATTTGAAATACTGTTTCAACACCTCGGCATCGCCGGCTACAAACCCGGAACGCAAGCCCGGCGCGTTGGAGCGCTTGGATAGGCTTTGAAATATCACGCAACGTTTAAATCCGGTGTTGCCGGCCTGATAAGCGCTTTGCAACAAACCTTGCGGCGGATTGGCTTCATCGTCGTAAAGTTCGGTGTAGCACTCGTCGGAAGCGATGACAAAATCGTACTTTTCCGCCAAAGCCAATAATTTCAAATGATCGGCTTGTGTCAACACCGTGCCGGTCGGATTTCCGGGCGAGCAGATAAAGATCAACTGACAGCGTTGCCAAATCGCCTCAGGCACGCTGTCAAAATCCGGCAAATAACCGTCGGCCTCGACGGTATTCAGATAATACGGCTCGGCACCAGCCAGCAGGGCCGCACCTTCGTAGATCTGATAAAACGGGTTGGGCATGATCACCACCGGCTTGTCGGCCGGATCAATTACGGCTTGCGCCAGCGAAAACAAGGCTTCGCGGGTACCGTTGACCGGCAACACATGGGTTTCGGCATCGACACCCCCGGCGGGGATGCCGAAGCGGCGGCAGGTCCAATCGGCTATGGCTTGTCTTAATTCAGGCAAGCCTTTGGTGGTCGGGTACTGGGTCAAACCATGTAAGTGCCGCAGCAAGGCTTCTTGGATAAAATGCGGCGTGGCGTGCTTGGGTTCGCCGATAGACAACGCGATATGCGCTTTGTCGGCTGGCGGGACGATACCTTGTTTCAGCGCGGACAGCTTTTCAAACGGATACGGATGCAGTTGGGATAAATGCGGATTCATTATTTGGCGCAATGCGGTTGTCTGCCGCCATTCCAGGCTTGTTGCTGTAGCTGGATGGCTCGATTCATATTCTGATTCAAATTATCGATGCGGCTGGCATGCGACGGGTGAGTCGACATAAATTCGATAGGTTGTCCGCCTTGAGACGCCTTATCCATTTTCAACCATAAGTTAATGCTTTGGCGCGGATCGAAACCGGCTTTGGCCATCAAATCCAAACCTATCGTATCCGCCTCGGTTTCGTGGACGCGGCTAAACGGCAGGATCACACCGTATTGCGCACCGACACCCAATAACCCCAGCGCGGTCTGGCCTAATGCGGTTTGCGGCTGGGACACCGCTTGCACCATCGACAGACCGGTGCTGACAGCGGTTTCCTGCGACAGGCGCTCATTGCTGTGCCGCGCCAACACGTGCCCCACTTCGTGGCCGATGACTGCCGCCAATTGATCTTGGTTATCCACCAGGTTGATCAGGCCGGTATGCACGCCGATTTTATTGCCGGGCAGTGCAAAAGCGTTCAGCGTCTCGTCTTCAAATACCACAACCTCCCACTGGCCGCCGGTCTGCTGGGTAATGGCCTGGGCCACGCAACTGGCAAACTGGCTATAGCGGGTATTTTTGCTGATAGGGTTTTTGCTTTTCATGTCACTGAATGACTGCAAACCCATTTGATCGACCTGATTATCCGGCATATAGATAAACTGGGAACGTCCGGTCGGACTGGTGGCACAGGCGCTTAACAGCAAGGAAACAGCCGAGGAAAGCAGGAGTTTTTTCAACATGGCGTAAACATCCGCAAGGAAAAGAAGCGGCATTTTAACGTAACTTGTCAGCCGGAGTTAAAAGCTTTTTGGCTGAACGGCCTGCGTTGTTTCTCGGGCTCAGGGGACTCTGAAACCTAATACTATTTGCAGCTTTGCGCTGCGTACGCGCTTAAGGCAGGCGGGAACCAATCATATTGGCTTTACATTAAGACTGAAATGTCGCCCGGAAGCAGCATGACGCGAGCCGGCGACGTCGCCGACTCAATCTTCGACGTTTTCCAGTAAATGCGACATATGCTGCAAACAAAACAGCGTAGCCTGTTGCCGCACGGAATGTCTGTCGCCGACAAATTGTGTCTTCAAAGCCTCGGCTGCTTGACCGCGCCGTTGCCAGCCGATAAACACCGTACCGACCGGCTTGGCTTCGCTTCCGCCGTCCGGTCCGGCAATACCGGTGATAGCCATCGCCAAATCGGCAAGGCTATGCGCCAACGCGCCAACGGCCATTTCCAAAGCCGTCTCCGCGCTGACCGCGCCTACTGTTGCCAATGTCTCCCGCCTTACCCCCAGCATGTCGATCTTGGCTTCATTGCTGTAAGTGACGAAGCCGCGTTCGAACCAAGCGGAACTACCAGGCACATCGGTTACAGCCTTGGCAATGCCGCCGCCGGTACAGGACTCCGCCAAAGCCAGACGCAAATCGAGCGTTTTTAATCGCTTGCCGAGCGTTTCGGCAAGCAGATAAGTGTCACACATGATCACAGGATAAGGTTAAGCAGGGCGTCGAGCCGCAAAGAGGATGGCTTGCTGCGGACTTGGATTCACGGCAAGCTACTGACGGCTTTATTTCGGTAATTTGGCAATTTCGGAGACTTTCTCGAAATCGGCGCCAACGCTGATAATAAAGCTGGTTACCTGCTCAATGCTCATCTCCGACTTGACCACTTTAGATTCATGCACGATCACCGCAAAACCAGAGGTGGGATTGGGCGATGTCGGCACAAACAGCACATAACGGTCTTCGGTCTTATTGGTGACATAGGCCGGCACCCAAATGCCTTCCTTGGGATATTCGATGTAGACCACTTCGCGCGGTTCCTGCAACTGATGTCCGGCTATCATGTTCACCAACTTTTTGGTGACGCGGTAAATCGTGCTTAACAGCGGGATGCGCTCAATCAGATGCTCAAACATCGCAATGATGGAGAATCGGCCCATGCTGACCCGATGCCCAACATAAGTAATAGTCGCGAAGCTGGCGGCGAACAGCAAGAATGTCACCAGATAATTGTCGGAGTACCCATAAACGAATTGAAACAAATCGGTGAGCCGGTCTTTTACGAACAGCACGATTTGCACAATCACCATAATCGGAATAAACGCCAGAACGCCGATCAGGGTGTGATTGAGGATTTTCTTCATGATGCGCCTACCTTTTTAGTTATAGTTGTCAGGAATAATGGTTTTATCAGAGTTATGCCGGTTAAGGAAGTCCCGATGCAATCGACGCACAATTCACCGCAATTGCCGACCTCAACGGACAAATCTAAACAAGCAGCGCGTGGAAACCGCCATCAGCGGCCACAACACGGAAGCCAAGCACAACAGCGCGGATAACGCGGTTTGGCTGGCGCTGGCATCCCAGATGGTCAGCGAGCTATTCAAGGAAATATTGGACGGCGCTAAAAACGGAAACATTGAAACGCCCATGGTCAGGATCGTCATCGTCACCATTACCGCACTGGCCAGCAAAGCCCAGTAAGCCCGGTCCAGCCGCGACAGGATCAACGCGGCAATCCCTGTTACAAAAGCCAATGTCGGCAAAGCCCATAACGCCGGTTCGTGCTCGTAATTATCCAGCCATAAACCGTCGCCGCGCTTCACAAACTTGGTCAGCGGATTGGACATGCCGTTGGGCAATATTTCGGTATTGACGTGATAGCCTTCCAGGTGGGTAATCCACATGCCGGCCAGTGCAAACAACACTAAAAACCCGATGCCGCTGGTCAATACCAAGGACTTGCAACGTTGATAAAGCGCGTCCCGACTGTGAACCTGCAGATAAATGGCGGCATGAACAGCCAGCAAGGCCACGCAAGTAGCGGCCGTCAGCGCGGCAAACGGGCTAAAGAAGCCGCCGAAGCTGCCCAAAAACGCGATATGCATGTCGCTAGCCAAATGAAAAGGCACGCCTTTCAATAGATTGCCCACCATCAAGCCCAGCAGTACGGCCGGAATTAATCCGCTAAAAAACAAGGCTTTGTCCCATTTTTGCAGCCAATCGGCGCGACTGATACTACTGCGAAAATATAAACCCAAGGGCCGCACAAATAGTGAAAGCACCATCGGCAGCAATAGAGGCTGAAAACTGGCAAACGTCGCCGCGTACACCGTCGGCCACCCGGCAAACAACACAGCAACGGTCACCAGCAACCAGAGCTGATTACCGGCGCTGAGCGGAGCCAAGCGGGCAACGAGCGCCGCACGCTGGTCTTCCGAGTCGTGTAGTAACGGTAGTAACATACCGACGCCGATTTCGATGCCGCCGCTGAGCGCAAAACCGATTACAAACAAACCCAGTACCCCCCAACAGACCAGGCGCAGCATTTCGTAATCAAGCAACATGGCTCTGCTCCTCGCCTATCGGCATCGCAACGGCACTACCCTGGCCGATAAATTTCAACGTCAAGCGCACGGCAAGCAAGACCAAACCGGCATAAGCCAAGCCATAGGCTATCAGCCCGACTGTCAAATCGGTTGCCGTCAGCGTGGAAACCCCCTGCCAACTCGGCAGAATGCCGGCAGCCAGCCAAGGCTGCCGGCCTGTTTCCGAGATAAACCAGCCGCTGGCACCGGCAAGCAAAGGCAGGGGCCAGGCATATAAACCTGCTTTCAACAGCCAGCGTTTATGCCAACCGCAGACGCTGGTCACCGCTGCGGCGAAAAAAAAGATCAGCATCGCACCGCCAACGGCAATCATAAGCTTATATCCCCATAACAACGGCACCGGCTTTGGCAAACTGGCACGAGTTGCTTTTTCGACTTGCGCCGGACCGGCATCCTCTACGTTTTCCTGCCAGCGTTTCAGCAATAAGGCATAACCCAGATCGACCTTGGCCGCGGCAAAGTCCGAGAGCAACTGCGGGTCGGTTTTTTCGTCGCGCAATTCCAAGAGCAAGGCATATGCCTGTTTGCCGATCTCAATATGCCGGCGGTTTTGTTCGAAAACATCGTCAAACGGCAGCCCATTAATCGCCGCCAATTTAGCGCGCTGTACCACGCCTGTGCCGTAAACACTGGGATCGCCAAACGCGATGGCCGCAGCAACGGCCAACAAACCCAAAGCAGCGGCGGCGCGATAAGAAAATTGCGCCAATTGCGTTTCGCGCTGCTTGAGAAGATAGTAAGCACTGATCGCCAAAACAAAACCGGCTGCAACCGCATAGCTTGCCAGCAAACTGTGTCCGAATTTCGCCAAACCAAGCGGATTGCTGAATACCGGATGCAGATCGGTCAGTTCCATGCGCAAGGTTTGAGCGTTTAAGTCCGCGCCAAGCGGATTTTGCATCCAGCCGCTAGCCATCAGAAAACCGTACAAACTCAAATGACAACCGATAGCAATCAGCCAGGTCACAACAAGATGGGCCGCGTTGCCTAAACGCGCGCGCCCGGATAAAAGCCAACCTATGCCGTTGGCGGCAATGAACAATCCGGCCAAACCCAGCAATAAAGGCAATGCAAATATGTCGCCGACATAGTGCGAAAAATAAGACCAGTTGCTACCGAATTGACACGTCATCGCCAAACCGGAGGCAACGCTCAAAGCAAAACCGACCGCGAAGAACTTGCCCCAGAATTGCGTCATCTGCCGATAAACGGCGTTTCCGCTGAGCAAAAACCAGGTTTCCATGCCTGCCAACAGCAACGACAGACCCAGCGTCAACGGCACAAATAGAAAATATTGCACGGCATTCAACGCAAACTGCGCCCGCGACAACTCGACAACCGTTTCGGAAATCATCTCCACCCCTCGGTCCAGCTCAAAATGCCGGCAATTATAGAGTTATCCGCCCGCTTATCGGCGATTTTTCTCTACCGCATCGCATTATTAACGGACCGGAAAGCTGAAGAATACTTGGTAGTGATATACACTTTTCAAATTACCGACACACTTGTCAAAACCTCATGGGCTCTAATCGGCGCGGCATCGTTGGACTAAAAATCATCGGCATAGCGCTGCTGTACGCCCTGTTGGCCAAATTAGTACTGGCATTTTTTTCCGATAGCGGCAACGTTACACTGGTTTGGTTTCCGGCCGGTTTAGGCCTAGCCACATTCCTGCTGGGCGGCACACGTTATTGGCCGGGCATTTTTACCGGCGCGTTTGCCGCCGGCATGCTGGTTGGCGACTCCTGGCCGATCTCGGCCTGTATCGCCGCCGGCAATACCTTGGAGTCGTGGCTGGGTGCTTGGCTGCTGCTCGGCAATCCTGGGTTCTCGCTGTCGTTGCGCCATCCGCGCGACTTTGTGTGGCTGGCAGTCACCGGGATGGTCACAGCCGGATTCAGCGCGCTGATCGGCCCGATGACCTTACTCTTGAACAAATACCTGACGCTGGAAGCGCTTTTGCCCGGCATGTTGCATTGGTGGATGGCCGATGTCCTCGGGATAGCCCTGGTTACGCCGCTGATTTTAGTCTGGCGCAACTGGCCGAAAGATTGGTTTGCCCGTACCCGCCTGCCGGAAACCCTGGCCTTTCTATCGTTCAGTTTTCTCAGCGGTCAAGCGGTGTTTTTAAGCTGGTTTCCCGAACTATTAAGTGCATACGGCCAAACCTATTGGGCTTTTTTGTTCGTGGTCTGGGCTGCGGTAAGGTTTGGACGCCATGGGGTACTGTTATTGATTGCGCAAACAGCGATTCAATCCTTATGGGGACTGGAACATCAACTTGGCGCGTTCGCCACCGTACATCCGCAAAGCGGCCTGCTAAACATTTGGTTTTATCTAACGATTTTAGCCAGCGTCGGCATTCCGCTGGCCTTGACGCTGTTCCATCAACAACAAACCACCCACGCCCTGCAACAAAGCGAAGCGCGCCTGAGCTTTGCCTTGCAGACCATCGATACCGGGGCCTGGGATCTGAATTTACAAGATTATTCGGTACAACGCACGCCGATTCACGACCAAATTTTCGGTTACAGCCACCCCTTGCCGGAATGGACATACCACACCTTTCTCGGCCATGTCGTTCCGGAACATCGGCAAATGGTGGACGGGAGTTTCCTCGATGCTTGCGCGGCGCAAGGCAACTGGAATTTCGAATGCAAAATTCGGCGTATCGACGGCGAAATTCGCTGGCTGCACGGCTCGGGTTGCCATCAGCCCGGCTACTACCCCAGAATGACCGGCATCCTGAAAGACATTACCGAACAAAGACTGGCAGAAGAAGACCGGCAACTGGGTGCGCTGTTTTTTCAACATTGCCGGGAAGCGATGATGATCACCGAAGCGGACGGCACCATCGTATCGATTAACCCGGCATTCAGCCGCATCACCGGCTACAGTAGCGAAGACGTGGTTGGCAAAAATCCGCGCATGTTGGCGTCCGGCCGCCATGATCAGGAATTTTTTCACGCCATGTGGCAGACCCTGAATAACGGCGGCGAATGGCAGGGCGAGATTTGGAATCGGCGCAAAAACGGCGAATTGTATGTCGAACAACTTAGCATCAACACCATTTTCGACCGCGCTGGCTTGCCCTTACGCCGAATCGGCCTGTTTTCCGATATTACGCAACGCAAGCTCAGCGAAGAACAACTCTGGAAACAGGCAAATTTCGATCCGCTCACCGGCATCGGCAATCGGCGCATGTTTTACGACAGGTTGGATCAGGAAATTAAGAAAGCGCAGCGCGGCGGCTGGTTTTTAGCATTGCTGGTCGTGGACATCGAACAATTCAAGGCCATTAACGAGCACTTCGGCTACGCGAACGGCGACCGCATTTTGCAGGAAGCGGCGCAACGGGTACTGACTAATGTCCGGGAAACCGACTTAGTGGCGCGGATGGACGGTGCGGAGTTTGCGATTATTCTGACCGAGCTGGAACAAATCGACAGCGTGACGCGCATTGCTAAATTGATCATTCAAAAATTCGCCGAGCCCTTTGCCGTTGAAAACGATGTTGCGGAACTCAAATGCCGTGTCGGCATCGCCATTTGCCCCGATGACGCGGATGGCACCGAGTCGTTGAAACAAGCGGCCATGGATGCGGTGAAACATTGCGGCTTACAAGACTTTAGGTTTGCAGCCCCGCCACCGGCGGCCTAGCCCAGCTCTTAACAAAGCCGTTGTTTTGGAAACACGCAGCTAAAACGGCTACCTTTTCCCAACTGACTTTCGATTTCCAATTTGGCGTCGTGCCTGACCAGTACATGTTTGACTATTGCCAAGCCCAAACCGGTCCCCGGAATTTTTTGATTGCGTTTGACTTCGGCCCGATAAAAACGCTCGGTAACCCTCGGAATATCCATACTGGCGATGCCATCGCCGAAATCTTCCACTTCAAAACAAACGCCACCGTCGGCCCGATTGCGCCAGCTCACTTTAACCGGCGAGCTGGGCGGCGAGTATTTCATCGCATTTACCAGTAAATTGCTGAACGCGCTACGCAATTCGTCGGTATCGCCACGCACATTGACACCGCTTTCCACCAATAACTCGACCCGGCGCTCGTCTTTTTCCAACAAATCGCTTTCCAGACACACCTGCCCCAGCAATTCCCGAATATTGACGCATTCGAATTTTTTGGTTTTGCTTTCCAACCGCGCCAATAGCAGTAAATCGTCGATCAATGCTTGCATGCGTTCCGTTTGCGCGGCCATGTTCTGAAAGGACCGCGTGTAAGGACTGCTGCCGCCATCCATCTCCTGCAATGTCTCCAGATAGCCGCGCAGCACCGTGATCGGCGTGCGCAACTCATGCGAGACATTGGCGACGAAATCCGTACGCATCCGTTCGATATTCTTCATATGGGTAACGTCCTGCGCCATCAGCAGCCGCAGACCGGCGCCGTATGGCACGATACCGATTTGCAATACCATGTTTTCGTTGATTGGCGAAGGAATGCAGATTTTATTCCGGTAATCCTGGTCTTTCAGATATTGGATAAACAGTGGATGACGTACCAGATTGGGAATCCGCTGACCGTTATCGGATCGTTTCAGACCGAGAAAATCGTGAGCGACCTTATTGCTCCACTCGATCTCGCCATAACTACCCAACACCACGATCGCATCTGGCAAGGCACTGGTGGATTTACGGAAGCTGTCCAACATCTTGCCGAGCTTTTTCTTGCGGCGCTTCTGGCTCTTGCGGATTTTATACAGGTGATAATAGATGTCGCCCCAAATGCCTTTAAAATCCGGGCGCTCGCCGATGCCCCCCTGGCTCAGCCAGCGTTCCAGCTTGTTAACGCTGATGGTTTGTTTGATGTACAGAAATGAGGTGATGGTCAGTAAAAAATAACTCAAATGACCCACAAAAAAACTCAGCAATAAAGCCGGTAACAGTAGCCCAATAGCGATGTTAATTTCCCGCTGCCAACGCTGCATGAACAATCAATTTGCGATCGAAAAACGGTAACCGAAACCCCGCACGGTCTGAATCAGTTCCTCACGGCCGTACGTAGCCAAAATCTTGCGCAAACGGCGAATATGCACATCTACCGTGCGCTCCTCGATATACACGCTACGGCCCCAGACCTGATCCAGCAAATGGGTGCGGCTGTATACCTTGTCGGGATTGGTCATGAAGAATTGCATCAATCGAAACTCGGTAGGGCT
>CAZGUM010000031.1:0-31414 GCA_964529085.1 uncultured Methylomonas sp. | reverse complement strand
CCTTGGTTGTCGCCCATGAATTCGTCGATTTCCCAAACATGCGGTTCGCGATAGACAAAATGGCGCATTTTCTCCACCAAGGGTTTGTGGCAAAGTTCGTCGAGAATGCTATTGGCGTCGCTCAGCGGAATTTCGTACTCGAATTCTTGGCGGTGACTGCCGATAGTGGCGCTTTTGATATTCAGCCAGGCATGGCTGTCGGAAATCCGCACGCGTATCGAGCTGAGCGGACTGCTACTAAGATAACCCTGCTTATAGTGCACGGAATGATCGATTTCCCCGCGCCAGTCGTCGTTCGCCAGCAAGAATTTATGTTCAACCTCAAGCGCCATGGCTGTTTTCCTCGGATTTAGTTAGTGTTAAGCAATGTTTTATTAAAGCCGGTGTCGTAGTAAAAACACCCTTTAATACAATAAGTTGTTTTTGTTTAAAATTTGCGGCGGGAAGATTCCGCGGCGGCGTTACAATTGAAAAGACATCAGCAAGCCTCACCGCTAAAATGAGAAGCCGTACCGGTTGAGCATGCGCTTAGCCAATAGCGCGTAAAAGAATTCTCGCTCATTATCGCTGTCATCGGGCTGGTCGCGCTGCACACTGCAATCACTGTTAATTCCGAATTGACCGGCGAACGACAATAGCAAAGCTCGTATGCGGCCTATTTTTTCTGCGGTAGAATGCGGCACCCGGCCTTTGACGGTACGGAAAATCTTATTGTTTACAGCCACTCTTAAGGTTCGCACCCGGATGAATATCTCGTTTGAAATCGTACCCAGAAGCATAGCGGCTTTTGACGAACAATATGCCTTTGTTCAGACGCTGGATGAAAGCATAAACTTCATTAACGTACCCGATATCCAACGTTTCGAAACCCGGAGCTGGGAATTGGCGACGCGCATTGATCGCGGCAAGTACCGATTCATCCCGCATTTTCGGTCAATCGATTTCAAGATCGAAAGTGGCGAGCTGTTCCGCATCATTGAACAATACCAGCTCGACAGCATACTACTCGTATCCGGCGATCCGCCGGAAGGCTTGAAGCGTACTTTTTACGCCACCGACGTCGTGGATATGATACGCGCCGTGCGTCAGCGTTTTCCGAGTTTAAATGTTTACGCCGGTTTCGATCCTCACCGCCAGGGCTTACAGGACGAATGCTACTACACCCTGCGCAAGGCCGAAGCCGGCGCCACGGGTTTTTTCTCGCAGCCGTTTTACGATAGCCGTTTGATTGAGATTTATGCCGAACACATGCAAGGGTTGGAAACCTATATCGGTATCAGTCCGATCACGACGATGGCATCCAAGAATTATTGGGAAGTCAAAAATAAGGTCAAATTTCCCGTGGCTTTCCGGCCGGATTACGATTGGAATGTCGAATTCGCGAATCAGGTAATCGCATCGGCCGCCGCTTGTGGCTTAAATGTTTATTTCATGCCGATTCGGATTGATTTGAAGAAGTATTTTGGGGCGATTAGATTAGGTGAAATCCGTTAAGGGGATATAGAACCAATACCGAATTTCACGAAAGCCATTTGTCCGGCGGCGATCATGAAGGCTAGCGCCTAAACAGATCCCATCCAGGGCAATTATGGACAGCCTATAAAAGACGGTGCCTTAATCGGCTTCGAAAACACCGACTAAACTCAAGGCCATTGTTTTTTCGGTGAGTTGTCTATGCAAATTCTTCCTCTGTTATGCATCGGTTTTTCACTGGGTGCGGCTGCATTGCTGATCGTCGGCAATATTCTGCAAGGCGATGAACCCGTGCGCTTTTCCGCCAAATTTGCCGGGTTTATGTTGATAGCCGGTCTGGCTGGCATTCAGTATCTGCATCTGGGCTGGTTGTTAAATCGGTTTGACCATCTGCATTCCGTGCTTTATCTGCTGTTGCTGTATGCCATTGCGCCCAGCTTTTATTTCTACAGCCGCCAGCTGTTAATTGCCGAAGCTCGTTACCGTTGGCGCGACGTTCTACATTTTTTGCCGTTTACGCTGTGCCTGATTTTGCCTTACCGTCTGGTCTTGCCCGGCGCATTTTTTATCGGCAGCGGTTATTTGTTATGGTTGGCGCAAATCGTTTACGGTCTACGCCAACAACGGCAACGTTTTCGTTTGGAACTCTTGGCGTTGGGGACCTTATTTGCGATAGCCTTGGCGGTGTTGTTACTGGGTTTCATCTGGCCGTTGCTTAACGAAGCCGATTTTATACGTGACTACAGTATCTTGATCGGCTTGGCATTTTTCGCTGTAACGTTGACCTTGCTGCGTTTCCCCGGCATCGCCGCCGATGTGTCGGCGGCGGCGCAAGCGGTTTATGCGGAGTCGACATTAAAAAACATCGATAAGCCGGCGGTGTTAGCCAGGCTCGACGCCTTAATGCAGCGAGACAAACTGTATACGCTGGAAACCCTGAGTCTGGCCTTGCTGGCAGAGCAGTTGGAGTTGAGCCAGCATCAATTGTCCGAGCTGATCAATACCGAGTTTCAACGAGGCTTTTCCCGCTACATTCGCGAGCAGCGCATAGAGGCAGCAAAAAAACTGTTATTGGCGGAACCCAATGCATCGGTACTATCGATAGGGTTGACGGTGGGTTTTAGTACTCAGTCCAATTTTTATGCCGCATTTCGCGACATCGTCGGCGTGGCGCCGGGACAATACCGGAAAATGCACACGCCACCAGCGTCCTAAACCCGGAAAATTCCGGTTTTATCATTTTGTAAATCCGTAGCTATTTGAATCTTATGGATTTATGTCCTGCATGAATTATTTTTATTCCTGCCTTATCAATTTGGAAGTTCGTTTGTTTGCTGCTGGTTAACCTACTCCTGCCTCTCAACTTTCGGAGCAAAACCATGAACATTCGCTTGAAACCTATATGTCCCGGCCAACGGCTGCCGGTAACAGCAGACGGAATAGCCAATTGCGGGAGGCGGTTATGAATATCCTGTTAACCGGCGCGACCGGTTTTATCGGCCACGCAGTCTTGCGGGAGTTGCTGAAACAAGGCCACCAAATCACCGCCTGTTGCCGCCACCCCGAACGTCTGTCGATTAATAACCCCAAGCTTACGCTGTTGAGTCTGGATTTTGCCGACACCCGCACGATAGATTCCTGGCTACCGCATTTGCAGGGTATCGACGCCATTGTCAATTGCGTGGGCATCATTGCCGAGAGCGGGAACCAAAGTTTTGCCCAATTGCATACCCAAGCACCGATAGTCTTGTTTCGGGCCGGTGCGCAAGCGGGAGTCAGAAAGATCGTGCAGATTTCCGCCCTCGGTGCCGACGCGGGCGCCGAAACGGCCTACCATCTCAGCAAAAAAGCCGCCGACGATGCCCTGCGTAAATTAGCCGTGGATTGGTTTGTATTGCAACCGTCTTTGGTCTACGGCGCAGGTGGGCACAGTAGCGGTTTGTTTCATGCATTGGCGGCTTTGCCCCTCCATTTTCTGCCGGATGGTGGGAGGCAGTTGCTGCAGCCGATTCACGTCGGCGATGTAGCCTCCGCCGTTTGCTGCTGTATGGAACCGGCTGTGTTCGGCCGTAAAACCATAGCTTTAGTCGGCCCGAGTCCGATCAGTTATGCCGAATGGCTGCAAGGGCTTAGACAGCGACTGGGTAAATCCAAGGCCGGAACTTGCTCCGTTCCTTACCAATACGCGTTGGCGATGGCTGGTTTTGGCAAATGGCTGGACGAGCCGATTTTGAGTAAGGACAACGTGACGATGCTAAGCCGAGGCAATAGCGCGGATTCAGGTCCGTTGACTAAGTTCTTGGATCGAGCGCCCATCAGCGTCTCCGCGCAATTGTTTGAACTGCCGGCCAGCCAAGCCGAGCGTTGGCATGCCGGCTTGTATTTTCTAAAGCCTTTGCTGCGATACACGATTGCCATAGTCTGGCTGTGGAGCGGCATCACCTCGTTGTTTTTCTATCCGCATCAGCTCAGTTACCAGTTATTGGCGCCGCTAGGCATCACCGGTTCAGGCGCGCCGTTCGCTTTATACGGCTTGGCGGCAATGGATATTGCCTTGGGTTTGGCGACCTTAGCGCGATTCAGGATCGGAAACCTAATGCTTTCGCAGTTCTGGATCGTACTGGGCTATAGCCTGGCGGTAGCGTTGTGTTTGCCGGAGTTCGTATTCCACCCTTTCGGACCGCTGTTGAAAAACCTGCCGTTTTTAATGTGCTTGTTGATAGCAAGAGAACTGGAAGGAGAGCTATCATGATGTATTTATCTTTAAAGCTGATCCACATCCTTAGCGCGATAGTGCTGTTTGGTCTGGGTTCCGGCACGGTGTTTTACAAAGTGATGGCCGACAAGAGCGGCAATCACGCGGCAATTGCTACCACAAGCAAACATGTAGTCTTGGCCGATTGGTGGTTCACCACGCCGACCGTCATTATCCAACCGCTAACCGGCGTGTTATTGGCCGAGCAATTGTCGGCTTCGTTCGGGGAAGGTTGGTTATGGTGGACACTGGTGCTGTATTTAATCACCGGCTTGTGCTGGTTGCCGGTGGTGATTTTGCAGGTCCGCATGCGCGACATCGCCGTCGAGTCGCTGGCTCGGGGCCGAGCATTGCCGTATCTGTATCATTATTACGCCAAGATCTGGCTCTGGTTGGGCGTGCCGGCTTTCTTCGGCATGATCGGTATCACCACCTTGATGGTGTTTCACAATTCACTCTGGAGTTAAGTCATGTCCATGCCATTAATGCAAAAAGTGTTGGGCGACGACTGGCAGCAATTGCCGGAGCTTATTCAAAGACATTATCGAATTAGCGACGGGCAACAAAGCCGGTTAGTGGGTACGATGGAGATAGGCTATCCGGGCTATCTGTTTCCGTTGATCTGGGTGATTCATTTGTTCGGTGGCTTGTTGCTGTGGCGCGGACAGGCTGCGCGGGCCGAAGTGGACAAGGCCGCCGATGCAAACGGCGAGTTGTATTGGTACCGGACGATGACTTACGAGGACGGCAAAACCGATTGCTTCAGCTCGCGGATGCACTATGGGGCTGATCACGAGCTGATCGAAAGCATAGGTTTTGGCTTTGGTTTGCGCTTGAGCGTCAGTGTCGTGAATGGCGATTTGCTGTATCGCGGCATCGGCCACTTCTGGCAGTGGGGTCGAATATGCCTGAACATCCCGGATTGCCTGTTGTTGGGAGCGGCAAGCATCACCGAACATGCTGTGTCGGAAGACGAGTTTTATCTGGATTTTAATATCCGCCATCCCTGGTGGGGGCGGAGTTATTACTATCGAGGGCGCTTTCGCAATAGCCGATAGCGAAGAGCTTGGCGTAGTCTGTTGTAATGCTGGCCGGACCCAGGGCAGGCCAGCGCGATAGGCGTAAACCCGGCGCATGCCGCCGGGTTTACGTTTAAGTAGTTACCGCATTTAATTTTGATGACGATGATAATGCTCATCGTGCTTGTTGCGGGTATGTCCGCATCGGGCCGATGAGCTGTCATTGTCGGCATTAACCGATGCATCCCGGGCGGCAACGCCGGTATCGGCAAAGTCCGTAAACAAGCCATCGACTCCCAAATCGAAGTAATAGGTCATTTCTTGTTTAGGGTCGGCGAAGCCGTAGCCACTGGCGTCGTTGCGGAAGGTCCAGGTGTGAACCAGCAAGCCCTTGTCGTGCGCCAGTTCCACTACGCCCGTGCTGCCGTCGATACGACGGTCGTTGATGGTGATTACGCCGTCGCCGTCGCGATCCACGCCGTCTGCCACGGTTTTTACCAGATAAGGCTTCCAGGGGCCGACCGCATCGGCATAGGATTTAACGAAATCCAGACCTTCGTCGCTCAACAAATCGGCAAAGGTACGTTGATCGCCTTTCACCACCAAGTCATACGGCTGTTTGTACGGCGCAACCAGCGAAATCGAGCCGTCGGCATTAACATCGTCGGCATCGATCAACTGCACCAGTTTAATGTCGGTCTTGTGACTCAGGTATTGCAGATTACTGACTTCAAATGATTGGATGAATACCGGTGCGCAAGCGCTATTGCCGTATTCCTTGTGCAGCTTTTTCAGCAGCTTGTTTTCAAAGACATTCAAGCCAAATAAAGGCTTATCGTTGGCACCCTTAACGGTAGCGTGGTAGGTGGAATGCTTGATTTCCGGATAAATGCCGATAGTGCGGCCAGTTACCTGGCTTTTACGTTTGGCCAATGCAATCACTTCATCCAAGGTCGGGATTGCAAATAAACCATTGTATTGCTGGTCTCTATCGGCGCGAGCTTGAATCGCGTGCAGGGTTTTTATTTCGGCCAAGGTAAAGTCGGTGGCGAACCAGTCGTTGTATTCCACGCCGTCAACCATACGCTTGGTTTTGCGATCGGCAAATTCCGGATGGCTGGCGACATCGGTGGTGCCGCCTATCATCGGTTCGTGGCGGGCGATCATGTGGCCGTCCTTGGTCAACACCAGATCGGGCTCGATAAAGTCCGCGCCCATTTCGATAGCCAGCGTATAGCCTTCGATGGTGTGCTCGGGCCGATAGCCGGCCGCGCCACGGTGGCCGATGACGATGGGGCTATGATGCATCTGATGACTATGCTCTCTGTGTGAGTGTGCGTTGGCGTTGCTTTCCGCGCAGAGTATAGCCAGCGTCGCCGCTGCCAGTAAGCTTGGTTTGTGAAAATGCTTCATCATGTTGTTTTCCTAAGTTTTATTGTTTTCTCAGAGATCAATAATGTTTGCTGGCCGATGCTTTTGCCTAAACAACTGCACCGGCCTTGCAATCAAGTTATCAATCCCGGTCGTGATGCTCGTGTTCGCGTTCTGCTTCCGCAGGTAGGGTTTTGCTGAACACAACGGCGCCGTCGATGTCCTTTAAATCAACAGTCATCGCCCGGCTGCGCTTGTCGATATTCACTTCGCCGAAGAATTGCAGGCCGGCATAAGGCGACAAATTGGCTTTGCCGGCTGGCGGCGTTTTGGAAAATACGACTTGCGGACCAAAGGTGCCGTCGGTGGTGTTCGGGCCGAAGGTGCCGGCGTTCAACGGACCGGCGACAAACTCCCAAAACGGCGAAAAATCGTTGGTTTGGGCTTTACTTGGGTCGTAATAGTGAGCCGCTGCATAGTGGACATCGGCGGTCAACCAGACGATGTTTGCCACGTGTTGGCGTTTGATGAATTTCAGCAAATCGGCCATTTCCAGTTCGCGGCCGGCTGCCGGGCCGTTGTTACCGTTGGCCACCGCTTCCCAGCGTGCCTTGCCTTGCGCATCGACGCCGTCGCCGACGTTAAGGCCAATCGGCATATCGGCGGAAATCACTTTCCAGGTGGCGTCGGAATTTTTCAATTCCTCCTTCAGCCAAGCGACTTGCTCCGGGCCCAAGAACGCGGTTTCGCCACTTTGCTGGGTTTGCAGATTGGCGGTGTTAGGGCCGCGATAGCTGCGCATATCCAGAACAAATACGTCCAGTAATTTACCGTAGGAAATTTTTCGGTAGATGCGTTCAGGTTCCTCGGCGTTATGCGGGCGCAACGGTGCGTATTCATGGAATGCTTGGGTGGCGCGGGCTACCAGCAACGGCACATCCTTGACCGTGTAGCGGTTGTCTTTGCTCAAATCTTTCGAGTCAGACCAGTTGTTGGCGACTTCATGGTCATCCCATTGCCAGATTTGCGGCACTTCGGCATTGAAGCGGCGGACGTTTTCATCCAGCAGATTGTATTTGTAGCGGCCGCGAAATTCGGCCAGCGTTTCGGCGACTTTGCTGACTTCAGGCGTTACCAGATTGGTCCAGATTTGGCCGTCCTCGGCAGTAACACTGGCGGAAATCGGGCCGTCCGAATAGACGCTATCGCCACTTTCCAGAAAAAACTGCGGCTGTACTTGGCGCATGGCTTCATAGATTTTCATGCCGCCGAAGCTTTCGTTGATACCCCAGCCTTGACCGGCAATATCGCCGCCCCAAACGAAACGGATATCGTCGCGTTTGCCTATGGTATGGAAATGACCTAAGACCGGTTCGCTTTTATTGCGGGCATTGGTCAAGTCTTCAAACCAGACTTTGACGTAAACGTCTTTGCCTTCCGGCAACCCGGTCAAGTCTTGGCGAGCAGTAAAATCGGTTTCCGCCATTGCGTATGGCCCACGCACACTGACGGCATCATTGAATTGCGCGTTATAGGCATATTCCACCATCATCCGGGAAGGACGATCGGCACGGCTCCAAACGATGGCGCGGCCCGGCGCCAAATCGCCGATTTGAATGCCTTGTTCCATTAGAGGCGCATCGCCGGCCACGGCAAGGCCTGCCGGCAACCATAACGGTATCAGCGCGAGCGTTAGTTTTAGGGCGCGGTTAGAACGGATATCCGGAGAGTTTTTGCTACGCATCGTGATAAATCCTGGATTAAGTAGAAGAGGCCAGGATTATAGGTAGCGGCAAATGACAGGATGATTAAGACGGCATCGGCTTAACCCGGATCGGAAAAGCCGACGCTTGCGATCAAGCAAACTTTTCTTAAACAACAAGTTGTGCGGAATCGAAACCGCTTTTTGACTAATCCGGTTTTCGGCTAATAATCGCGCAAGCTAAAAATAATCGGTACCAGCACCGTGCTGGCCAACGCGGTCTGGCCTTGCATGGCCGGGGTAAACTGCCATTTTTTTACCGCTTCCAACGCCGATTCATCCAGGATGTCGTAGCCGCTGCTCTGCTCGACACTTACGGTTTCGCTCAGGCCTTCGGCGGACACCAACACCCGCAATAACACCTTGCCTTGCCAGCCGCGGCTTTGCGCCACGGTAGGGTAGGCCGGCGCCGGATTGCGTGCGTAGCTGGCGCGGTAATCGGGATCGACAATCGGCGCCGGATCGGTTTTGGTCTGAGCGTTTTGCTCGGACGGATTAGCGGCCGGCAGCAGCGGCGCTTGGGTAAACACCTGTTCGGTTGGAGCGAATTCGTCAGGTGCTTGCACTATTTGCGGCACTTTCAGCTTCGGTTTTGGTTGCGGTTTTTTTTGCGGTGCGGGCTTTATTCTGACCGGCGCCGTGGGGGGCGGTGGAACGGCCGGCTTGGGCGGGGCAACCTTGACTAAGGATATTTGCATGTCCAGCTGTTTCGCCGGGGGCTGGGTTTCCGGAGCCGGATGCGCGAACCATAGTGCGCCGCCCAAATGCAAGGTCAATACCAAGATGAAGAGTAAGGCCAACATTCTTACCGAGCGCTCCTGGCGCGACACTCGTCTGGCTAACGGCGCACTCAATACCAGAGCCGGTTGTTCGCATACCGTCGAGCCGACGAACGAAGTCACGCGATTGCCCATGAAGCGAAAAATCTTCCGCTTCATGGTCTTGAGCCGCGTCCGGTTTGTCCGGCTATCGCTATTTTAAAACGCTGTTGGAAAGCTCGGCGGAGCTTTAAAGCCGGCAGGTCAATTCTCATCTTACATCCCTAAAAGACAAATTGTGGCTGGTAAATTCTGTGTGGTGTCGGCTTTGCGATTTGACCAGCATCCCGCTCAAGTCAACAGCTTGTAAATTGTCTATCAGCAATAGCGATTTCTCAACAAATATCGCAAGGCGCCGTGCAATGCTACGGACGCGGCTGGTCAATCTAACAAATAGTCCGGGAGCAAAAAATGCGGTGAATTGCCGCGCGGCAATTTGCCTCACCTACGCCGATAACCGTAGACTTACTGCGGGCGTAAACGGCGGCAAGCGGCAATTTTTTCGGCCCTGGGGTGGGGATTTTCGGTAGTTAAACGTCTTATAGATATCTCGCTAATGTTTTTTGACAACCCGTTTATTGTTTCCCGTCTCCCGACTGAATGCCAGCCAAACCCGATCGCCCGATATTGTGGATTATTTCAGCCCTATCGGCGTTGTGCGCCGCCGGTTGCGAATCGACTGCGGCGCGCGATGCCAAGGCCTTGGCGTTTTCGGCGCAGTCTAGTTGGACCATTAACGGTCATGTCGCCGAACCTGCGACGAACGGCTGGCTGCGCACTTTTAACGACGCGCGCTTAACCGACTTGGTTGAGAAAGGCCTGACCGATAACTTCGATCTGAAAAGCGCCGCGGCTCGGGTCGATGCGGCACGCGAACAAGCTGTCATCGCCGGTGCCGCACGGTGGCCGCAGTTATCGCTAGCGCCGGGCTATCAGCGCACAAAAACCAATGCCGGCGGCGAGAGCAGCGAATACGGCGCGTTTACCGCAATGTTTAATTTGAGTTGGGAGCTGGATGTCTGGGGGCGAATCAAGGCCGGACAGCAAGCGGCTGAAACCGAAGCCGAGGCAACGAGCGACGATTATCGCGCCGTCCAACTCTCTTTGGCGGCACGGATTGCCCAAGCCTATTTCGAATTCGGCGAGGCGCGTTTGCAAGCGGCGGTCGCGGCGCAATCCGTCAAGGATAGAGGGGTGATCGTCGATTTGGTGCGCGGCCGCTTCAACAAGGGGTTGACGCGTGGCCTGGATTTGCGGCTGGTGCTGACCGATCTGGCAAACGCCGAGGCACAGCTGGCGCAAGCCCGTAACGACGTGCAATTGCTGGGTAAACGATTGCAAGTCCTGTTGGGCCGGTATCCGGCAGACGAGCCGGCCTGGCCGGATGGGACGAATCAATCGGATCCCGCGCTTTCGTTGCCGCAGCCGCCGGAAACCTTGAGCGCAGGCTTGCCGCCGGCGCTTTTGGAGCGCCGCCCCGATGTGATCGCTGCGTTCAAGCGGCTGCGGGCTGCCGATTCGCGCTTGGAAAGCGCGGAAAAAGCCTTATTGCCGCGCGTAACCTTGACCGGCGCCGGCGGCTCCAGTAGCGCGGCCTTGACCGAAATCATCGATCCGCGCGCGGCGGCCTGGAATTTGGCCGCCGGCTTGGCACAGCCGCTGTTCACCGGCGGTCGCTTGCAAGGCGAAATCCGTTTCAACGAGGCCAAAGTGCGGGAAGCGTTTAACCAATACCAAAGCGTGGCCTTAAATGCCTTTCGTGAAGTGGAACAATCGCTGGCAGCCGAAGCTTGGCTGCGCACCCAGGAGCAGGCCTTGCGCGAAGCGGTGCGGCAAACCGAAGCCAGTCGTAAGCTGGCTGTGTATTCCTACCGGCAGGGCTTGATCGAAATTCTGACGCTGCTTGACAGCTATCGCAGCACCCTCAACGCCCAAAGCGCGCATTTGGCCGTACAGCGGCAATTATTGAACAACCGCATCAACCTCTATTTGGCATTGGGCGGTGGGGTTTGAACGAATGCTCGCGGCCGGCAAACCCTGTGCGCTCGCTGGGCGGAATTGCTGCGAACTATCGGGCTGTGTTTGCGTTTAGCCTACGGTTACGCCTATCGATAGCACCGCGAATAGGATATTTGACGGAGAGGCGTTTCGGCTTCGTTCCAACACTATGACAGTTAAATTGAATTTAAAAATCCTATTACCGATCCTGGTTTTGCTGGCGGCGGTCGGCGTGGCTTGGGCTATTATGGCTACCAAGCCGCAAGTCGTGCAGCAGAGTGCGGAGTCCACGGTCCCCAGCGTCAATGTGGTTCGGGTCCAGCCGCAAAGTTTACGCCTCAACGTCATGTCGCAAGGCGTGGCGATGCCGCGCGAGGCCATCGATTTGGTCGCGGAAGTCGGCGGCAAGGTGGTGCAGGTGCATACCGCCATGGTCGCCGGCGGTTTCTTTGCGGCCAACGAATTGCTGTTGACGATCGATACTCGCGATTACGATTACGCCATCGTTGCCGCCGAAGCGCGGCTGGCCGAAGCCAACCGGGTACTGATCAACGAGCAGGCACAGGTCGAGCAGGCGCAGAGCGAATGGCAGGCATTGGGCGAAGGCGAACCCAGCGCACTGGCACTCCGCAAGCCGCAATTGGCCGAGGCGCAAGCCAAGCTTAAGGCCGCCGAGGCCGATCTAGCCAAGGCCAAACTCAATCGCAGCCGTTGCGAATTACGGGCGCCGTTTGCAGGGCGGGTGCTGAGCAAGCAGGCCGGCTTGGGGCAATACATTCCTTCCGGTACGGTTGTGGCGCGGATTTACGCCAGCGATGTCGCGGAAATCCGGTTGCCGATCGGTACCGATCAATTGGCGTTTCTGGAACTGCCCTTAGGGCATGCCGCCACCAAATCCGGGCACTGGCCCGCCGTGACGTTGCGCGCGGAACTGGCTGGCAAGGCGCATAGCTGGCAAGGACGTATCGTCCGCAGCGAAGCGGCGTTGGACGACGACAGCGGCCAGCTGTATCTGGTCGCGCAAGTCGCCGAGCCGTTTCGGGAGATGCCGGATCGCCCGCCCTTGCTGAGCGGCTTGTTCGTTCAGGCCGAGATAGAGGGCGTGGTGCGTGACGGCCTGTTTGCACTGCCGCGCACGGCGCTAAATAGTTTGCAGCAAGCCAAGCTGGTGGATAGCCAGCAACGTCTGGAAATTCGTCAAGTAGATGTGCTACGCCTGGAAGCCGACCGCGTCATCGTCAAAGCCGGCCTGAATCCCGGCGAAAAAGTAGTGGTGTCGGAGTTACCGGTACCTGTGGCGGGCATGAAAGTGAATGCGGTCGAAGTGCCGCACGAAACCGTTCAATGATGCTTACCAATAAACAATTTGGCTTGTTGGCTTGGTTTGCCGGCAATCCGGTCGCGGCCAATTTATTGATGCTGTTGATTCTGACCGGCGGCGTACTGGGCATCATCGGGGTCGACAAGGAAGTGTTTCCGCGTTTCAGTCCTAACAAAGTCGAAATTGCCGTTGAATTTCCGGGTGCCGGACCGTCCGAAGTGGAGGAATCAGTGTGCGTGCCCATCGAGGAAGT
The DNA here is from genome assembly GCA_964529085.1 of uncultured Methylomonas sp. Lineage (GTDB taxonomy): Bacteria > Pseudomonadota > Gammaproteobacteria > Methylococcales > Methylomonadaceae > Methylomonas. The sequence continues at coordinate 18,644 of CAZGUM010000031.1, read as the reverse complement.
CATCCACGATGTGCCGGGTGTCAAGCATTTACATGGCGAAATCAGGGGAGATAACTGCAAGATCGAAGTTGAAATTTTGCCGAATCATGATCGCAATCAGATGCTGGCGACGCTGCAAAGCCGGGTGCAATCGATTCCACGCCTGCCGAAGCAACTGGAAAAAATTCAGGTATTGCCGGCCAACCGTGAGGACGACGACGGCGTGATCTGGCTGGCCTTGCACGGCGCTACGGATGCTGCCACCTTGCAGCGCTACGGCGACCGGATTCAGCAACAATTGGCGGCAATACCGGGTGTCAGCCGTGCCCGCAACTACGGCGAGCTGGCCTACGAAATCGATATAGAAGTGTTGCCCCAACAATTGCGTAAATATCGGCTTACCCTCGACGAAGTTGCGCAAGCGGTGCGCAAGGCTTCGGTCGATCTACCGGGCGGTCTGATCAAAAACCCGGACGGCGAGCTGTTGCTGCGCGTTAGTGGCCGCGCCCGCGATGCCGAAGCGGTCGGTGCGTTGATCGTCAAGACCTTGCCGGACGGCAACCGGGTGCGCTTGGATCAAATCGCCACCATCAAGGATGGTCTGGAAGAACGCTTATGGGCTTGGCATCACAACGGCCAGACCGCGCAGGGTTGGGAGATTCACGCCGAACAAGACAGCGTCGCGGTCGCGCGGCGAGTGAAGGCGTATGTCGAAGAGATGCGCGCGCAATTGCCGGAAGGCCTGCGCCTGATTACCTGGTGGGACGATTCGCAAGCTTACGACGAGCGCATCGGCACCTTGCTGGAAGACGGATTGAGCGGTTTCGTGCTGGTCTGTCTGGTGCTGACCTTATTCTTACGGCTGCGGGTGGCGTTGTGGGCCGGCGTCGGCATCTTTACCTCGGTATTGGGTGCGTTCTGGCTGATGCCGGCGTTGGATATTTCCCTGAACATGCTGTCCTTGTTCGGCTTTTTACTGGCGATGGGCATCTTGGTGGACGATGCCATCATCATCGGCGAGAGCGTACATAGTCGGCAGCTCGAAAACAGAGGGTCGCCGCTCCAAGCCACGATAGAAGGCGTGCGGGAAGTGGCACTGCCGGTCAGTCTGTCGGTGTTGATCGTCTTGGTTGCCTTCTTGCCCGGCTTGTATTTGCCGGGTTGGGCCGGACAGTTGATGCGGCCGATTTGTCTGGTGATGATTTTGACCCTGGTGTTCTCGCTGGTAGAAGCCTTGCTGATACTGCCGTCGCATCTGGTCGCCGACATCGGTGCTCAATCCGGCCCGAGTCGTCTACAACGCGTGCGAGACCGAATGAATGGGGGATTGGATCGTTTCGTCGAGCGCGTTTATAGGCCGTTGCTGGAAACCGCGCTGGCTTGGCGCTATCTGACCGTCGCCTTATTCATCGCGTTGCTGGCGGTCTGCGCGGCGCTGGTGCTCAGCGACCGGGTGCGGCAATCGGTTAATCCCGATGTTACCAAGGACAGTTTCTGGGTATCGATGCGCTTACCGCAGAGCGCGCCGTATAGCGAGACTCAGGCATTGGCGGCGCAGGTGGAAAAGGCGCTATTTGCCTTGCGCGACGAATTGGACGGCGTCCCGCAAACCGGTCAACCCGCCGCCGATAGCGTTGCGGCGGCCCATGCCAACGACCATAGCGTCATCGTCGGCGTGGAAACCCTGATCTGGGATCACGGAGCCGGCATCTGGCTGGAGTTTTCGGCGGAAGGCCGCCGCCGCTTGAAAGTGGAAGAGTTCATCCGCGACTGGCGGCAGCGGATCGGCGACATCGGTCGTGGCAAGATCGATTTTATTTATAAGGAAGGCGATGTGCCGTATGACATCGATTTGAGTCTTGGCGCCAGCGATCCCGGCCTGCTGCAACCCGCGGCAGAGCAGCTTAAAAAGATACTTGAAGCCTTCCCCGGCGTTTACGATGTGATCGACTCCGCCGAACCTGGCAAGCCTGAAGTGCGGCTGGCTTTGAAGCCGGAAGCCGAACGCCTGGGTTTGCGCTTGGAGCAACTGGCCGAGCAAGTGCGCCAAGGTTATTACGGCGAGGAAGTACACCGTTTCCTGCGCGGCCGCCGCGAAGTGAAAGTGATGGTGCGCTATCCGCTGGAGCAGCGGCAATCCTTGGATGCGCTAAAGGCCCAGCCGGTGCGTTTACCCAACGGCAGCAGCGTACCGTTGAACGATCTGGCCGAAATCAAGCTGGTGCAAGGTTATTCCCGGTTGAATCGGGAAGACCGGCAACGGGTGTTGAAGGTACAAGCCCGCGTCGATCCGACTCAGGCCGATGTCAACGGGATCTATGCCGCGCTGGAAAGCGGTGTTTTGCCTAGCCTGGAACAGGCCTTTCCAGGCTTGAATCTGCAAATCGGCCAGCAACGCCAAGAGCAAGAGGCTATGCTGGCGGCTTTCGGCAAGAACACCTTGATCGCACTGTTGGTAATCTACGCCCTGATCGCGGTGCCGTTTAAATCCTACAGCAAGCCGTTGATTTTTCTGTTGGCGGCGCCGGTGGCCTGGAGTGGCGCGGTATTGGCGCATTGGGCGGCCGGCTTGCCTTTGTCGATGGAATCGCTAGTGGGCATGATCGCCGCCAGCGGCGTGGTGGTGAACGATAGTCTGGTGCTGCTGGACTACATCCGCCAGCACGGCGACGACGACATACCGGTGGAAAATCTGATCAGTGCCGCCTGTACCTCGCGTTTCCGGCCGATTTTATTAGCCTTTTTAACCAACTTCGCCGGCTTTCTGCCGACCTTGATGGAGACCAGCCCGCAAGCGCAATTCCTGATCCCGATGACCCTGTCGCTGTCGGCCGGCCTGCTGATCGGCATGGCCGCCAGCTTGATTTTAACGCCGGTTTGTTATGCGATTCTAGGAAACAGTCGGCGGCCGGAGCGATAGACAACGCCGTTAACGTAAGCTTTGACGTTGTTCATCCCTTTCTTTGAAAAGTTGCCCATAAGGGCACGACAGGGCAGGGAAAATCTGCTTCATAAATTATCTACCTCACCCATCTGTACCGTTTCGTTTATGCCGCGATGCGATCGCAACCGCGAATAGCGGCCATCTTGAGTATTTCCCTGCCTTTCGTTTTGGAAGTCGGATCGATTAGCGACTATGCTATGTAGAAATGACGGCGTAGGGAAAACCCTACTCGAATCATAAAAGCAAGCCAATCGAATTCTTTTAAATCTAACGGTGTTGACACATGCGGCTGCGGTTTCCAAATCACTTCTCCTTCGGTATGGTGAATGCCGGCAGTTTGGTCGGTGTGCTTGGTTTTGCGCTGTTGATGGTGGTGAGTTTGTGGCAGGAGCGCGAACAGAGAATCGCTCATGCCCGCGTCGAAACCGAAAATATGTCATTGGTGCTGGAGGGGCATGCCCAGGCAACCATCGATAAAATCGACCTGATTCTGACCGATGTATTGGGGCGCTTGCATCCCGAGGATTTGCGCGAGGGGGCTGCTCGCCGTGAAGATATTCCGGTTATGCTCAAGGAGAAGATTGCCGAATTACCCGAGACCGCGGCCGTGGAAATAGGCGGGATAGCCGTCTTCGACGCCAACGGTGATAGTCTGTACGACTCTGCCGCCGGCCAGCTGTCAATTAATATTGCCGATCGCGAATATTTTCGCGAGCATCTGGAAGGTCGTAGCCACGGTCTGGCGATTTCGGCGCCGATCGAAGCCCGGCCGTCAGGGGCTTGGGCGATCACGCTGAGCCGGCGCGCGAACTTTGCGGACGGGAGTTTCGCCGGTATCGTCAATGTATTCGTGGAATTGGCCGCATTCGAAAAATTTTATCAGACGCTGAATTTAGGCCGCCACGGCGCGGTGGTATTACGCGACGCCGAGATGCGCTTGTTGGCGCGCCATCCGAGATTGCAGTCCGACCGAGGGCTGGTGTTGGAGGAACATCCGATTCGGCAGTTTCTCGCCAAGGGTAGCGAACGCGGCGTGTATATCGATGTCAGTCCGGCGGACGGCGTCAAGCGGCTCTACAGTTTTCGCCGTGTCGGCAAATATCCGCTATACGTGCTGGCGGCCATCGCCGAGTGGGATTATTTGGAGGAATGGCGCAAGCACTTATTTTGGTACGGCGGTGCCGGCCTGGTTATCGTACTGTTGTCGCTGAAGTTGACGCGGGTAGCGCGATACGGCCTGCTGAAATGGCAGAGCAACGAGCGGAAATACCGCTATATCATCGAAAACGCACCGATAGGCGTATTCCAGTGCGATCATCTGGGGCAGAACCTTTTTGCGAACTCGACCTTGGCTCGGCAATTCGATTGCGATTCGGTCGACGAATTTTTGGCAAATTACGGCTCTCCGGAGAGGCGGTTTGCCGATTCCGCCAGATTGGCCGAGTTTAGTGATTCGTTGCGTAATCAAAAAGAAGTCCGAGAATTCGAAGCCCGAGCGATATTGGACGATGGCACCATCAAGTGGTTTTCGCTGTCCGCCAGAAAGGATGAGCATAGCGGTCTGGTCAACGGTTTCACGCTGGATATTACCGACCGCAAGCAAACCGAGGAAAAGTTACGCATTTCCGAGGAGCGTTTGCGCCTGACGCTGGAAGTGGCGCAAATCGGTATCTTCGATTGGGACGTTAGACGCGATAGCTTTGTGGTTTCGCCGATTTACTACAGTATGCTCGGTTATTGGCCCAAGGAGGGACTGGGGGATAGAGAGGAATGGCTGGACCGGCTGCATCCCGCCGACCGGGAAATGGTCGCGGAAAAAATCGGCAGTGTGTTGGCGAAGCGAGCCGATGCATACAGTTACGAGGCCAGAATGCGCCATGCCGACGGCGACTACCGGTGGCTGAGCGTCAAGGCTTTCAATGTCGAATGCGGTGACGACGGTGCGGTTAGCAGAATTCTGGGCGTTCGCATGGACATCACGGAACGCAAGCGCAACGAAGAGGAATTGGAGCGTTACAAAAACGGTTTGGAACGCCTGGTTAGCGAACGCACCGCCGAATTGCAAGAAGCCAGACAACAGGCGGATGCGGCCAATCGGGCGAAGTCGGATTTTTTAGCCAATATGAGCCATGAGATTCGCACGCCGATGAATGGCATACTCGGTTTGACTCGGCTGGCTCTGGATACCGATTTGGACGAAAGGCAGCAAGATTATTTACGCAAGGTGTTGAACGCTTCCCAGGCACTATTGGGTATTTTGAACGATATCCTCGATTACTCGAAAATAGAGGCCGGGCGTATCGATATCGAAGCCGTCGATTTTTGCCTGGAAGATATACTGCGTGCCACCGGCGACCTCTTCTCCTTCCGCGCCGAGGAAAAAGGCATCGAATTGTTCATTGATATGGCACCGGACGTTCCGGAATGCTTGGTTGGCGATCCGTTGCGGCTCAGCCAAATCATCGATAATCTGGTCGGCAACGCCATCAAGTTTACCGAGCGGGGCGAAGTGCATTTGCGGGTCGAAAAGCGCGACGCGACGGCCGATTCGGTGTGCTTGCGTTTCGCGGTGCGCGACACCGGCATCGGTTTGACGGCCGAGCAAAGCAGCCGCTTGTTTCAGCCCTTCGTGCAGGCCGATGCCGGCATCACCCGAAAATTCGGCGGCTCCGGACTGGGATTGACCATCTGTAAACGCTTGGTGGAAATGATGAGTGGTCAAATCGCCTTATCCAGCGAGCCCGATCGCGGCAGTACTTTCGTGTTCACTATCTGGCTGGGTCTGCCCGACGCAGAGTACAGAGAGCGGAAAATCGGCCGGGGTTTGCAGGATTTGCGGGCGATGCGCACACTGGTCGTTGACGATCAGGACACTTCGCTGCTAATTCTGCGTTCGATCTTGGAAAGTTGGCATTTCCCGGTGGTTACCGCGAATAGCGGCGAACTGGGGTTACAGTTGTTCAAGGCCGCCGAGCAGCGAGGCGAGCCGTTCGAGTTACTGTTGCTGGATTGGAAAATGCCGGGTATGAGCGGCTTGGACTTCGCCCGGGCTATCGCCGGCATCAAACCGGACAACCGGCCGCCGATTTCCGTGATGGTGACGGCTTACGGCCGCGACGAATTGGCCGACGCGACGCGGGGGGCCGAGATAGATGGGCTGATCGGCAAGCCGGTGACGCCGTCCGACCTATTCGATGTGTTGATCGGATTGCAACGCCACGAAACCCGGCGGACCTTGCCGGTGCCGGCGGTGTTCAAAACCGCCCATGCCTTGCTCGAGGGAATTCGCGGCGCCCATATCCTGCTGGTCGAGGATAACGAGTTGAATCAGCAAGTTGCCAGCGAGTTTTTGCAGAAGGGCGGATTGCGGGTGACAGTGGCCAATCATGGCCGGGAAGCCCTGGAAATGCTCGAAAACCGGACCTTCGACGCGATCTTGATGGACCTGCATATGCCGGTGATGGACGGGCTGGAAGCCACGCGCCGGATCCGGGCTCTGCCGGTCGGCAAGGACTTGCCGATCATTGCGATGACGGCGGCGGCGATGGCTCAGGATCGCGCGGCCAGCACCGCCGCCGGTATGAACGATCACGTCGCCAAGCCGGTCGAGCCGCGCGAACTGGCCGAAGCCTTGGCCCGTTGGATTCGGTCGGGCGGTTCCCGTCCGGAGCCGGGCTCGCCATCGGCCGTTGCCGGTGGCGCCGATGGCGAGGCGCTGGTTCGCTTACTGCCTGGCGTATCGGTGCAAGCGGCATTGTCGCGGATGGGCGGCAACGTCGATTTTTACCGGCGTTTGTTGTTGACGTTTGCCGATCGCCGCGCCGATGTCGGCACCGAATTTCGCCGCTTGCTCCAGGTCGGCGAACTGGATTCGCTATTCCAAGTGGCGCACAATTTAAAGGGCGAGGCCGGCAATTTAGGCTTGGATGCCATCGCGGCCTCGGCCGGACATTTGGCGGATTTGCTTAAATCGGAGGCATCGGCCGGTTTGTCCGAGGCCGGCGAGGAATTGGCGCGGCAATGCGACGCGATACCCGAGCTGCTGGCGGGGTTGGCGAGAGTCGAGCGGACAGCGGCGCCCGACACCGGCATCACGCACGATGTCGATGAATTCTGGTCTCGCTTGCCTTTGCTGGAGCAGCAATTGCGGACCAAGAGCCTGGATGCCCGCCGCTTGGCGGCCCAATTGGAAAGCGAAATCGCCGACCGCGAACTGCTTGGCGAATTCGCGCCCATCGCCCTGTCGATTGTACAATTGCGGTACGATGAGGCGCTAAGCGACTTGTCTCGGCTAGTCGAGAGTTACCAAAACAGGAGCTGAACATGGCTGGCAATCCAAACCGCCCGCGGGTATTGATCGTCGACGATTCGCTAAGCAATATCGAATTGTTGGATAACATTTTGGGAAAATATTACGAGACCAGCTTTGCGACCAACGGCGCCGAAGCGCTGGAGCTGATTGGGCGCTGCCCGCCGAATCTGGTATTGCTCGATGTGGTGATGCCGGGTATCGACGGTTACGAAGTCTGTCGGTGCTTGAAGGCTAATATCGTCAGCCGGGAAATTCCGGTGATTTTTCTGACCAGCCTGGACAGTCCGGTCGACGAAGAATACGGCTTGTCGCTGGGCGCGGCCGATTTCATACATAAGCCGATATCGTCGCCGGTTGTTTCGGCGCGCGTGCGTAGCCATCTGGCGCTGGCCGACAGCACCCGTGAACTGCGCAGGCACAACGAAGGTCTGGAACTGTTGATTGCGGAGCGTACCGAAGAGTTAATCAAACGCAATCGGCAACTGATAGCCGCTCAAGGCTCGATTATTTCGGCGTTTTGCGCGCTGGCCGAAGTCCGCGATAACGAAACCGGCAATCATATCCGCCGCACCCAACACTACGTTCGCGAGTTGGCCGAGGCTTTGCAGACGCATCCGCGCTTTCGCGACTGTCTGGACGACGAATCCATAGAATACATGTACAAAACCGCCCCGTTGCACGATATCGGCAAGGTGGCGATACCCGACGCAATTCTGCTCAAACCCGGTAAATTGACCCAGGACGAGTGGGTGATCATGAAACGCCATTGCGAGGCAGGCAAAAATGCCATCGTCTCGGCAGCAAAGGAGTTTGGCGAAAACGAAGGGGTTTTCTTGGGATATGCCGCCGATATTGCGTATTGCCATCACGAACGCTGGGATGGCAGTGGTTATCCGCGAGGGTTGCGCGGCGACGATATTCCCGTCTGCGCCCGGTTGATGGCGGTAGCGGACGTATACGATGCATTGACCACCAGGCGGGTTTACAAGCCGGCCTTTAGCCATGAAGAGTCGGTCGCGCTGATGATGGAAGGGCGCGGCTCACATTTCGACCCGGATATAGTCGACGCCATGCAGTCGATAGTCGCCCGGTTTCAAGCTATCGCCAACCGTTACCGGGACGATGTGGTCTGACCGCGTATTGAATGAGCCGTTCGGCACCGAGCGCTTGGGTAAGCCGGACAACTGAAAGCAGTCATGCAGAAGTTTTAAAAATTGACGGAAACCTAAAAAGGTAGCGGGGGTTGGCGGCGGATAAGTTTCCCGGTCTTGAATGGTCGGAGTGAGAGGATTCGAACCTCCGGCCCCTGCCTCCCGAAGGCAGTGCTCTACCAAGCTGAGCTACACTCCGTCAGATGCCGATGGACGGTAAGCGGGTTATTCTAGCAAAGCTGGGATGCTTGAAGAAAGACGGTCAAGCGGAAAAATAGTTTTGCGGAAGGGGCTTTCGCAGTCTAACGAGCTAAGTTGGGTAATGCGAGGAGAAAAAGTGGAAGCCGTGCGACTTCCACTACATCTAACAAAAAAGCCGTAGGTGCAAATGGCAGCTACGGCTTAAATATTTAGATGATGGTTACTTCTTCGGCTTGTGGGCCTTTAGGGCCGCGGCCCAATTTGAATTGTACATGCTGACCTTCGTCCAGTGTTCTATAGCTGTTGTTTGGGTTCAGAATGTTTTTGAAATGTACGAAAACGTCAGGGCCTTGTTTTTGTTCGATAAAGCCGAAGCCTTTGTCAGAGTTAAACCATTTTACGACGCCAGTTGTCATTGTAGACATAATAAGTCCTATAAAAATTTTAGATAAAGCCTTAGCCAAAGTAAGGCTGGTAACGCTGGTAAATGTGGAAATTACTTAATGAAAAACAAGGACGAAGGACTACTGAAGAGACATCGAGCTGGTAAACAAAGGGTAAATCGTATTTTCTAGCTGAGCCTCATTCTAGGCTGATTCGACCGATTGTCAATTTAAATCGTAAAATCCACTATTTAGCTTCTAGGTGTGCTTTCTTGCCCTTTGGTAATTTGCTGTTCGATCATGCTCAATGTAATCCCTAAAATTAAAATGCGAGGGCAATTGAGCCGATGCCGGTGGTTGCACTATTTGTTTGATCTCGGCGCGGCGATTCTGTTTTTTGGCGCGTTGACCCAGCAAACCGAATTGCGGCAAAGCGGAACTCAAGCCGTTAAGGAATTGGGAGGGCTTGGATATCGAATTCCTAGCGAAGATGATCCGGTGCGGGTGTTTCCGGCGCTGACCGATGGGCAGTTCAGCGGCAGACATGCCGGCGGCTGGCGGCCTGGTAGTATTTATCTGCGGCAACAGCCGCAGGGTAGCTTGAGCGAAGCGGTTTATCTACGCCACGAGCTGTTTCACGAAGCCAGTCACCGCAGTTGTGCCGGGCGTCTTCCAATTTGGGCGGAAGAGGCTGCGGCGATGCGCTTTAGCGGCGAGTTGGCTGGTATGGAATTAGACGGTCCGGTCGGCGTAGCGGAATTGCAAAGACTTAAAAGTCATATCCGGCAAGGTGCGGAGTTGGATGATAAGGACAGGAGGGTATTGGCGCGTCTGATAGTCGATGCCGATTGGCCGAGCGAGCCTTGTGCCGCGCCGGCGAAAATAAAGGAGTTGCAGGGAGAGGCCTTCAACGATGCGGGAGTTAGTTCGTACCTAGTAATGAACCTGTTGTCTGGAAGGATATTGGAAAGCGGCGGCGATATTCTTAGCCGATTACCGCCCGGATCCTTGTTGAAAGTGCCGTACGCAGCAGCCTTGAAGCAAGCAAATCCCGAGTTGTTGGGGAGAGAATTGGTCACAAGCGATACCGACAAGTTGCTGCAGCGTCGGGAACAATTTCAAGCGGAGCGTTACCGCTTGTTGCTATCGCCGATATCCGAACAGCAATTTCCAGTGCAAGCGCCGCCGGTAGAATCGCAAGTTTGGCGAGCATATTTAGGCGAACGCAACAACGATGGCGATTTTGCTTTACAAGCCAGTCTGCCGGAGTTGGCTTTAGTAATGCGGGCGGCATTGCTTTCCCAGCCTGATTACTTTACTGGCCTAAGTCAAAACGGCGTTTTGCCCAATTCGACTTTGGCCGGTCAGCATGAAGCCGATAAAAAGTTGCTGCGGCAAATGCAAGCATTGGCAAAAACCGGCACCGTATCCACCCGCTCTGGCCAACCCTTGGTTGGGCATTTGCTGTTGGCTTGGCCGGTGCCAAATCCACTGTTTCTGGCGATTTTTCGCCAGCGCGGAGTTCATGGTGCTACGGTGTTGAATAGCGCCGCCCCTTTATTGCGAAAATGGCGGCAAGTTTATCCGAGCCGCTTTGCCGAGGTTCGTGTGCGTTTATTGGCGCCTACTGATCGCAACAGTTGGGAAGCGTGGGCCGCATGTCCGGAGCTGGATAGCCGGCGCGGCAAGTTTTCGCTTTGCGGACAATTTCATATCGTGTCTACCGCGCGCGGCAGCCGTTCCGAGCGATTAGTTCAAGGGATTCTGCGGGAAAATGTTGAAGGAGATATTTCGGTATTGGAAACCGATGTCGATAGCTATGTCGACGGTGTCCTAGCCGCCGAGGCGCAAAATTTGACCGGCGAAGCCCGCGCAGCGATGCGTGCGGTGATTGCCTGGAACGGTAGTCACGGCAGCCATAGGCATAACGATTCAAACTCGCTATGTGATACCACGCATTGTATGGTTTTTCTTGGCGAACCGCCTGGCGACAAGCCGCGCCGTAGTAGTCATATCGATATCGAGTTGATGCAGTATTTGGATAAGCTGGCGGCCGAATCCGGATTGAATTGGTTATCGTTCGCTAACGGCGGCGATCAGCGCTGGCAGCGACAGCTCTCGGGCGACGAGTTGCGGCGGGCGTTTGCGGAAAATCAAATCTTGGAGATTCGCCGCGAACGTCGAAAGGATGGCGAGTTATTTATCCGGCTGATTTATCCTGACAGTGAAGAAGCCGTCAGTTGCGAGATTTTTCGTAATACATTGAAGCTACCTTCTTGTCCGGATTCGGTAAAAGCTACTGATGGTCAAGCCTGGCAATTTGCAGGCATAGGCGCCGGACATGGCTTGGGGCTGTCTATTGTCCGAGCTCAAGCGCTGGCGGAGGCTGGCCGCACTGCGGAGCAGATTTTGCGGGATGCTTATGGGCAACCCCGTTAGGCCGGGCTTGTTTGCCGGACCTAACGTTTTATGCCGTCGGTATCGATCAAGTGATAACGTCGGGCTCGGTTCTGCCGGTGCGTTTTTTAACTTCACAAAGTTGCTCGGCAATCGCTATCAACTCCGCGAGCGCAACCTGAGCTTCCTGATCGTGCTTGCTGACATCACGCTCGTAGCGTTCCAGATAAATACGCAGAGTCGCGCCGACCGTACCGGTGCCGGACAGCCGGAATACGATGCGCGAACCGTTCACAAAACCAATGCGGATGCCCTGATTGCTACTGACACTGCCGTCGACCGGATCGGTGTAACTGAATTCGTCGGCAAATTTGACTTCATAATCGCCCCAGCTTTTGCCGGGCAGACTGCTTAACTGACTGCGCAAATGCTCGACAATGCCGTTGGCGATCTCGGAATCGACCGCTTCGTAATCGTGGCGGCAATAAATGTCGCGGCCGTATTTTTGCCAATGTTCGTGGACGATGTCTGCCACCGATTCACGTTTGCGGGCGATCAAATTCAACCAAAATAATACTGCCCACAAACCGTCTTTTTCGCGGACATGGTTGGAGCCGGAGCCGAAGCTTTCTTCGCCGCAGATGGTGATTTTGTCGGCGTCGAGCAAGTTGCCGAAAAATTTCCAGCCTGTCGGCGTCTCGTAGCAAGGCAGGCTCAATTTATCGGCAACTCGATCAACCGCCTGGCTGGTCGGCATCGAGCGGGCCACGCCGCTGATACCTTTGGCGTAAGCCGGAATCAGTTTGGCGTTGGCGGCCATAATCGCCAGGCTATCGCTAGGAGTGACGAAGATGTTGGCGCCCATAATCATATTTCGGTCGCCGTCGCCGTCCGAGGCTGCGCCGAAAGTGGGTGCGTTGGCGCCGAACATGATTTCGCACAGTTCGTGGGCATGGGCCATGTTCGGGTCGGGATGACCGCCGCCGAAATCTTCTAGCGGTACCTCATTAAACACCGAGCCGGGTGCGGCGCCGAGGGTATCTTCCAGAATATGCTTGGCATAAGGGCCGGTGATAGCATGCATCGCATCGAAACGCAGTGTGATAAAGCCGTTATGGATACTTTGTTTGAGCAGGTCGAAATCGAAGATTTTTGCCATCAATTCGGCGTAGTCGGCTACCGAATCGATAATTTGAATTTTCACGCCGCCCTTCTCGACTTCGCCGATAGCATCCAGGTCAATGTCGCCGAAGCGGGCTTTTTTATAGCCGGTGATAGTTTTGGTGTTCTCGTAGAGCTTGTCCGTGAGCTTTTCCGGGGCAGGGCCGCCGTTACCGACATTGTATTTGATGCCAAAATCTTCTTCGGGGCCGCCTGGATTGTGACTAGCCGATAGAACAATGCCTCCGAAAGCATTGTATTTCCTAATAATATTAGATGCGGCAGGAGTGGACAACAGGCCGCCTTGGCCTATAATGAGTTTACCAAAACCGTTGGCCGCCGCCATTTTGATGATGATCTGGATGGCTTTACGATTAAAGTAGCGGCCATCGCCGCCAATCACCAGGGTTTGGCCTTGAAAATCCTCAAGGCTGTCGAAGATTGATTGGACGAAGTTTTCCAGATATTTGGGTTGTTGGAAGACTTTAACTTTTTTGCGCAGGCCCGATGTGCCGGGCTTTTGATCGTCGTAGGGAGTGGTTTTGGTGATTGTTGTTGTCATATGCTACCCTTTGTAATACCACGGTTCGAAAGGGTTAAATTACACCAAAACTTTGATTATTTACAGATTGCTATGCTAAAGAAAAAATTATTAGGTGTTTTGATTGTGATGGGTTGCACCGTATCGGCGCGCAGTTTCGCCGGCGAGGATGTATGGTTGCTGGTCGATACGCAGACTCAGAGCATGGAAGTCAGAAAAGGCGACAAGACGGTTGCCGTATTGGAAAACATCGCCATCGGCCGTAACGGTGCGGGTGAGAAAAATCATCGGGGAGATGACATCACGCCGCTCGGCAATTATCGAATCGGTTGGATTAACGAAAAAAGCGCCTTCCGCAAATTCTTCGGCTTGACCTATCCCAATGTAGACAATGCCGATAATGCCTTGAAGAAAGGCAAAATCGATCTAGACACTTACGAAGCTATTGCCAGAGCGCATTCTGCCGGACAAATTCCGCCGCAAAATACCGATCTCGGTGGGCAAATCGGTATTCATGGCTTGGGCAGTGGTAGTCTGTCCATCCACAGATCCATGAATTGGACACACGGATGTATCGCGTTGACAAATGATCAGATTGATCAGTTGAGCCAATGGGTAGAAAAAGGGACACTCGTAACGGTGAAATAATGTTGGTATAATCCAAAAAAATGTTGGACAATTACCACCGTTTTTCATTTATTATTTTTTGAAACCACAATCAAGGGGAAAACCATGATGAGAGCTATTAAATTATCAGCAGTTGTTGCAATTGCAGTTTTGGCAACCGGTTGCGCAAGCACTTCAGACCTGGAAGCTTTGGACGCAAGAGTAGGCACTTTGGAAGGTAAAGTTGCTACTGCATCTGCTGACGCTGCTTCTGCAAAAGCTGCTGCTGCTGAAGCTGCTGCAAAAGCTGCCGCTGCTGAAGCTGCTGCTAACCGTGCTGCTCAATATGCTCAAGATACCAACAGCAAATTGGACCGTATGTTCAAAAAATCACAACACAAATAAGCTTTACTGCTGTTGTTGATTTTAAAAAGCCCGTGAGCCGCAAGGCCACGGGCTTTTTTATTGCTGCTAGTTTTTAATTGGCGCCACCTGGCTTTGCACAACTGCTGGCACTTGGGTAGGACGTTCGTAGATAGCAACGGGGACTCCAGTAGCTTTCTCTACGGCGGCTTTTAAAATGGAGCCTTTCACCACCGGCATTTGACCGCCATTAGCTTGCTCTATTAGGCCCAGCGCAGTATGTAACCGTTGCTCATAGGTGGCTGGCGTCTCTTCCAGTTCAGGATACACCTCCATATATAGAGTATCGTGATACCAGCCGACTTTGATCGACTGATTGACGATATTGACCTGGGTTCCAACCTTTACCATCGGAAAAAATTGCTCGATGTCGGCAGGATACATGCGCATGCATCCATGGCTGACGCGCATGCCAATGCCGTTGACAACGTTCGTGCTATGAATCAGATACCCAGGCAAGCCCAGTTTAAACGCATATAAACCCAGCGGATTATTCGGGCCGGGAGGGTAATACGGGTCCAGAACATCGCCATCCGCTAAATGTTCCGCGATGATTGACGGTGGCGGCGTCCAGGAAGGATTTTCGGTTTTTCCTGCAATACGTGTTTTGCCCAGCGGTGTTTTCCAGTTATCTTCCCTGCCGATGCCAATGGCATAAGTCTCAATTCTATGTGAGTCCGCGAAATAGTAAATCCGCATTTCCGGCAGATTAACCACTAGGCCTTCCCGTGGTGCATTCGGCAGCAAAAAACTGCTGGGTATACGCACCTGAGTGCCCGCGCGCGGCAACCACCGATCCACATAAGGATTGGCCAGGACTATCTCATCCTGGCCCAGCCGGAAATTGACCGCAATATCAATCAGCGTATCTTCCTCTTTGGCGGCGACATATTTGACTTCGTGCGGCGGATTGCCGATTAAACTATCGCCTGGCCTGTCCGGCGGCGCCAAAGTCAGTGCCGATGCCGCTGTACTGGCTGTCAGCAACAAGCTGGATAACAATCGAGTTTTCATCAGGTGTTTCCTTCGGCAGTAAATAATTCGAGAAGACGCGGCAAGAACTGGGCAAGTTCCGCAGTCATAATGGAAAAGTCGGCGTCGAATTGTTCGACTTCGTCAAATGTTTCGATATCGGCAGCCTGCTCCTGAATCAGGTCGAGGAACTTCAGACGTTTGACCGCCAGGCTCTCATCCAGCACAAAAGAAATTCGTTCGGCCCAGCTCATCGCCAATTTAATAACTTGTTTACCGCTATCCAGATGATTTTTGATTTCCGGTAAGGCCAGATCATGGCGTTTGCAGCGAATAATCGAGCCATCTTCTTCCGGCGAGCGCAGTTCGCATTCGTCTTCAATCAAAATGTCTTTGGGCGATGTATTGTCGATCAGCCATTGCGTCATCACGCCGGCAGGTTTGACAGTAGCGGTTAGCGGTACGATGGGCAACGAACCTAGGCATTTGCGCAACTGGCTGAGCATGTCTTCGGCTTTTTTGGCCGATGCTGCGTCCACGACCAACCATCCGCCTTGGCTGTCGATGTAAGCGTAAGTTTTCCGCGAAAACGAAAACGCGCGCGGCAATAGTTCGAATATCAATTCGTCTTTGATGCGGCTGCGTTCCTTGGCCGGCAATTTACGGGCTTCGCGTTCTTCGATTTCGTTGATTCGCTCTTGCAGCATCTCGTTGATGACCGATGCCGGCACCACTTTTTCTTCCTTTTTGCCGCATAGCATCAGGAAACCGTTATTGGCATGTACTAACGCATCCGAGGCTCTGCCCAGCGGCGCGGTCCAGCCGAAGCTGAACTCGTCGTGGCTGCCGCAGGAACGAAAAGGTTGTTGTTGCAGTTTTTGCTCTAAGGCATTGGCATCCAGGATAAATGGCTCGGTAAAACGGTAGACGGCAAGATTTTTAAACCACATGAAACGACTCTTTTTTAAAAACCGGCCATTATCGCAAATTTGTGCTGACCATAGAACCTGCTCCGCTTAAAGCCGCGGTAAAAAGCTGGTTTAACGACAAATTTGCCCGATCGGCAAATAAGTTATGCACATTAAACTGTTTGCGTTAAATGTATAAAAATGCTTGACAAAATAACTTGTTGAAATACAAGGGTGTATTATTAAGTTATTGATTTTTATAGGCTAACTAATTTGCGCAAATCTTGTGCAATATGACGGCGGGCCAGTGTTGCCGGGGAATGACGAAGGCTTTCGACATTCAATGCACAGAGTTATCCACAGCTTCTGTGAATAACATGGATTTTTCCTGTCACAATAACCGCTTAGCGATAAATCCCGAGAAAAAACTTTTAAATTGTCGCAACAAGCAATGACTTGTTGCATGGCAAGGTTTGTTAGAATGCCCCATGGTAAAGTCGATAGCGACTTCCCTCACTCACAACAAAGCGGGCAAATCATGCTGTCAACCTGGGAAAACCTGATACTCGGCGCCCTGGCGCTGCTGCTTTTGTTCTGGATGCAGCCCGGCATCAAAGCCGCACTGGCGCGCAGCAAACAAACACCCTCCGATTGGCCCAGCGTTGTTGTGCCTCTGTTGCTGGTGGTGATGTTCGTGCTTTTCTTAATAGCAATGGTTTGACATGAACGACGAAGACTACCAAGAAGAATACGAAGAAGACTATTACGACGAATCCGAGGCCGAAGGCGACGATGGAGAAGTCGAGTATTACGCGATACGCCCGAATAAGACCCGCATTAAAAAAGAAATTGCCGAAGTATTCGCGATGGCCGAGGAAATTTGTGCGCTATCTCCAGCGCATATCGCCGAATTCGAATTACCCGAGAGCATAGAGCAAGCGATGCGCGATGCCGGCAAAATGGGGCACAATTCCGCCAGAAAGCGCTTGTTGAAATACATCACCGCACAACTCAGAAAGCTCGACACCGCCGCTATTCATGAAAAATTGGCGCGGATGAAAAATCGCAGCGCCCACGCCGTCAGAGAACATCACCAGGCAGAACGCTGGCGAGACTTGCTGTTGGCTGCCAACGGTAATCAGCAGCTGACCCTATTCATTGAAGAATTTCCGGCTGCGGACAGCCAGCATTTACGCCAGTTGCAACGCAATGCGCAAAAAGAAGCCAAAGAGAGCAAGCCGCCCAAGTCAGCGCGTTTGTTGTACAAATACTTGAAAGAGTTGATTGCCGACGCTTCCGGCTTGCCGCAAGTCGAGGAGGACGAACAGGGCGACGAGGATGCTGACGATTAAGTTCGGTTACGCTTTGATCTTTAACACTGCCGGACGGAGTTAATTTCCTACTGTCCGCATTTGTCCCAGGATCCAGCTTTGGCGTTTGTGTAAATAAGCGCTGGGCTGATCGGCTTTTAACAATATCGGATTTGGCAAAGTTGCGGCCAGCAGCGCCGCCTGGTTGGGCGACAATTGTTGAGCGGAAATACCGAAATAGCGGCGGCTTGCTGCTTCGATGCCGAATAAATGATCGCCGAACTCGGCAATATTCAAATACATTTCAAGAATGCGCTGCTTGTCCCAGACAGTCTCTATCAGCAGCGTAAACCATATCTCTAAAGCCTTGCGGCCGAAATTTTTCGCCGGACTCAAAAACAGATTCTTCGCCACCTGCTGGCTAATGGTGCTGGCGCCGCGTAGCTTGCCGCCGCGCAGATATTGATTAAAGGCTTTGGCAATGGCGTCGACGTCAAAGCCGTTGTGCTGATAAAACAATTGATCTTCGGAAGCGATCACCGCAGCAAAGGCATGCGGCGAAATGTGCCGACGGCTTACCCAGCGCTGGTCTATCCCCTTATAGGGCTTACCTTCCGCCAGATCGTCGATATGTTGATGCAGCATGAATGCCGAGGTCGGTGCCGGCGAATATCTTAATGCGCCTACCAACAGCAGCGAGCTCAGGATAAAAAACAGCAAGGCGTAAGTTATCCCTCGTTTGCAGCGTTGCAGTAATGACATGGCGGATTTGGATTGGCGCGAGAGTTGGCGATAGCGGGCCGGATGTCGGAAGTGCTTCACGGAGGTTCGAGCATTGTGGCTGGGATTTTTATTATCCACGATTCAGCGCCGCACTGGCGAATTACAGCTATTGCGGGAAATGCCATGCAATACCCGTTTAATTGAGGTAAATAACATAGATAGCAAGTATCGGGTTGCGGCTTTTAATGGAAAAGCCTTATAAAATAAGCTTTGCAGGCTTTGGCATGGATATTGTTATATAAGAACCGGTATCAAGGATGTTAAGTTCTCTCCCCCGTGAACATGGAAACAATGACGCCAAGGACAACCTGGATAAAAGCGCGGAAAAAACGTTTTTATCCAGGCAGGGATGATTCAAGCCATTCCATCAGACCGACAGTTTCTCGCCTGTTCGAGCAAAAAAACACTAAGTTATCGTTTCGTCACAGCCCTTTGCCGGCCCAAACGGAGTTTTGATTGCCCTCAGCTTTGGCGGCAACGAATTAATCCTGAAATGTCAAGCCGGGCCGAATAGTTCAACCCGGCAGGATTGTTGGGTCTAGTACTCTATTTTGATAGCCCCCATAAATGTTC
>CAZGUM010000030.1:21457-31483 GCA_964529085.1 uncultured Methylomonas sp. | reverse complement strand
GGTTGGGAACTGAAAAATTCATGCTGGACGGCCGGCACACTGGCACCGGCGGCGGTAATCACGTGACTTTGGGCGGTATTACGCCTGCCGATAGTCCGATTCTACGGCGCCCTGATCTGTTACGCAGCCTAGTAACGTATTGGCAACATCATCCCGCCTTGTCGTATTTGTTTTCGGGGTTATTTATCGGACCTACCAGTCAGGCGCCAAGAGTCGACGAGGCGCGCAACGACAGTTTATATGAGCTGGAAATCGCTTTTCAACAGATGCCGGACGGTGAAGTAACCGCGCCGTGGCTGGTGGATAGATTGTTGCGGAATTTACTGGTGGACATGACCGGCAATACTCATCGTAGCGAGTTTTGTATCGATAAACTCTATGCGCCGGGTACCGATGCCGGACGCTTGGGTTTGTTGGAATTGCGAGCTTTTGAAATGCCGCCGCATGCGCGGATGAGTCTGATGCAAATGTTGTTGCTCCGGACCCTGGTGGCTTGGTTTTGGCGCGAGCCTTACAAAAAGCCGTTGGTACGCTGGGGGACGCAATTGCACGACCGCTTCATGCTGCCGCATTTTATCGCTAGCGATATTTACGATGTGGCGCGAGACCTGCAGGCAGCTGGTTACGAGTTTAAGGCGGAATGGTTTGCGCCGTTTTTGGAGTTTCGGTTTCCTCGGATCGGCAGTTTGCGGGTTGACGATTTGCAGTTGGATTTGTACCAGGCGATAGAGCCTTGGCATGTACTCGGTGAGGAAATTACCAGTAGCGGGACGGCCCGGTATGTCGATTCCTCGGTGGAGCGCTTGCAGGTCACACTTAGCGGCGCCATGGGTGAGCGCTATGCGCTGACTTGCAACGGTCGCCGGGTGCCGTTACGGGCTACCGGTAAGCAAGGGGAAATTGTGGCCGGTATTCGTTATCGGGCCTGGAACCCGCCGTCTGCATTGCATCCGAGTATAGGTGTGCAGGCGCCGCTGGTGTTCGACTTGGTAGACACCTGGAATAACCGGGCTATTGGCGGTTGTACTTATCATGTGGCACATCCGGGGGGACGGAATTACGACACACTACCGGTCAATGCATACGAAGCCGAAGGTCGGCGGGTCAGTCGTTTTTGGCAGCACGGTCATACGCCGACGGATACGGTGTTGGATTTGCCGAGCGAGGAGCTAAATAAAGATTATCCGTTTACGTTGGATTTGCGTTGGAACGCCGGCTAGATTTAGCGACGCATAGCTAAATAGCGGCTGTTGGGTGTCGGTTTTTTTTACAATTTAGCTTGAAAATAACTCGATTTGCTATACCATCTTTTCAAGGGGGCAAGAGAAAATAGCTTAGCTATTTGAACTTGTTAGGGATATGTCTTTATTAAGGTATGGTGTCTCTTGAATCGACAGAAGCAGTTTTTCGACAATTGTTTTGAGGTGTTTTTAGCCGATACGCCAGAAAGCAAGAAAATCCACTATCAACTCAGATACCAAGTTTATTGCGATGAAATGGGTGTGGAGCTTAACGCACATTTCCCGGAGCGACTGGAAACAGATGAATGGGATAGCGATGCTGTTCATTTTTTAGTTAGGCATAAATACCACGGCCAATGGCTTGGCTGCTTACGCTTGGTTAGGCACAACGCCCACGGCTTTCCTTTTCAGGAACGATGTACGACTTACGATAAGCTCTCAAAGGCTAGGTATAAAAGTTCCGTTGAAATTTCCAGATTGTGCGTTCTTAAATCCGCAAGGCGTTTTGCGTTAAAAAGTTCACCGATGGATGTGCCGGAAGAAAACCGCAAAATCAGTTTTCTTCACGATCATGCCAATATGAATAGAAACATCATGTGGGGCTTATATCGGGCGGCCGCGCTCTATTCCGCGGAGCACGAGATTAAGCACTGGTATATTTTATCTAGCCCGGCGTTGGCTTATTTTGTTAATAAGGAAGGTTTTGACATTCAGCAAATAGGCGACTCACGTCACCGACATAATCAGCGCCTGCCATATTACTTGAGTGTGAGCCAAGTCCTGGAGAATCCTTTATGGCGTGAGGATTATCGTAATGGCTATCGGTTATATTCGGATTTGGAGACCGAGTTTTATACCTCTACGGTAAGACGCCAGTTAAAGCAAATTGGCGTCATTTCGTTTGTCTCGAGAGTTTGATTAGCCGTTAAATTGTTTTTATGCTAATCAGAATGTTCTTCGGTATGGTTGCGGACCATGCCTTGCAGCCCGTATTTTTCAAATAAGCCATACAATGTAGGTCTAGTCACTCCTAATAATTTGGCCGCTTCGGATACATTATTGTCAGCGTAAGTCAACGCGCGCTTGATGGCTATGGTTTCTGCGGCTTCCCGCACGGTCTTTAGATTGAGCGGCATTGACTTGTCGTTATCAGTGCCAATCTCCAATTCTTCGGCGGTAATGAAATTACTGTCAGACAAGATTACGGCGCGTTTGATTTTATTTTCCATCTCGCGAATATTACCCGGCCAGTTGTACGCTTCAAGCGCGCGGGCTGCATCGTGGGAAAAGTGTTTTTCCTTAGCATTATTTTCACGGCAATAGCGTTGGAGTAAGGCATTGGCTATCGTGATGATGTCACCTTCCCGTTCGCGTAGGGGAGGGATATCGACGACGATCTCGCTGAGTCGGTAATATAAGTCGCCCCGGAAATTGCCCTGGGCGATAAGATCTGGCAGATGCCGGTGCGTCGCACATATGATGCGCACATCGACCGGAATTTCTTTTCTGCCTCCCAGTCGCTCTATAACCCGTTCCTGGATGAATCGAAGTAATTTGGCTTGCAAAGCAAAAGGTAGGTCGCCAATTTCGTCCAGAAAAAAGGTGCCGCCCTGAGCATATTCAATTTTGCCTTTGGTTTGCGCGACCGCGCCGGTGAATGCGCCTTTCTCGTAGCCGAATAATTCGCTTTCTAACAGGGTTTCCGGGATGGCGGCGCAATTTACCGCAACAAATGGTTGTTCGGCGCGAGAACTTAAGCGATGTAATGCTTTTGCCATCAGTTCTTTGCCAGTTCCGCTTTCGCCGATCAGCAATACAGTCGCTTGGGTCGGCGCGATTTTTTCGATCATACGCATTACGGATTGCATTTGCGGACTGGTGGCAATGATACCGGTCAGAGGCTTTTGCTGTTGCAGTGCTTGATAGTCACGCTCCAGAGCGTCAAGCTGAAATGCTCTTTCTATAATTAAGCCCAATACATCGGGGTCGACCGGTTTTTGATAAAAATCGTAGGCCCCCAATGCCACGGCGTGAATAGCATTTGCCCGATCGTCGTTGCCGGTTACGACTATGATTTTTGTGGCCGGTGCGAGCGCGAGGATCTCTTTGAGCGTGGCAAGTCCTTCGCTTGCGTTGGAGGGGTCGGGAGGGAGGCCAAGGTCTAAGGTAACAACGCTCGGGGTATAGCGCCTCAGTGCTGTAATGGCTTCATTTCTGTTGCTTGCTATAACAACTTCGTATTGCTCAAAGCTCCATTTGAGCTGCTTTTGTAATCCAGGGTCGTCTTCGACTATTAATAGTATTTTAGAGTTGGTCATTATTTCTCTGTTTCGCTGAAGCTCGTTGAGCTAGCGGTAATTGAATGATAAAAGCCGTGCCTTGGCCGGGATGGCTCTCTACTTGAATACTTCCCGATTGCTTTAAAATATAGTCTCGGGCCTCATACGCGCCAATTCCCATACCGGCATTGCCTTTTGTGGTGTCAAACGGCTTGAATAAACGCTCCGATATGAACTGTTGATCCATGCCTATGCCGTTATCGATGATCTTTAGGACAGCATAGTCTTGGTTTTTTGTTAATTCAAGCCTCACCCAGCCATCGTTTGTAACTATTGCGTCTTGGGCGTTTTGCACCAAATTGGTCAGGATATTGGTCAGTTTGATTTTGTCAGCCCTGACCAAGCAGTCTGCAAGGGTTGTATTCAGTTGTATGGCGGGAGTGCCGAGGTGTTGTTGTTTAATATTTTTCACCAGATCGGCCAGATTGACGAAAGTGCTGGGGTTGGCGGTGCTGGTTTCGCCTTGTTTTAATTGTTCGACGATATGGTGCATTTTCTTAACGACATTGCTTAACGTGTCGATTGTGTCGTCGAAGAAATCCGGATTATGTTTATGTTTTTCGGCATTTCTCACTATCAGGGAAATTTGGGCAACCAGATTTTTCAAATCGTGTACCAAATATGCCGACAAACGGTGGTAGGTCTCAAATTGACGGTTGTTGGCCAGTTCCTCGCTGGTTCTGTTTAGCGCAAGTGCGTTGGCCAGCTGCATGCCGACAGTTTTCAGGAGATCGTGGTCTTCCCAATCGAGTTTTCTGGGGGCCCTCGCCTGGGTTAATACCACGAAAGCTTCGAGTTTGTTCAAGTGAAATAGCGGTACAATTAGCCAAACTTGACTGTCTTCGTAACACCAGGGTGATAAATCTATATCGTCATATACTTCGGGCGCGTGAGCCAGTTCGAAAAAATCGATTACCCATTGTTTGTTTGCTAAGTATTGGGGTAGATCGCCAATGTTGTGCAGATATTCGATTTCTTGCGGGGTAAGCTTGAGGTTTTGCTCGGCGGCTAAAAAAAAGTGGCCTTGATCGTTTTTTAACCATAATCCGCCGCCAGCGCTTTCAACCAATTCGGTCAGAGTGGTTATGATGAATCCCTTAAGCTCTTCCAAAGATTCTAATTTAGCCAACGATTTACTGATTTTGAGCCATTCCTCACGATAATCGTAACTGTAATGAAAAAAGTGCTTACTAAAATAAACTTTGGTTAGAGCTCTGATTTTGCCGGAGGTAAAGGGGATAACCAGCACCAGAATAGATAGAAAAATAAATAAAGTCTGTGCTGATTCTCCCCATTCGGCATTTGCCTGCTTGATATAAAATCCGGCGAAAGACATCAATATTAGATAGATGCCACAACCGAACAGGATTGTTGTGTAAAAAATAGTTTTGCGAGGTGTTGTCAGTTCCGTGCCATGACTGCTAAGCTTAAGTCGGCTTAGTGTGACCGCTAAAAATGGCGTCATTAGCGCATTGATAACGCCACGCGATTGCCAAAGAGAGAAATCTAGTCGGCTAAACAGTAGGGATTTGCTGTAAACAAGTAAGTCTACAGCAAACAAG
Organism: uncultured Methylomonas sp.; assembly: GCA_964529085.1. GTDB lineage: Bacteria > Pseudomonadota > Gammaproteobacteria > Methylococcales > Methylomonadaceae > Methylomonas. Next base: position 26,341 of record CAZGUM010000030.1, on the reverse strand, counting down.
GCACCGAGGCTTATGCATAGAAATTTCAGGTTCCATCGCTGTTTTAGAGGAGTGCTTCGGTAAAGCTGCTCAACCAAAATAAGCCCAAATACAGCGAATACTACATGGGATGCGAAGCGAGGGTCTATGTTTAACGATTCTCTAATTAAAATTAGGCTGCTGGGAAATATCTCAATGGTAAAATTCAGAGCTAAAAACAGAGCGGCAATTATGCTGATACTTGATCTGAACAGTTGTTTGTAATTGTTATACCTTTGCTTAGACAGCAGCACGCCAAGCTGAAAAAACCAGGAAGCATTACGGGCTGTTTCGTAAGGCAGGGTGTCTGCGAAGAAAAAATGACTGTTTTTTGTTGCTATTGTCACGCTTGCCGACCATAGTAAAGAGCATAAAGCTGCTATGATGAAAGGCAGATGGCGAGGTTTTTTTAATAAGGCGTATAGGAGTAAAAGTCCATAAGCGACTGCGGCGCTCAAGTAGCTGTAATATATGTAGCTTTCCATTCTATGTCGTTGTTCAAGAGATTTGAAAAATAGCTTTATATAACATAGCGACCTTAAATGCAGCAGGATGATCCTTTACTTTCTACAGTCGGGCGGACATGAAAGAATTATTTAGTGACGTACTAGCTAATGCAAAATTCTCCGAAGGTTCGGGTTGGAAACGATATAGCCTAAATGCAGGTGAAACTATTATCCGAAAAGGCGAGCAGGGCAATACTCTGTTTCTCGTTGAAGAGGGTGTCGTTAGGGTATTGGGTGGCGCGGAATTGGATGGAAATCGTCGCATAAGCCCGGGCTTATGCGATTTGGGGATTGGAGCAGTTTTTGGCGACGTTTGTTTATATGAGTCTAAGGAGAGAACAGCGTCGGTTGTGGCTTTGACGCAAGTTCAGTTACTCGAAGTGCGTAGCGATATGCTCAGTGTCTATCTGGACGACCATCCTGTCCAAGGTTATTTATTTTTGAAGGCGCTGTTCCAAGCAATGTCCAATCGTCTAGGGTTGGCTAATGATCGTATAGAGCATCTTTTAGCTTGGGGAATAAAGGCTCATGATATCGACAAATATTTATAGCTAGATGACATTTCGTCGTATGAGAGGAAATGATGGATGCCGCACCTAAGTTGTCTTTGGCGGAAAGCTTTAGCTCCTACTTTAAGGTTGAACTTGCGGAGAGCGCTATCCAAAAAGAACAGGTTTTTCAAATAAGATATAGAGTTTATTGCGAAGAATTTAGATATGAAGCTGTTGAGAGGTTTTCTGATGGCCTTGAGATTGATGAATATGATCGTTATTCCCGACATTGTTTGATTACTCACCTGAAAACCGGCATTCCGGCTGGTTGTGTGCGATTGGTTCCTGCTGTAGACGTTCGGGAAATCGAGCCGTTACCATTAGAAAAATACTGTGGTGTTAGTCTTGATAGACAATTTATAGATAGTCTAAATCTGTCAAGAGACACTATATGCGAGATATCAAGGCTGGCAGTTGACGGCGCGTTTCGCAGGCGGACTGGAGAGACGTTGACACGTTTCGGCGAGGTTAACGGTTTGCAATTTTCAGCGCAGGAGCAAAGGACTTTTTCATCGATAGCGGTTGCTTGTTTTTTTGCGGCCACCGTGTTGACTGAAATTGATGGCCGAACCAATGTTTTTGCCATGATGGAGCCTTTTTTGCCCAGAATGATGCACAGGTCAGGTATTGATTTTCGACGAGTCGGTAAAGATATTGATTATCATGGGATAAGAGCGCCTTACTATATTACTACTCAGACAGTTTTGGAAAATATGCATCCTGAACTAAGGGAGCTATATGAATGGATAAAAGTAAATATAGGGTGAGGTATTTCTCTATCTAAACGTGCGATTGAAAAATATTTATTTGATTTGGGCTGTCTTGGGCGAATGCTTATATTGTATTTTACACAATATAAGTGTTTGCATTTAAAGTGCTCGGTCTGAAAGCGATGTAAATTGTTGAGATTTTTAGCAATTTATTGGTTTTTTGTCCCTAAAGCTTATTGTTGCGAGTAATAGTTGATTTAGGGGTTTTTGATCGGATAATTAATTTAATAAATGGTAAGAATTTATTCTTGAGGTGATTTGGGTGGTTGTAGGTCAAATGAAAATAAGTTGGAACGGAATAGCAGGAGTTGTCTGTAGTTTTTTATTGATGATGGCTTGTAGTTCTCCCGAAGAGGCCGCTCAGAGTCATTTGCAAAAGGGTAAGGATTTTTTTGAAAAAGGCGAGTTTGATAAAGCCCTGCTAGAATTAAAAACGTCGAATCAGAGTAGCGATAAAAACCCGGAAGTTTACTATTTTATGGCGCTTTTAGATGAAAAAAATAACAATTTCAAGTCAATGAGGCAAAATCTAATTAGGACTCTGGAGTTGGACCCTGCCATGCTTCAAGCCAGATTAAAGCTAGGTAAGTTGGATATCCTGTTTGGAGAGTCAGATAAAGCGTTGGCTGAAGCGGATTCGATTTTGGCATTGGACGCGGGTAACACCGACGCGCAGGCGATAAAAGCTTCCGTCTATCTTAAGCAAGAAAAGCGAGATCAAGCAGAAGAGATTGTCGATTCAATCTTAAAAAGTGTGCCGGATAATATTGATGCCCTATCGATTAAGGCGCAACTGCATTATGAAAAAAATGAAGTAGACCAAGCATTGGCATTAATCGACAAGGCGCTTGAAAAAGACAATAAAAATTTGCCTCTTAGGTTGTTTAAAATCAAACTTAATGGACGGGATAATGTCGATAAGACTGAGGAAGGGTATAAAGAGCTCATTCGCTTATATCCAGATGTAAATAACTTTAAGCTAAGTTTGGCTTCAATTTATTCAATGACAGATAAGTTGGATGCTGCTGAAGCCTTGTTAAGAGAGGTTGTCGAGAAGTCGGATGATAAGCTAGAGCCGGAAATTGTATTGATAGAGTTTTTCAATGCGAAAGAAAAGAACCGAGTCGTAGATGAATACCAGTCCATGCTCAGTCGCCATCAAGGGCAATCTAAGATTATATTGGAATTGGCGAGATGGATGCTTGGTGCTGGATATGTACCGGAGGCAAAAAAAGGGCTACAGCAGGTTATCGATATCGAAAAGGAGAGTAATACCGGTTTAACAGCAAGAACTATTCTTGCTGAAATCGCCTTGGCCGATAAGCAATATGATGAAGCTGAAAATTCTATTAACGAAATTCTTAATGCAAACTCTGAGTTTATCCAGGCTAATTTACTAAAAGCAAGATTGTTTTTGGTGAAAAATAAAACGGATGAGTCAATTGAGCTTCTCAATAGGCTTGTTTGGGGGAAAACCAATATTGATGACGTTTATTCATTGTTAGGTCAGGCGTACCTAATAAAACAAGATCGAAAGCAGGCCGATAAGAGCTTCAAGCAGGCCCTGGAAGCAAATCCGGCAAATTTAACTGCGTTTGACTACATATACGGTGGTTATATAGCTGCTGGGCAAAAAGAAACCGCTAGACAATTGCTAGAAAGAGCACTCGCAAAAATGCCTAACCAAGCTTTATTTCTTACAAGTAAAGCTGAGTTGGATATTTCGGAAAAAAAATGGGATGATGCTCAGCAAGTTGTGCAGCGTTTGGCTTTGTTTTCAAAAGAAAAGGCTGTGCCTGTATACTTGCAGGCTAATATTTTAAAGGGAAGAGGGAAATATCCAGAGGCTATTGCGTTATACGAAAAAATACTGCAGCAATTTCCTAATCATTTAAAATCCATGATAAGCCTTGTGGAGTCGTACGAGGCTCTGAAGCATAGAGAGGCGGCAGTATCTTTTTTGGAAAATCATCACTTTAAATATCCTGACGACCTAAATTCTGTTGGCGTATTAAGTGATCTTTATATGGCTGATAAGGACGTCGTTAAAACGAATAAGTTGTTAGCCGATCAGCTAAAGCGAACACCAAAAGCCATATCATTGTACCTTGTCAAGGCTCGAATAGAGACTATCATGAACAAAGATGTGGGGGCTGCTAAGAATGTTTTTCTTCGAGCCTTGGAGGTTAACAAAGACGATCCACAGTTGTTAACAGCGTTGGCTGGTTTATACGAACAAACAAACGAAGGTGAAAAAGCTAGAAAAGTTTATGAGCAATTGCTGGCTAAGAATCCTGAAGCGAATTTAGCGGCAAATAATCTTGCATCTCTCCTAATAGAGTCTGGCGATATTGAGCAAGGTATGAAGTTGGCGGCTAGGTTTAAAGAATCGGAGAATCCATACTTCCAAGACACTTATGCTTGGGGCTTGATTAAAACGGGGAGCACAGCGGAAGGCTTGAAAATATTAGAGTCTCTGGTCCTAAAAGAACCTAAGTTGCCAGAGTTTAGATACCATTTAGGTGTTGCTCACTTTAATACGGGTAACAGAGCTACGGCAATCACGGAGCTTAAGCAAGCTATTAGCCTCTCGGACAAACAAAAGAGACAATTTTCAGGCAAAGATAATGCGGAGAAAATTCTTAAAGAATTAGGGGCTTCTTCTGGTAAGTAAACTACTTAGAATATGATTATGTCGATATTTAATAGAAAATTGTTAAGCCATTGTGTTTTGTTGTTTGTGCTGAACCTAATGGGGTGTTCGCAGCCGCTTTTGGAAGATATACAGCAGGCAGCTGATTATACCTATCAAATTGGGCCAGGGGATAGTGTGAACATATTTGTCTGGGGGAATCCAGAATTGTCAACTTCCGCGCCTGTGCGGCCTGATGGAAAGATAACAGTACCGTTGGTTGAGGAATTGCTTGCGAGTGGCAAGACGCCATTCCAATTGGCTCGTGATATCGAAAAGGTCTTATCAACTTATATTAAAAGCCCTCAGGTAGTGGTTATGGTGAGTGGTTTTAAAGGAATTAGTAC
>CAZGUM010000030.1:0-21357 GCA_964529085.1 uncultured Methylomonas sp. | reverse complement strand
GCCCTTTGGTGTTAGGATTGATGATTTAATTGACGATACAGATTTATCTGCAAATGTTTTGATGATGCCCGGTGATATTTTAATTATTCCTGATGCTTACTTTTAAAGTTTAGCAAAAGATTGAAGGTTGTCCGGGTCGGTGTGTTTGTTAATTTTAGTTTGAAAACGATGGTCTGTTAATATGCAGCAAGATCTTTCTGAAGTCTATTTTTATTTAAAAGGTACTCTTAAATACAAGCGCCTCGCGATTGTTTTTGCTTTAGTTGTTTGCATGGGGGCGTGGTCTTACATCTTTATGATGCCTGATAAATATGAGTCAAAGGCAAAAGTGCATATAGATTCTGCGACCGTGATTAGGCCATTAATGCGGGGAATGGTAATAGAGCCAGATATATCAGCTCTAATTAGGATCATACAACAGCTTATGTTTACAAGGCCTAATCTGGAAAAAATTATTGAATTATCGCAACTTAGTCGATCTCAGGATAATACTGGTTCTAGCTCGGAGTTAATCGAAAAGTTGAAGAAAGATATAACCATAGCTGGTGGTAGGGGTGATATATTCGATATTGCTTATACGTCGCAGGACCCCGATGTCGCTAAAAGTGTGGTTCAGGCGGTTTTGACGGTCTTTTCTGAACAAACGGAAGGCAAAGCTTTGGCCGATGCCAGTGATGCCCAGAGGTTCATAGAGCAGCAAATACGTGAATACGAAATCAGGTTACAAGATGCAGAAAAAGCAAAAGAAGAATTCAAACGCGCAAATCTAGATTTGTTGAATGATTCCGATCAGTTTCAAAGCTTGCAGAAAATGAAGGAACAATATTTGGATGCTAACACGGCGCTACAGCAAGCCATTTCCAGGCGCAATGTATTAGCTGAGCAAGTTGCCGAAATACAAGAATCTGACGAAGACTGGGGATTGCCAACTTCTACTCAGGAGGTGTCTGCAGATAATGCAAGAATTGAATCGTTAAAAGATAAAAGAACAGAGTTGTTGCTTAAATACACCGAGCGCCATCCGGAAATCATTGAAATCGATAAATTAATAGCGATGTTAAAAAATCAAGAAAATGGGGCTAAATCCGATAAAGTGGACGAAGATGTAGGTTTAGGGATGGTGGCTTCCGAGAATATAGGTGCTGATAAAATGTCGAATCCTTATGTTCAGGCGTTAAAAATGGGGTTTGATAATGCTCAGGCAGAAGTTGCGTCTAGTGAGACGTTGGTAGAGTCTATCCGAAACAGAATAGCAAAGCTCGAAGAAGGTTTAAATGAGAGGTTAACTATCGAAACTGAAATGAAAAATCTAAATCGGGATTACGAAACTATTAGTGGAAAATATTCTGAACTGTTAGATAGGCGCGAACAGGCGCACATTACTGAACGGGTGGATGACCAGACCTCTAGGCTAAAATTTAAAATTGCGGACCCTCCAAGCAAGCCTAATAAACCTAGTTTCCCTAATAGAAAGTTATTTTATTCGTTTGCGCTTTTGGCTGGGGTTGTATTGGGATTTGGTGTGGCATTTTTAGTGTATTTTATTCGTCCTGTCTTCATGTCTGCTAGACAGGTAAGGATTGTTACAGGCTTGCCATCCTTAGGTAGTGTTTCTCTCACATCGCAAGGTATTAGTCAGACTAATAGCGTGGATTGGCTGTTAATATCAACGTTTCTTATTTTGATAAGTGGCTATATCGGCATTATGATATTTGAGATGCTTAAATAAAGGTATTAGACAGGATTAAGCATATGAGCATCATTGAAAATGCGCTAAAAAAGGCAGGAAGCCAAGGGTTGGTTGTTGAAAGTACTGGGAATAGTATGTCTATTAAGGATAGAGGTAGTGTTTCTGAATCTTCGTCAAGTGTTTCCGGTGCCGTTGAGGTAAAAAATACAGCCTCCTTACTTTCATCAGAGCAGCAAGTTATTATAAATTGGCGTAGTTTGGCGGAAAATGGTTTTATAGACAATAATAACGCTAAGTCGCAACTAGCCGAGGAGTTTAGGGTCATCAAAAGGCCGTTGGTGAATAATATACAAGGATCTGAGAATAATGGTATTAATCGATCTAATTTAATTCTTATCTGTAGTAGTTTGCCGGGCGAAGGCAAAACATTTGTTTCGATCAATTTGGCCTTAAGCATTGCTAATGAAAGAGATAAAAGCGTGTTGTTAATAGATGCTGATGTCGAGAAACCAAGCATCTCAAAGCAATTGGGAATAAATAGCCCTAGGGGATTAATAGAATATCTGGAGGATGATAAGGTTACATTTTCTGATATTTTGTTAAAAACAGATCTTCCAAACCTGAGTTTAATAACCGCAGGTAAGCGGCATAAATATTCTACTGAGTTATTGTCTAGTCAAAGGATGTATCTGTTTGCGGAGGAGGTCAGCAGACGTTATAAGGATCGGATTGTAATTTTTGATTCGCCACCATTGCTTGTTGCCACTCAGGCTCAAATTCTAGCTGAACTTGTTGGGCAAGTGGTGTTAGTTATCGCAGCTGAGACAACTCCGCAAAGTGTAGTGAACGAATCAGTAGCGAAACTTAGTAATTGCGATGTTGTTATGACACTTTTAAATAAAACAAGAAAAGAGATTGACATATACGGTCATAACTATAGCTATGGGAAATATGGGCATTTGTGATTGTATAGCGCTGCGACATTGGCGTTTAAGCCTGCTGTTTCTTATTGGAAGTGTTGGCGCGTGTATGTATTCGGTTTCATGTTTTGCGCTGGATTGGCGCCTAACCCCAAATTTATCTGCAAGAGAAGTGTTCTCAGATAATTTGACACTTTCGCAAGATAATAAAAAAAGTGGTTTTGTTAGTGAGGTTGATCCAGGCTTATCGCTATATGGTTCGTCAACGTGGAGTACGTTTAACCTAAATTATCGGTTGCAAGGTCTTTACAATGCTGGGGGCACGGATGCTGTTGATATAAATCACCAGCTTAATATGAACTCATTGTATCAGGCTGTTAAGAATAAGCTTTATTTAGAAACTAGTAGTTCAATAAGCCAGCAGAATCTTAGTAGCAATGTTGCGACTGATAATATTTCCGGGAATGGTGGACGAACTGAGGTTAAAACTTTTAGTGTTTCCCCCTATTGGACACCAAATTTTGGCCAATATGCGAATGGGTTATTTAAAGTTGGCTATAATAAATCCTCTTTTGATAATACGAATGGTTCGACGATTTCGCCTGAATTAAGTAGAATAATCCAAAATGGAGGCTTTAATTTAATTTCCGATTCGGAGACTTATACTAGACAAGCTAGATTGTCTAGTGGTAGTGCTTTTAGTAGGGTTAGTTGGGGGGTAAATTACTCTTCTCAACAGCAGAACAGGGCTTCCGGTCAAGATGTTCGTTTTGAACAATATCAGGGGGATGCGCGTTATTATATTAACCGTAAGTTTAATGTGTTTGGGCAGGCTGGCTATTCTAATAACGATTATCAAACGCTGTCAAATAGTGTTAAAAATGGATTTTTCTATACTTTGGGAGGACAGTGGAGTCCTAGTCGTTGGTATTCTCTCGAAGCAGGTTATGGTAATAACAAACACGTAACTATGCGTTTTAACCCGTCAGCAAATTTAAGTTCTACGGTTACATATAATGATAAATCTGTAGGGTTGAATACTGGTAGTTCTTGGGATGCCAATTTCAATTATGTTTTCAAACAGGCTTCGATTGGATTTAATTATTCTCAGGAAACGACCACCCTACAGCAATTGTTGACACAGCAGGGTTTTTTTCTAAGAGATTCGTCAGGAAACTTTACTCAGGTCGCAAACACTCAAGATCTGTTTACGCAAGGTTTTCTATCGATTGATTCTTCAGGAAATCTGATCAAAGGTCCTAATTATAATAACTCCCAACTTGTTTTTAATCCATTTGATTTGGTAGATGACGTTATTATTAGAAAGCGTGGTAATCTCACTTTTAGTTTTCAAACTGGCAAAAGTAGTTATAACGCGTCCATGTTTAATGAGCGTCGTACTTATGGTAAACGCACTGGCGAAGATCTATCGTATGGTGTTTCGGGTGGCTGGCAGTGGCAATATGAGCCTAGATTAAACTTTTATTTACAACCATCATGGATGCATACCGAGGGCAGTCTATCTAGTAACACTAGGTACGATGTTGCTTTAGGTGTCAACCGTTCTATTCCCATCAATCTCGGACGACCTTTGTTAATGAATACTGGGCTTGAATTGCGCCATATTAATCTAACGTCTGATTCTGCTCAATTTAGTGGCTACGTTGAAAATAGAGCAACAGCCAATTTTAACGTGCGATTCTAATCGGCCAAAACATGTACGACGGATTTTATAACCTTACTCAAAAACCTTTTCAACTTAGTGCCGATCCTGATTTTTTTTTCCAGAGTTCAGTACATAAGCGCGCGCTGGCTTATATGCATTACGGCTTGACCCAAGGGGAAGGGTTTGTGTTGGTCATTGGTTCTCCTGGTACCGGCAAAACCATGTTGGTCAAGAGTTTGATCAAGAATCTGAATAAGGAGAAACTGTTAATCGGCGTGATGATGACTTCGCAGGTTGGCCCGGAAGATACTCTAAGAATGGCTGCCTCAACTTTTGGATTTACATTTTCACTTACGGATAAGGCCAGTTTGTTGTCGGGCTTTGAAAAGTTTATTGTTGAAAAGGCTAGAGAAGGTCGTCGCTTATTATTAATTGTGGACGAAGCACAAAATTTGCCGAAGCAGTCACTGGAAGAACTGCGGATGTTGACTAATTTGGATGTTAACGGTAATCCAGTTTTTCAAGTGTTTTTAGTGGGACAGACTGAGTTGAAGCGCACCATTTATTCTGCTGATATGGAGCAACTCAAACAAAGGATTGTCTCGACATTTCAATTAGACCCGCTCGACTTGGAAGAGACTAAGGAATACATACTTTTTAGGTTACAGACAGCGGGTTGGTCCGGAACTCCCGAGTTTACTTCAAGTGTTTTTGAAGCAATTCACGAGTTTAGCGGCGGTATTCCACGGCGAATAAATTCCTTGTGTGATCGTCTGTTATTGTTTGGTTATTTGGAAGAATTAACCTTGCTTGATGAGCAGGCCGTAACTAAGGTTATTGTTGAAGTAAAGGAAGAGATGTTACTGGAGTCCGTTGAGGAGGAGATTGGAGGTTCAACATTGGCTTTCCATCGTTACAGTGTTGCGGAAGCCGATTCTCTTGAGCAACGAATGGCTAGGCTAGAAGATGTTGTCAGTAATCTTCGGAATAGCATGAATAAGGAAAAAGCTTTGCTAAGAAAAGCCATTTTGCTGCAGCTGGATATGGATGCGGTTTACAGCGAAACTCCCTCCTTGGATTAACGACATGTCTCCCAAAGTTTTGATTTGTGTGGTAGGTGCGCGGCCTAATTTTATGAAAATGGCGCCGATTATCCGGCAATTACAACCCGTTAAACATATGGTTACCCCCTATCTGGTGCATACCGGCCAGCATTATGATCAGGCCATGAAAGATACGTTCTTTCAACAGCTGGGGATTCCCGAGCCGGATAGAGATTTAGGTGTAGGTTCAGGAAGCCATGCCGTGCAGACTGCCAATGTCATGTTACGGTTTGAGCCGGTCTTGGATGAAATTAAGCCATTTGCCGTTCTGGTGGTTGGCGATGTCAATTCTACAATTGCGTGCGGTTTGGTCGCAGTCAAAAAAAATATCCCTCTGATTCATGTTGAAGCCGGCTTGAGAAGTTATGACCGGGAGATGCCGGAAGAGATTAACCGGATATTGACCGATCAGCTATCCGATCTGTTGTTCACTACCGAACGCGATGCCGCTGATAATTTGGTGAAAGAAGGGATTTCCGAGCAACGGATATGCTTTACCGGTAATGTCATGATCGATACCTTGCTTGCTAACTGTAAGCAAGCCTTGTCCGTGCAAGAAACTTTGCAGAAATACGGCGCAAAACAGATTGTTTCGGAAAAAGCCTATGCTTTGTTGACTCTGCATAGACCTTCCAATGTCGACGATCTAGAAACGTTAACGCGCTTGGTTCGAGTGGTGGGCGATATCAGCGAAAAATTGCCGGTGATATTTCCGGTTCACCCCAGGACGCAACAAAAAATCGCTGAAGCCGGCTTATTGGGTGTGTTGCCGGAACAGAAAGTCATTATGTTGCCTCCGGTTGCGTACCTGGAAATGCTGGGTTTGATGCAGTCGGCACGTTTGGTATTGACTGATTCCGGAGGACTGCAGGAAGAAACTACGGCATTAGGGGTGCCTTGTGTGACGTTAAGGGAAAATACGGAAAGACCTATTACTGTCAATGAGGGCACTAATACGGTAGTCGGCACCGAGCCTGTCAAAATTATGCAATGCGTCGATGATATTTTAGATACTGGGGGCAAAAGTGGTCGGGTTCCGGAATATTGGGATGGTAAGGCCGCGGAGCGTATCGTCGATGAAATCGTTAGACGTTATCAGTTGGCCGGTTGAGTATCGGCATGAGTTCGCAAACACCAATCAATGCCATGACCGTAGATGTCGAAGACTATTTTCAGGTCTCGGCCTTTGAGTCGAATATAAAGCGTGAGCAGTGGGAAGCCCTTCCGCACAGGGTTGAACAAAACACGAATAAAATTTTAGATATGTTCGAGCAGCATCAAGTAAAGGCGACTTTTTTTACCTTGGGCTGGGTGGCAGAACGTTATCCGCAGCTGGTGCGGCGGATAGTGGATGAAGGGCATGAACTTGCTTCTCACGGTTATCAACATACAAGGGTAACAGAACAAACGCCCGAACAGTTTCGGCAGGATCTCAGAATCAGCAGGAAGATTCTTGAAGATATAGGAGGCCAAGCTGTTGTTGGGTATCGGGCGGCCAGTTATTCGATCGGCGCCAAAAATCTTTGGGCGCTGGAGGTTTTGGAAGACGAAGGCTTTCAGTACAGCTCCAGTATTTATCCGGTCAAGCATGATTTGTACGGTATGCCGGGGGCTCCGCGCTTTGCCTATAGGCCCGAAAATGCACCGAAACTTTTGGAAATACCCATTACGACATTGAACGTTCTGGATCGTAATATTCCTTGCGGTGGCGGCGGTTTTTTTCGCTTGTATCCGTATCAGTTTTCGAAATGGGCATACCGTTATCTCAACGATCACGAAAAACAGTCCGGAATTTTTTATTTTCACCCTTGGGAAATCGATCCCGAGCAGCCGCGGCAGCATGATCTGTCTTTCAAAACACAATTCAGACATTATCTGAATTTAAATCGAATGCAAAATCGTCTTAACAGCTTACTAACCGATTTTGCTTGGGATACCATGCGCAACGTGTTTTTATCCAAACAGACAAACCAACCATCCTAGTTAGACATGATCAAATTACTTGAGCCAGCCCATAGAGAACGTTGGGATCACTATGTCATGGCTACGGCAGATGGCAGTTTTTTTCATTTGTCCGCGTGGCAGCAGGTGATCAAGCAGGCTTTTGGGCACAATACTTACTATTACTACTCCGAGCACGATGGCGAAATTACCGGTATCTTGCCGTTAACCCATGTCAAAAGCTTGTTGTTCGGAAATTCTTTAGTTTCAAATGCATTTTGTGTCTACGGCGGAATTATTGCCAGTAACGACGAGGCTTTTGCCGAGTTGCAGGTCCAAGCCCAAAAACTGGCCAGAGAATTGGGCGTGGACAGCCTGGAAATGAGGAATCAGAAACAGCGTCATCCCGACTGGCCGCACAAAGAGTTGTATGTCACATTTAGAAAAGAGCTGGATCCCGATGTCGAAAAAAATCTGAATGCCATTCCGCGCAAGCAACGCGCCATGGTGAGAGCAGGCATCAAAGCCGGTTTGATCAGTGTCATCGATCAGAATGTTGAGCGTTTATATCGGGCGTATTCTGAAAGCGTCCGAAACCTGGGAACCCCTGTGTTTCCGAAAAAATATTTTCAAATTTTGCAGGATGTTTTTGGCGAAACTTGCGAAGTTCTGACGATAGAGCACGAAGGCCAATTGGTTGCCAGCGTGATGAGTTTTTATTTCAAAGACGAAGTTTTGCCGTATTACGGCGGCGGTACTGATGCGGCCCGCGATTTGAAAGCTAACGATTTCATGTATTGGGAAGTGATGCGGCGCGCGGTGGAAAAGGGCTGCAAGATTTTCGATTATGGTCGCAGCAAAATCGGCACCGGCTCGTATCGCTTTAAAAAACATTGGGGCTTTGAACCGGAACCGTTGTATTACGAAGTTGATTTGGTCAAGGCTAAGCAGATTCCAGAGATCAATCCGCTCAATCCCAAATACCGCTTGTTTATTACTGCCTGGAAACGTCTGCCGTTACCGATTAGTCAGCTGGTAGGCCCTTGGCTTGCCAAGGATTTGGGCTGATGGCAAAGCCCAAACTACTCTATTTGGTTCATCGTATTCCCTATCCGCCCAACAAAGGCGACAAGATTCGTTCCTTTCATTTTTTGCAGGCCTTAGCAGAGGAATATCAAATATTTCTCGGAACCTTTATCGACGACCCTGATGATCGTCAGCATATAGCTATCTTAAAGTTGTTCTGCCAGGATGTCCGCTGCATCGATTTAAATCCCAAGCTCGGCAAAATTAAGAGTCTGCAAGGTTTACTCAGCGGGGAGGCCTTAAGTTTGCCGTATTACCGTAATCGTGAGTTGCGGGAATGGGTGGATAAAACTATCGTCGAACAGGATATCCAGCGGGTGATGATTTTTTCATCGCCGATGGCACAGTACGTCGAGAAATATACCCATTTGCATTGGGTGGCCGATTTTGTGGATGTCGATTCCGACAAATGGCGGCAATATGCGCAAAGTAAAACTTGGCCCGCCAGTTGGATTTACCGGCGCGAAGCGGAAAAACTGTTGGCCTATGAGCAACGTATCGCCGCACGAGCCGATGCCACGATATTCGTATCTGAACAAGAAGCAGGGTTGTTCAAAACATTGGCGCCCGCGTCGGCCGGCAAGATCGGTTTCGTCAATAATGGCGTAGATATTAATAGATTCGATCCTGACTTGTCTTGGGTCAGGCCATTTTCGGTCGAGCAGGCGGCTATTGTGTTCACCGGTGCGATGGATTATTGGGCGAACGTTGATGCTGTTAAATGGTTTGCCGAACAGGTATTGCCAATCATTAGTAACCGTCGGCCAGACGTGAAGTTTTACATAGTAGGCTCCAAACCGGCCAGAGAAGTGTTGCAACTGGCGGAAAACGATGCGTCAGTCATCGTTACTGGTCGAGTTGACGATGTCAGGCCTTTTATTGCTCACGCCAATGTTGTCGTCGCACCGTTGCGAATCGCTCGAGGCATTCAAAATAAAGTACTGGAAGCCATGGCGATGGCTAAAGCTATAGTCGCTACCACGGCCGCAATGGAAGGAATTCCCGGTAATGCGGATTTGCAACTGGCGGTGGCTGATGAAGCGGAAGGATTTGCCGATCATGTGTTGCAACTGCTATCGCAGCCGGTCAAACCTGCCTTGGTTAATCGTCGTTATGTCGAAAGTGATTTCAGTTGGAAGCAAAACGGCCAACGTTTGTCTCGGTTGTTGAGCGGTGAGGCAGCATAATGTCCGGGCAGTTGCCGCCGCTAATCGTCCATATAATTTACCGATTGGGCATTGGTGGGTTAGAGAACGGTTTGGTCAATATTATCAATAATCTGTCGGAAGGCCGTTATCGGCACGCTATTATTTGTTTGACTGATAGTACCGAATTCAGTCAGCGTATCCGACGGCAAGATGTAATTGTCCATCAATTACATAAGCGTCCTGGGCAAGATTGGGCATCGTTCTATAAAGTGTATCGCTTGCTGAAACAATGGCAGCCGGCGATAGTGCATACTCGTAATTTGGCCGCTATCGAATATCAAGTTTGTGCGTTGTTTGCGGGCGTGCCTTACAGGGTGCATGGCGAGCACGGCTGGGATGTGTTCGATCCGGACGGTAGCAATGTCAAATATCAATGGCTGCGGCGGGCTTTAGGCTTGCTAATCCATCGCTTTATTCCCCTTTCGCAGCATTTGCAAGAGTATTTACTGACGCGGGTAGGTATCCCGGCCAAAAAAATCACCCGTATTTGTAATGGTGTTGACACCAGAATCTTTTATCCTCGCAGGGAAGATAGAGGGGTTCCGGAAGACTGCTTATTGAATTTGACTCAAAAGTTAGTGATTGGTGCTGTCGGACGTATGCACGGGGTCAAGGATCAACTGACTTTGGTCAGGGCATTTATCGATGCTTGCGAAACTTCGGCGGAATTTGCCCTGACTGCTCGTTTGTTTTTGATAGGTGACGGACCATTGCGTACCAATGCCATTGAGTTGTTGAACGCTGCTAATCTGTCGGATAAAGCTTGGTTGCCCGGCGAGCGTAACGATATTCCGGAAATTTTGCGTAGCCTGGATATTTTTGTGTTGCCGTCCAAGGCAGAAGGTATTTCCAATACTATATTAGAAGCCATGGCGAGCGGTCTGCCGGTTATCGCTACCCGCGTTGGCGGTAACCCTGAGTTGGTGTTGGACGGGCAGACCGGTTGTTTGGTAGAAAAAGAAGATATTGAGGGTTTGTCGTTGGCGATGCGAGATTTAGTTGCCGATAACGAGAAACGGAGGCAACTCGGTGAGGCCTCGCTTCGGCGGGTTCAGTCGGAATTTTCAATCGATAGCATGGTGGATCGCTATCGGCGAGTTTATGATAAGCAGTAAATGATCCAGAGAGAACTCATATGTGCGGCATAGTCGGTATTTTCGATATTACAGGTGCTAGTGAAATAGACCGCAATCTGTTGTCGCGGATGAACGAGTCACAATTTCACCGCGGGCCCGACGAAGGAGGGCTACATACCGAACCCGGTTTGGGTTTTGGACACCGGCGTTTGTCCATCATCGATTTGTCCAGCGGTCAACAGCCGATGCACAGTCAGGACGGTGATGTGGTACTGACTTATAACGGCGAAGTCTACAATTTTCCGGAATTGCGCGAAGAGTTGGAAGCGTTGGGATATAGCTTTAGAACCCATTGCGATACCGAAGTGATTCTTTATGCCTGGCAGGCTTGGGGCGAGTCTTGCGTCGGGCGACTGCGCGGCATGTTTGCGTTTGCAATTTGGGACCGGCCAAGGCAGACCTTATTTTTGGCCAGGGATAGGCTGGGTGTGAAACCGCTGTTTTATGGTGAATTAAGCAACGGGCAATTCATTTTCGGTTCCGAACTGAAAGCCTTAAAACAGCATCCACTATTGCCTAAAGACGTTGATCCCACTGCGATAGAAGACTACTTCGGTTTTGGTTATATTCCCGATCCCAAGACCATTTACCGAGGCGTTTATAAGCTTGAGCCCGGATATTGTCTGACGATCAAGCGTGGGCAGAGCGGTTTTCGCCCTAAACAATATTGGGACGTTAAGTTTAAACCGGCTTCTGCCGGAAGTGCTGTCGAAGCCGGGGAGGAGTTAATAGAGCGTTTGCGCGAGGCCGTGAAAATTCGGATGGTCGCCGATGTGCCGCTGGGTGCGTTCCTATCCGGCGGCGTCGATTCCAGTGGTGTGGTGGCATTGATGGCTGGATTGTCCAAAGAGCCCGTCAACACTTGTTCTATTTCCTTCGGCGATCCCAAGTTTAACGAATCGCAATTTGCCGCCCAGGTTGCCGAACGCTACCATACGGCGCACCGTGTCGAGCAAGTCGATCCCGACGATTTCAGTTTGATCGATCAGCTTTCCGGACTTTACGATGAGCCTTACGCCGATAGTTCGGCGCTGCCGACTTATAGGGTTTGTGAACTGGCCAAGAAGCAGGTAACCGTGGTGTTGTCCGGCGACGGTGGCGATGAAAGCCTAGCCGGTTATCGTCGTTACCGCTGGCATACCTATGAAGAGAGGATGAGAGCATTACTGCCGGATACTTTGCGGGTGCCGTTGTTCTCGACTTTAGGTCGGGTTTATCCCAAGTTGGATTGGGCACCCAAGGTATTCAGGGCTAAAACCACGCTGGAATCGATTGGGCGCGATTCTATGGCGGGATATTTTCACAGTGTATCGTTACTCTCCAATGGTATGCGTAGTCAGTTATTTAGCGATAGTTTGAAAAGGGAGTTGCAGGGATACCAAGCCATTGAAGTATTCCGTCGTTATAGCGAACAAGCGCCGGATCATCCATTGTCAATGGTGCAATACCTGGATATGAAAACCTATTTGGCGGGTGATATTTTAACGAAAGTCGACCGGGCCAGTATGGCGCACGCCTTAGAAGTGCGGGTGCCCTTACTGGATCACAAACTGGTGGAATGGATGGCGACCTTGCCACCCGATTTAAAATTGCATGGTCGTGAAGGTAAATACCTCTTCAAAAAAGCGTTGGAGTCTTATTTGCCGAACGATATTTTGTATCGGCCGAAAATGGGGTTTGCGGTACCATTGAGCAGTTGGTTTAGAGGTCCCTTGAAGCAACGCGTTCAGCAAGCGCTGCTTGGGAATACTTTACGAGAGACCGGTTGGTTTGATGAGGATTTTTTACGGCATTTGGTTACTCAGCACCAATCTGGGTTGCGTGACTATAGTGCGTCAATTTGGTCGTTATTGATGTTTGAAGCCTTCATTCGAAATAATCACAATTGATCACTTTGTCAGAGAATGACTATTTCTTGCCGATAGGTCATTTTTGAGCGTGTGTTATTTTTTACAAAAACATTTGAACTGTACTAGTGTGCAATAGACAGAGGCTGAGTGTTTTGCTAGAGTGTGAGCCATTTCAAAGTTTAATTAAAGGCGAGTCAAAATGAGTGAAGAAAATAGCAAATTGCCTGAGCAACACGAACAGGTATCGGGCGCGCAACTAATTGATAAAACAAGAAGAACCTTTGCTAAGGTCGGCGTGGTGGCACCGGTTATAATGACTTTAGCAAATCGTCCCGCATGGGGCTCTGGGACCAAAGTTGATTGTCAGGTCTCCGGTTTTACATCTTTACATGTGAAGGGAAATGGTGCGGTTTCTGGTGTTACGCAAACTGGATCGTGCGGGTTTTCGCAATGCACGCCTAAGTTTTGGCACGATAATTGTGGGTTAACTGGCTATGGAGCCGATAAGTGGCCGAAAAGCTGTGCTCCAGGTCAGGATGATGGCACGATTACAGTTAGAACGTCGTCTGGTAGCAGAACATATAAATGTTATAGGGTTAACCAGAGTTACAGGCCGAGTTGGACACCCGTAAGCGCGTCTACACCAAATCGCATTCGGGAAGATAATATGGATCAAACGAGTCGAAAGTGCTTTATGAATTCCGCATTCGCTTATGGTACGGACAGTAGCGCGCTATGGACAAAATTACATAATAGCTTGACGTCAAATGAAAGTCTTTGTCTTGCTGCTTTGTTAAGTGCTAAGAAAAAAGAAGAAGATTCTGATCCATCTTATGTCGATTTTCCTTTGAGTGTGGCCGATTGTAAAAAAGTGTATGCCGCAGTATCTTCTAATACTTCATGTGATCTTGGTTCGGGAGTCTGGACAGCACAACAATGCGTGGACTTTTTAAACTATATTTTTACCGCATGATTGCGTGTGACTCTTGGCACACTGTTGGAGACGTTTTGCTACAGGATTGGCAGGGCGAGGCAGTAATATATAGTGGTAATACAGGAGATACTCACCTTGTTTCAGGGGTGCCGGTTTCCTTACTTAGATCTTTTTTTATAAAGCCATATAGTTTTTCGAACTCAGTTGACGACGTTATGACGATTTTTCCCGAGTTAGGATTTACTGGCGCGGCTAGTTATGTGAGAGATTTATTAAGTGATCTACAGAAAAAAGAGTTAATTGAAATATTAATCGAGTGATATTAGCCAGTCTGCCTTTTCCCGAAATACAAAGAAAATTACAGATTAGTGGTCTAGATTTAAGATTGGGCCCATTTTCCTTTCGTATAAAGAGTCATTTTCCAAGTATATCGGAAAGCTTGTATGTTCTTTATGCTGATTATGAAGTGGTGCTTGATGCAGATGACCAGTTCTTAGATTTTCATATTTCCGTAGACTCCCCAAGTTTATCCAGAAAATTTTGTTTTAAGCAGGCCCAGTTTTTTTTTGACGGCTATGCGCCTTTCAACTCGCTTCCATATCAGCATGCCCCAGCTCTTATCGAGTGGGGAATGAATTGGTGCGTTTCTAGTCAAATCAATACGCATTTGATTATCCATGCCGCCGTTATTGAAAAAGGTGGCTACGCTGCGATATTACCGGCACCACCTGGATCCGGTAAGAGCACCCTGACCGCTAGTTTAATTCAAGAAGGTTGGCGGTTGCTGTCCGATGAGTTAACTTTGATCGATCTACATGCAGGATTGGTTTTACCCTTCCCGCGTCCGGTAAGTTTAAAAAATCAATCTATAGATATTATTGCCAAACGCTATCCTGATGTAGTGTTTGGGCCGCTGTCGACCGATACATCCAAGGGAACTGTTTGTCACGCCAAGCCTCCTGGATCGAGTGTGCAAAAACAATTTCTTTCTTGCCCCGTAGCGTGGGTTATTTTTCCTAAGTACGAGGAGGGCGCCGAAACCGAATTTGTTTTCAAAAGCAAAGCGCGAGCTTTTATTGATATTGCGGATAACTCTTTTAACTATAGCCGCTTAGGTGTGTCTGGCTTTAATGTTCTACGCGATGTTATAGATTCGGCAGATTGCTATCAGCTTTGCTATAGCCAGCTGGACGAGGCAGTTCAAATATTTAACGCCTTGAAGCCAAAGCTATGACTTATGAATTACCGTTGCTGGTACGGGTATTAAACAAGCAGCTAGCTATCGCCAATCTTTCTCTGAAACAGTGGGATTTACTGATTAGGCAAGCACGAAGTACGATGTTATTGGCTAAATTGTATTATCTGGTTGAAGAGCAAGGAATGCTGGCAAATTTATCGCTATCGATAATACGCCATTTACAGTCCGCTAAAGTCCATTCGGACAAACAGCTTAACGATTTTTTTTGGGAAGCCAGGAATCTTAAAAAAGTTGCAAAACAGCTTGATTTCCCTTTGATTTTTTTAAAGGGCGCTGCTTATGCAATATCGAGAAGTTTGGCGGCTAAAGGACGTATTTTTTCCGATATCGATCTTCTGGTGCCAATTGATAAAATTCCGATAACTGAAAAACAACTAATGTTGAATGGGTGGGTTGGTGTTAATCAAACTGCTTACGACCAACGCTACTATCGCCGCTGGATGCATGAAGTTCCGCCGCTTAAGCATATGACTCGAGGTAGTGTGATTGATTTACATCACAATATATTGCCCATTACATGCGCCGATTGTCCTAACGCCAATTTGTTAATTGCGAATACTGAGCCAGTATTGGGGTATGAGGGGTTAGAAGTTTTGGATCCTTGTGATCAAGTGATTCATAGCGCCACACACTTGTTTTATGACGGTGAATTTGAGCACGGCTTGCGCGATCTGGTAGATTTGGATGCATTAATTCGGGCGCTTGGTCATGATCGGCATAAGCTGATAGATAGAGCCATACAATTAGGATTACAGCAGCCTGTACTTTACGCCTTACGTTACTCGTCTAAAATACTACTTACGCCTGGAGCCAGTGAGCTATTGGAAAAAATGAATAAAGCGGCGCCCACTAACCCAAGCTTTCTGGCGATGATGGATTTTTTGTTTATGCGGGCATTGATGCCGATCCATCCCAGTTGTAATGACCGTTGGTCTGGTTTTGCGCGATGGCTGTTGTATCTGCGTGCGCATTGGCTAAAAATGCCTTTGTATCTGCTGATCCCGCACTTGTCGAGGAAGGCTTGGATGAGGCTAATTGGTAAAGAACAGCATTAACCTGTGAAAGTCGTGTCGACAGTGGCAGCTCTATCAGGCGGGGAAAAAATACACTGAACTTGTTTCGACATGAAAATATTACATATTCTGGATCATTCAATTCCGCTACATAGCGGATACACATTTCGCACCCGCGCCATTCTTGAACAGCAACGAAAAATGGGTTGGGAGACTTTTCACGTTACCTCTGCCAAGCATCAGCTCACATCTTCCAATGTAGAAATTGTCGATGGATTGACGTTTTATCGATCCGCGCAATCGCAGAGTTGGGTTGCAAAATTACCGGTTCTTAATCAATGGGCGGTCGTGCAGTCACTGACTCAACGACTAGATGAAATCATTCCGCAGATTAAACCGGATATTTTGCACGCTCATTCTCCGGCACTGAATGGATTTGCGGCGTTAAGAATGGCTAAAAAATACGGGCTACCGTTAGTCTACGAATGCCGGGCTTTTTGGGAGGACGCAGCGGTCGATCATGGCACTACTCAAGAAGGCAGTTTACGTTATCGCTTAACAAAATCTCTGGAAACTTACGTTTTCAAGCATGCCAGTGCCGTCACCACGATCTGCGAAGGATTGCGAAACGACATCATCGGGCGTGGTGTCCCGGCTGAAAAAATTACGGTTATTCCCAATGCGGTTGATATAGATAAATTTACTTATGGCGAGGGTGCCGATCCCGGTTTAGTTGGCTCATTGGGGTTAACTGACAAGGTTGTGCTTGGTTTTATCGGGTCTTTTTACGCTTATGAGGGTTTGTTGTTATTGTTGGACGCCTTGCCGACCATTATCCAACAGCAGCCGAATGTTCGTTTATTGCTGGTCGGAGGCGGGCCGCAACAAGAGCAAATCAATCGAAAAATTAATGAACTGGGTTTGCAAGACTGGGTGGTTTTGCCTGGACGGGTTCCTCATCAAGATGTACAGCGATATTACAATTTGGTGGATATTTTTGTTTATCCCAGATTGGCTATGCGTTTAACCGATTTGGTGACACCTTTGAAACCGCTTGAAGCGATGGCTCAGGGGCGTTTGTTGGTGGCATCCGATGTTGGTGGGCATCATGAACTGATTCGTAACCGTGAAACTGGCTATTTGTTCAAGGCGGGAGATAAAACTGCTTTGGCGGAAACCGTATTGGCGGTATTAAGCGAAAAAGAGCGTTGGGAGCAAATAAAGCTTGCGGGTAGACGTTACGTTGAAGAAGAGCGTAATTGGCAACGAAGTGTAGAAAGATATTCGGACCTTTATGCAAAGTGCTGTGCCGCAAGTTGATAATTCCCAATTGCATGTTGGGTTGATTGGGCCATTGCCGCCGCCGTTTGGCGGAATGGCTAATCAAACGAAACAACTTAATTCCTTACTCGTAACCGAAGGGATTGCAGTTACGCTAATTCAGACAAACGCTGATTATCCGGTTAAATGGGCTACAAATATTAAAGGACTAAGGGCCATTTTTCGGCTTATTCCTTATTTGATCGCGCTTTGGAAACAAGCGAGTCATGTCGATTGCTTGCACATAATGGCAAATTCAGGTTGGTCATGGCAGTTGTACGCCGCCCCCGCGGTGTGGATAGGCTGGCTAAAAAACGTGCCGGTTATCGTTAATTATCGAGGAGGGGAAGCCGAGCAGTATTTTCGCACTTCAATGAAATGGGTGGCTCCTACTTTAAGAAAAACGTCCGCAATCATTGTCCCTTCAGGTTTTTTAGCGCACGTTTTTGATAAATTTGGTTTTACGGCGCAAGTCATTCCCAATATTGTCGATTTGCATAAGTTTAAGTTCAAACAACGAACCGGGGTGGCAGATTTCGACTTGCCCAAGCTAGTTATTACGCGCAATCTAGAAAAAATTTATGGAATAGAAACAGCTATTGATGCTGTGGCTATCCTGAAGCGGCGTTTTCCAAAAATCAAAGTATTCATTGCTGGTAGTGGACCGTTGCAACGTGTCTTAGTGGGACAAGTAGAAGGTTTGGGTCTCACGGAAAATGTCGAGTTCACGGGAAAGTTGACACCTGAACAAATTGCCCTTCTGTATCAGGATGTCGATATCATGTTAAATCCCACTACTGTGGATAATATGCCAAATTCGGTTTTAGAAGCGCTAGCTAACGGTTTGCCGGTAGTGACAACCAATGTCGGTGGAATTCCGTATATTGTTGCCGACAATGAGACGGCGTTGCTGGTTGAAGTTAACAATCCGGAAATGATGGCCGCCAAAGTTGAGCAATTAATCGACAATCCTCTTTTGTACCAAAAACTGGTATTAAACGGTATCGCGCAGGTAGAAAACTACGATTGGAAAAACGTTAAATATCAATGGCTAAACCTCTATAGTAAGGTGACGAAGTGATAATGGCTTGTTATACATGGTTTTGCTCTTCCATTCTGTTTCCACTTCATGAGGCTTTGAAAAAACATAGTACAGTCGGGGTTCGCCGCGGCATGGAACGTAGTCAATGGCTTAAGCCGGAGGAAATTAGGCAATTGCAGCTGCAGAATCTACGAGTATTTCTGCAAGATGTGCAGGTACATGTGCCTTACTATCGGCAATTATTTGCTGACTTGGGATTTGAACCAGCAAATATCGATAGTGTACAAAAACTAGCTGAATTACCTCTGCTAAGTAAGCCGGAAATTAGGCAGCATCTCGCTGAGATGAAAGCTGACGATGCGGTCGGCCTAGCGCGTTTCAATACGGGCGGATCGAGTGGTGAGCCGCTGATCTTTTATATAGGCAAGCAGCGAGTAAGTCACGATGTCGCGGCAAAATGGCGAGCCACCCGTTGGTGGGGGGTGGATATCGGCGATCCGGAAGCCGTAATTTGGGGGTCGCCTATCGAACTAGGTGCTCAGGATAAAGTTCGTTTACTGCGTGATAAATTAATTCGTACTCATCTGATTCCGGCTTTCGAGATGTCGTCCGAAAAACTGGATGGCTTCATTCGAGAAATTCAGCAGATTCGCCCGAAAATGCTGTTTGGCTATCCCTCGGCGTTGGCTCATATCGCGAGTCATGCCGAGAAACAAGGTATTGCCTTAAATAATCTGGGGATTAAGGTGGCTTTTGTGACATCGGAGCGGCTTTACGATCACCAGCGCGCCAAGATAGAAAGCGTGTTTGCCTGTCCGGTTGCGAATGGGTATGGCGGGCGCGATGCCGGGTTTATTGCTCACCAATGTCCGCAAGGCAGTATGCATATTACCGCCGAAGACATTATCGTTGAGATTGTCGACAAGCAAGGACGGCCATTACCTAATGGCGAGCTCGGCGAAATTGTAGTAACGCATCTGGCCACGCGCGATTTTCCGTTCATCCGGTACCGCACCGGCGATATGGGTATTTTGTCGGATAAAACGTGTGGCTGTGGTCGAGGTTTGCCGGTGCTCGAGGATATCCAAGGCCGCACCACCGACTTTGTGGTCGCTCAAGACGGCACCGTTTTGCATGGGTTGGCATTAATTTATGTGCTGCGCGATTTAGAGGGGGTCGATGCATTCAAAATAACACAGGATAGTTTGGATAAAACCACTGTACAAATTGTTAAAACAGCCAGCTATCAGCCCGCTTACGAACAAAAGATTGTCGCAGAATTTAAAAAACGTTTAGGGCAAGCAGTTGCCGTCAATATCGAATATACCGATTACATTCCGAAGGAACGCTCTGGCAAGTTCCGATATGTGATCAGTCACGTCAAGACATAATCAAAACTACCACTATGACTAAATTCGCGGGATGGATGGGGAGTAATCTCCAAAACGAAGCAGCTATCGCTTTGCTGGAGCAAATGACGGCGGCGGATTCGGCGTTTACTTACCGGCATGGCCAAGGCTACGCATTGGCGGCGTTGTCTAAAAATATTTATGAGACCGATGAATTGCTTTTGGTAATGCCGCAATCGAGTTCGCGAGCAGGTAGCGAACCAAGCCTATTGAACGCTTATGTAAACTGCGGTGTAAATTTTTTAGTTGGGCTACCTGATGCCGATACGTTGGTGTTGATAGATGACAAACAACAACGAATTATATTGGCGACCGACCCGATTGGCCTCAGTCATATCTACTACGCAGAGATACCCGGTGGCATAGTGTTTGGCTCCAGTGCCGATTTTGCGGTGCGCCATCCGCAGGTCAGTAATGCCATAGCACCGCAAGCCGTATTCGATTATATCTATCTCAACCATTGCCCAAGTCCCAACACTATTTACCAACAGGTGAAAAAGCTGGAAGGCGGGCAGTGTCTGGTTTATCAAAATGGTCTGATAAAAATCGAGCATTACTGGCTGCCGGCATTTTCGGAGCAAGCTTGCGATTTGCCGCAAGCCGGCCGTGAATTGCAGCGGGAGTTGATCGATGCGGTCAGAAGCATGGTTGACAATGAAGACAATACCGGTGCGTTTTTGAGTGGTGGGCTGGATAGTTCTAGCGTCGCGGGTGCATTGTCGAAAGTATTTCCCGGCAAGGCGAAAACATTTTCGATGGGTTTTCAAGCCGATGGCTATGATGAAATCGAATATGCCAATATTGCTGTCGAACGTTTTAACACCCGGCAACATCAGTATTACGTTACTCCTGAAGATACCGTCAATGCAGTGCCTAGCATCGCAGCTTACTATGATGAGCCTTTCGGGAATGCGTCGGCCTTGGCAGCCTACTATTGTGCCAAATTGGCTAAGGACCATGGCGTTGACCGTTTGCTCGCCGGCGATGGCGGCGACGAGATTTTTGCCGGTAACGAGCGTTACGCCAAGCAAATGTTGTTCGAGAGCTACCATCGTCTGCCAAAATTCATTAGTGCCGGTCTTGAAGGGACATTGAATTGCTTGCCGGAAGTAATCGCCAAACAGAAACTACTGTTTAAAGCAAAACGCTATATCGATCAAGCTAATGCCGCAATGCCCGATCGCTTGCAGGACTACAATTTTTTGCACCGGCATGCCGCAGCGGATATTTTTCAGGCTGATTTTTTAGCGCAAATTGATACTGCCGCACCATTGCAGCAACTCCGGGAAGACTATTGGCGGCCGGAGTCTGCTGGCACCTTAAATCGTATGTTGTATTTGGATTGGAAAAATACGCTGCACGATAACGATTTGGTGAAGGTCAATAGGATGTGCGAGATGGCCGGTGTAGAAGTATGCTACCCCTTGTTGGACCGGCGTATTATCGACTTATCATGCCGCATTCCTTCGAATGACAAATTGCGCGGGCAAAAACTGCGTTGGTTTTACAAACGAGCAATGGCCGATTTTCTGCCCGAGCGGATTATCAATAAGTCCAAACATGGTTTTGGTTTGCCTTTCGGGGTGTGGCTAAAAGATCATCACCCCCTAAAACAACTGGCTTACGGTGCGATACATGATTTGAAGCGGCGCGAGTTTTTCAGGCCGGATTTTTTGGATCATGCTATCGAAATGCATCAAAGCGTCCATGCCGCCTATTACGGTGATTTGGTGTGGATGTTGATGATGCTGGAGTTTTGGTTTGTCGGGAAGGGTTTGTAG
>CAZGUM010000029.1:27573-31609 GCA_964529085.1 uncultured Methylomonas sp. | reverse complement strand
AAAACCGGCTAATGTACCAGCAAAATACCAAATGTGAGCTAATCGGCTGTTTCCGGCCGAACGCCAAGCCTGACAATGCAAATTGAATTTGCGCAATTTAGCTTGTCTTTCCTGCTTGAAAGGCTAAATTTTTCAACAGCGGTCCGAGCCGAATCGTCGACGCCGAAGCATCAGGAAATCTTAATTTTTAGACCGGGAATTTTTTCTG
The DNA here is from genome assembly GCA_964529085.1 of uncultured Methylomonas sp. Taxonomy (GTDB): domain Bacteria; phylum Pseudomonadota; class Gammaproteobacteria; order Methylococcales; family Methylomonadaceae; genus Methylomonas. The sequence continues at coordinate 31,401 of CAZGUM010000029.1, read as the reverse complement.
CTAGCGAAACACATCAATTTGTCGAAGTATTAAACGAAATGCGAGCCGGCACGGCATAATAGGGACCATGAAAACACCGAAAAGATTAGAACCTTTAATAGACAGCGGGCTGGTTGACGAAGTTGTCGGTTCGCTGAAAAGCGGCAAGGAAGCAGCGGTATACGTTGTGCGTTGCGGCGCGGAAATCTGTTGCGCCAAAGTGTACAAGGAGGCCGAGCAGCGCAGCTTCAAACAAAGCGTCCTGTACCAGGAAGGCCGCAAAGTCCGCAATAGCCGGCGCGCAAGAGCAATGGAAAAAGGCAGTAGCTATGGCCGTAAGGAACAGGAATCCGCTTGGCAAAATGCCGAGGTCACGGCTCTATATCGCTTGGCGGATGCCGGCGTCAGAGTTCCGAAACCCTACAATTTTATCGACGGCGTATTGCTGATGGAACTGGTCGCCGACGCCGACGGTAACCCCGCCCCCCGGCTTAACGACCTGGAAATGCCGGCGGAATTGGCGCGGGAATACCACGCCTTTCTGATCGGCCAAATCGTACGCATGCTCTGCGACGGCCTGGTGCATGGCGACTTATCCGAATATAACGTACTGGTCGGCCGCGACGGGCCGGTAATCATCGATTTACCGCAAGCGGTGGATGCGGCCGGTAATAATAACGCCCGAGCGATGCTGGAGCGCGATGTGGCGAATATGGCTGCTTATTTCGGCCGCTTCGCGCCGGAGTTGTTGACAAGCCACTACGGTAAGGAGATGTGGAAGCTGTATCAGAGCGGCGAGTTGCATCCAGAGAGCAATTTAACCGGCTATTTCGAGGACAGCGCCAAACCGGCCGATCTACGTAGCGTGATTCGCGAGATTGATGCCGCGCGCGAAGAAAACGAGGCGAAACAACGTTTCTTACAAAATCAGACTTCGGGTTTGACGCGCTAATTGTTGATTTGCAGCGCAAACCGTCCGACGGTCGCAACCGTCAACCGTATTTGTTACGTTTCGCGAGGGCTTGCGCCATGCCTAACTTTAACTCGTGTCCGCCCAGCCGGTGAAATTTAATACCGGCTCGAGATAGACCGGAATTTTTCCATTCCACCCCAACCTTCCCGCACAAATCTTCCTGATCCTGCTAGACCTCGTGCATTCTTGCGGTCCTGCTGCCGAAGCATGCACGGACCTCAGCGCTGCTTTTGCATAAACACTGCTTGCACACGCACAAAATCAATCCAGCCTTCCCGCTGCCACAACCAAAATTGACAATCAATCGATTGATTGATATTGTTTAAATCAATCGATTGATTTATTTTCTAGCAAACACTTTCGCCGAGGCAGCATGGTCACAACCGAAAACCCCGAAACAGAAACCCACGACGCTCGCAGCCGGCTGGTAATGGCGGCATTGCGGCTGTTCGCCGAAAAAGGCTACAAAGCCGCCTCCACTAGGGAAATTTGCGAACTGGCGGGCGCCAATATTTCAGCCATTCGCTATTACTTCGGCGATAAAGCCGGTCTATATCGCGCCGCGTTCTTCGAACCGATGGGCGACACGCCTTGCGGTTCCGATGTCGCGGCCTATGCCAGCTTACCGTTGCCCGAAGTGTTGACCCGGTTTTTCGGCGAATTCCTCGAACCGCTGAAAAAAGGCGAGGAGTTGGGACTCGTGATGAAACTGCACTTCCGGGAAATGATCGAGCCGACCGGCGCCTGGCAGCAGGAAATCGATGCGGAGATCAAACCGCAACATGAAGCCTTGGTTTCGCTACTCAAGGAACATTTGGGATTGGACCGCTTCGACGATGACTTACATCGGCTGGCTTTAGCGATGATAGGCATGGCGGTGTATTTTTATGTGGGGCAAGACGTCATCTCGCTGATCTCTCCGCAAATTTTAAATTCCCCACAAAACATCGATGTGCTGGCCGAACGTCTGGCCGGCTACGCTCTGGCCATGATCAAAGATGAAGCTGCGAGGCGTGCTCGGGATGGCAAGCATGAGCAATAATATTTCACGTCCGCTTGGCTTTAGTCTTATCCCCTTGCTACTGTCGGCTTGCGGGTCCGGCGGTTTATTGACTACCGTCGGCCCGGACTATCAAGCCGAACCGTTGCCGGCGCCGGCCAGTTGGCAAGCACCGCAAGCCGATGCGGCCAGGCGGCAACAGGCACATCAAGGCGACCCCGCCGAGCTGATGCGCTGGTGGGACCGTTTTCAGGATCCGGCCCTGACTCGCCTGTTGAGCGCCGCCGAGCAAGTTAGCGCGTCGGTCGCCGATGCCAGAGCGCGTATTGAAGAAGCTAGGGCAAATCTCGTGGGCGCCGATGCCGCCTTGCTGCCTAAATTGGACTCCGATCTCGCCTCCAAACGCTCCTCGTCTTCGTTTGGCGGCACACCCTTCATCTGGAACCAATTCTCGGCCGGACTGCAATCCAGCTGGGAAATAGATTTATTCGGGGGCTTGGCCCGGCAACAAGAAGCCGCCCAAAGTCAGCTGGCATCACGCAACGCCTCCTGGCACGATGCTCGGGTCGCGGTAGCGGCGGAAGTTGCCGATGCCTATCTGGCTTATCGCTATTGCGAAGCACAAGTGGATTTATTGCGTACCGACAGCGATTCACGCCTCGAATCGGCGCGAATGACAGTGGCCGCCGGGCAAAGCGGCTTCCGCTCGCCGGGCGATGTGGCCTTGGCCACTGCCAGTGCCGCCGAAGGCAACAGAACCTTGCTGCAACAACAAGCCCAATGCGAGCGTTCGATCAAAAGCCTAGTGGCGATGACCGGCCTCGAAGAAGCCGACATGCGGTCATTACTGAACGGCTCGGCGGATCAGGCCGCGAAACTGCCCACCCCACCGGCATTCGAAATCGCCTCGCTGCCGGCTAAGGTGTTATTGCAACGGCCCGACGTAGCCGCCGCCGAACGCGACCTCGCCGAGGCCAGCGCTAATATCGGCGTGCAACGGGCCAAGCAATTTCCGAAATTGAGCCTGTCTGGCAACATCACCCCGACGCTGCAAAATATCAACGGCGCAGCGCTTATGCTGGCGCAGACCTGGGCGATAGGGCCGACGCTGAGCTTGCCGTTGTTCGACGCCGGCAAGCGCGCGGCCGATGTGGAAGTTGCCAAAGTGCAATACCAATCGGCGGAAAGCCGTTTCCGCGGCAAGGTGCGTACGGCGGTCAAGGAAGTCGAAGACGCCCTGGTCCGTTTGAACAGCACCCGCCAACGCTTGCCGCAAGGCCGCGACGCGGTCAGCGGCTACCGGGCAAACTTTCAGGCGCTGCAAACCCTCTACCAAAGCGGTCTGGGTAATTTACTCGACGTGGAAACGGCCCGCCGCAACGTGCTTGCCGCCGAACTGGCACTGAAGGAACTGGAGCAGGAGCAGGTCGACGCATGGATCGCGCTTTATCGCGCGGCCGGCGGCGGCTGGGCGGACGGCGGCGACTCGCAGAGCCGGGACGCGGCTGCCGCGGACCAATCGAAACCTAAAGACCTCGGCAACACTCAATTATTTCCGAATCAATACGACACGCTCACCGGAGGAAAATCATGACAAAGGGAAAAATAGGCGCGCTATTCATCGCCTTACTGCTATTAATCGGCATCGGGGTGGCTATCGGCCGCGTCAACGAGCCCGCTCCATCGACCGAAGTGCCCGCCGCCAATCCGGCGCTCAGCGTTTCCGCGATCCGCCCGCAAACGCACGATATACCGCTCAGTCTGAGCGCCAACGGCTCAATCGCCGCCTGGCAGGAAGCCGTGATCGGCGCGGAGGTCGGGGATCTGCGTCTCAGCGCGATCAATGTCCAAGTCGGCGAAGTGGTTAAAAAAGGCC
>CAZGUM010000029.1:17418-27473 GCA_964529085.1 uncultured Methylomonas sp. | reverse complement strand
GATCTGCGTCTCAGCGCGATCAATGTCCAAGTCGGCGAAGTGGTTAAAAAAGGCCAGGTGTTGGCGACTTTTTCAGACGAAAGCGTACTGGCCGACGTCGCGCAAAGCCGAGGCGTAGTAGCCGAAGCCGAAGCCAATTTAGCCGAAGCACGGCTCAACGCCGAGCGGGCGCGCAAGGTATCGGTGTCCGGCGCTTTGAGCGCGCAGCAAGTGGATCAGTACCTGACCGGCGCCAAAACCGGGGAGGCCAAGCTGCAATCCGCCAAGGCGCAATTGGATGCGCAATTATTGCGGCTGAAATACACCAAGGTGTTGGCCAGCGACGACGGTGTAATTTCCTCGCGTAGCGCTACCTTGGGCGCGGTCGCCGCCAAAGGCCAGGAATTGTTTCGTTTGATCCGGCAAAACCGGCTGGAATGGCGCGGTGAAGTCACGGCCGCCGAAATGACGCAATTAAAGCCGGGTACTAAGGTGACGGTCGAAGTACCCAATGTCGGCCGCATAGACGGCAGCGTGCGCTTCCTGGCTCCGACCTTGGACGTGCAAAACCGCAACGGTCTGGTTTACGTCGATCTACCGGAGGCAGTATCGAGCGGATTGCGCGCCGGCATGTTTGCCCGCGGCGAATTTCATTTGGGCAGCTCTACCGGCCTGACCGCGCCGCAAGAGGCCTTGTCGCTAAGGGACGGCTTTAGCTATGTATTTCTCCTCACCGAACAAACCGAAGACCGGGCGCGCGTCAAACAGGTAAAAGTGCAGTTAGGTCGCAGGTACGGCAACACGCTGGAAATTTTATCGGGAATTGCCGCCGAAGATCGGCTGGTTGCCAGCGGTGCATCCTTTCTGGCCGACGGCGACAGCGTCAGAGTGGTGTCGCAATGAACATTTCAGCCTGGTGTATCCGCAACCCGATTCCGGCCTTGATGCTGTTCGTGATGCTCAGTTTCGGCGGCTTGGTCAGCTTCAGGGCGATGAAGATTCAAAACTTTCCGGATCTCGACCTGCCCACCATCACCGTTTCTGCGTCCTTGCCCGGCGCCTCGCCGTCGCAGCTGGAAACGGAAGTATCCCGAAAAATCGAAAATGCCATCGCGACCCTGCAAGGCCTGAAGCACATTACTTCCAAGGTGCAGGACGGCAATGTCACCATTACCAGCGAATTTCGCCTGGAAAAACCGGTACAGGAAGCCTTGGATGATGTGCGTTCCGCCGTGTCCAAAGTCCGTGCCGATTTGCCTGGCGACTTACGCGACCCTATCGTCACCAAGTTGGATTTGGCCGGCTCGCCGATCTTGGCCTTAACCGTCAGCTCAGCGCAACGCGATGACGAAGCGCTGTCCTGGTTCGTTGAAGACACCGTAGCCAAAAAACTGCTGACGGTGCGCGGCGTGGGCGCGGTCAATCGAGTGGGCGGGGTTAGCCGCGAAATAAGTATCGCGCTGGACCCGGTCAAACTCCAAGCCCTGGGAGCAACGGCCGCCGACATTTCCCGCCAACTGCGCGAAATGCAACGCGAGAGCGCCGGCGGCCGGATCGACTTGGGCAGTGGTGAACAACCGCTACGCACCCTGGCGAACGTGGCCTCGGTGGATGAAATCCGTCCCTTGCAATTATCCTTGAGCGACGGCCGCCGGATTCGGCTCGATCAAGTGGCCAAGGTCGAAGACAGTGTCGCCGAACCGCGCTCTCTCGCCTTGTTGAACGGTAAACCGGTAGTCGGCTTCGAAGTAACGCGCAGTCGGGGTGCCGGCGAAGTGGAAGTCGGCGCCGGCGTGCAAAAAGCCCTGGCCGAACTGCGCGCCGCCAACCCGGATATCGAGTTCAACGAAGCGTTCAACTTCGTCACCCCGGTCGCAGAGGAATTTCAGGGCTCCATGACCATGCTTTACGAAGGGGCCTTGCTGGCGGTGTTGGTGGTTTGGCTATTCTTGCGCGACTGGCGGGCTACCTTTATTTCCGCCGTGGCGCTGCCGCTGTCGGTAGTGCCGGCTTTTCTGGGCATGGACTACCTGGGTTTTTCGCTCAATGTCATCACGCTGCTGGCGCTATCGTTGGTAATCGGCATCCTGGTGGACGACGCCATTGTTGAAGTGGAGAACATTGTCCGCCATCTGCGGATGGGGAAAACGCCTTTCCAAGCCGCGATGCAGGCCGCCGACGAAATCGGTCTGGCAGTGGTCGCCACCACGTTCGCGCTGGTCGCGGTATTTCTGCCGACCGCGTTCATGAGCGGCATTGCCGGCCGGTTTTTCAAGCAATTCGGCTGGACCGCGGCGCTGGCAGTATTGGCCTCCTTGGTAGTAGCCAGGATGCTGACACCGATGATGGCGGCTTATATGTTGAAAGACAGCGGCCACTCGGAAGCCAAAGAAGGTTTCGTCATGCGCACCTATATGCAGTTGGCGGGCTGGTGTTTGCAGCACAGATTTACCACGGTCTGCGGCGCGGCGGCGTTTTTTATCGGTTCGTTGTTTTTAATTCCGTTGTTGCCCACCGGCTTCATTCCAGCCGACGACAACCCGCAAACCCAGGTATTCGTGGAGTTGCCGCCGGGTTCAAGCTTGGCGCAGACCAAGGCTGCCGCCGAAACCGCCAGACAATTGGTCGCCGATATCGATTACGTGAATACGGTTTACACCACCATCGGCAGCGGCTCCGCCGGTACCGATCCTATGGCCGGCGCTCAAGGCAGCGGCGAGGTTCGTAAAGCCACCTTGACGATAACCTTGGCCAACCGCCAGGACAGAACGGTGCGCAAGCAGTTTATCGAGCAAGAGATCCGCCAGGCTCTGCAAAAGCTGCCAGGTGTCCGTACCAAAGTGGGTTTGGGCGCCTCCGGCGAGAAATACGTATTGGTGTTGAGCGGCGACGATCCACTGACGCTAGGCACCGCCGCCCGGAATCTGGAACGCGATCTGAGAACCATTCCCGGTCTCGGCAGCATTGCCTCCAGCGCCGCGTTGGTTCGGCCGGAAATCGCGGTAAGGCCGGACTTCGCCCGCGCCGCCGATCTGGGCGTGACCACCGCCGCACTCGCGGAAACCCTGCGCATTGCCACATTGGGCGATTACGACTGGTCTTTGTCCAAGTTAAATTTGGCGCAACGCCAAGTGCCCATGGTCGTTAAATTGGCCGAGGAAGGCCGGCACGATCTTGCCGTATTGGAACGGCTGGCCGTGCCGTCCGCGAAAGCGGGCATCGGTGCGGTGATGGTTGGTCAGGTGGCCAAACTGGAGCTATCCAGCGGACCGGCGGTGATTGATCGCTATGACCGCTCGCGCAATATCAATTTTGAAATCGAACTGTCGGGCACGCCACTCGGTGAAGTCACTACCGCAGTGCAGAATCTGCCGAGCATCAAAAACCTGCCCGCAGGTGTCAAACGCATCAACATCGGCGACGCGGAAATGATGGAAGAGCTGTTCGCCAGTTTTGGCTTGGCCATGCTGACCGGCGTGTTATGCATCTTTATCGTATTGGTGTTGCTGTTTAAAGACTTCTTGCAGCCGATTACTATTTTGGCGGCCTTGCCGCTGTCGTTTGGCGGCGGCTTCGTAGCGCTGTTGTTGACCGGCAAAGCCTTTTCGATGCCATCCCTAATCGGCTTGGTGATGTTGATGGGGATAGCCACCAAAAACTCCATCCTCCTGGTGGAGTATGCCATCGTCGCCCGGCGTGAACACGGCATGAGCCGCACGGAAGCGCTATTGGATGCTTGCCACAAGCGCGCCAGACCGATTGTGATGACTACCATCGCGATGGGGGCCGGCATGCTGCCAATTGCGATTGAAATGGGTAACGCGGATTCGTCCTTCCGCAGCCCGATGGCGGTTGCCGTTATCGGCGGCTTGGTGACTTCAACCTTGCTGAGCCTACTGGTGATTCCGGTAGCCTATACCTATCTGGACGATTTCAAAAATTGGAGTACGGGCCTTTGGAAACGCTTTTCCATAGCCAAAGCAGGCATAGCCGAATCGCGATTTTCGAATTGATACCGGACAACTGAAAAAACAAAATAGCCATCAATAAAAAGCCGATATTACCCGGCTTTTTACTACTAGCTGGAACCGCTAACGCTATCAGGCATAGGTGTCGATGTTACTGCCTTTTCTAACATCGTTATCACCATCTGCATCTGCGTCTTTTGCAACGGCTTGCACCGGCGCTGTTGCCGCTTGCTGATTCGCTACGGGTTGTTTCGTTTGGTTGGTGATGGGGAAATACGGCGTTGAACCTACTCCCGATACGGATGACATGGTTTATCTCCTCTGGATTGAAAAGTACCCGCCATGTTTCGGCTGGCAACCGGTTATCGGCCCGGGTTTAAAAAGCTTTAAGCAAATTTATAACCGGGGTGCGTTTTGCTTCCTACTCCAAAACCGGCGCGGCGAGCTCTGTTCGCCGGCCGCTAATCAGGTTTATCAGTCTTTAAGCAGTTGGTCCCGTATCGGTAATTGCCGTATGCGCTGACCGGTCGCGGCAAAAATGGCATTGCATAGCGCAGGCGCTATCGGCGGCACACCCGGTTCGCCAACACCGCCCAAAGGAGTATCGAATTCGGCGGACGGCAGCAAATGCACTTTAATGTTGCGCGGCGCATCGTCGATGCGCGTGAGCTGGTACGCGTGAAAATTGTCTTGCTCTACCGCGCCGTTTTTAAAGCTGATTTCACCCAGCGTCGCCAAGCTGACACCCATGACGCAGGCCCCCTCGATCTGCGCAAGAATCCTTTCGGGGTTGACTTGCGGACCGCAATCCACGGCCACATAGACTCTGGGGATGCTCAGCCTGCCGGCATCGTCCACCAGCACCTCCACCACGACGGCCACATAAGTCACAAAGCTGTAATGCGCGGCCAGTCCCAAGCCTTGACCCTTGGCCAGCTGACGGCCCCAGCCGGCTTCGCGAGTCACGGTTTCGATGGTTCGGCGCAGGCGGCCGGTATCGACCGGGTAAAGCGCCGGCGATTCGCCGTGATTCCAGACATCGCCCAAACTGATCGGATCGATGCGGCGCGCCGGGCCGATTAAATCCAGCAGAAAATCCCGGTGATCGCGCCCCGCTGCTGCTGCCATCTCAGCCACAAAAGACTGCACGGCAAAGGCATGCGGAATATTGGACACCGAGCGAAACCAGCCGATACGGGTATGTGCTGCAGCCGGCGGGTTTTCGATACGCAGATTGTCGATCGCAAACGGCACGTTGATCACGCCCATCCCCAATTCCACCGGCATTTGCTGCTTGCTGTCCGGTCCAAAGGTGGAGGAAATGCTGGGCGCCGCCGTTCTATGCAGCCAGGCTACCGGTCTGCCCTGCGCATCCAAGCCCGCTTCCAGCCGCTCCAGGGATACCGTGTGGAAATAGGAATGGTGTAAATCGTCCTCGCGGGTCCAGGTCAGTTTCACCGGTTTGCCTTGCATCGCTTGCGATAGCAGGGCCGCTTCGATGACATAGTCTGGTTTGGATTTACGTCCGAAACCGCCGCCCAATAAAGTTACGTTGACCGTCACTTTGTCTTCCGGCAATTTCAGCCATTTGGCGACTTTATCCCGGGCTAATTGCGGTGCCTGGGTGCAGGTCCAGATTTCGCAATGTCCCTTGACGATACGGGCCGTCGCCGCCGGCGGTTCCATCGGTGCTTGCGCCAGATGCGGCAAATAGTATTCCGCTTCCAGGCGTTTCGCCGCACCTTGCAATGCCGCATCGGCATCGCCCTGTTGCCTCACGACTTTACCCGGTTGGCGCGCAGCGGTTTCCAATTCGGCTTTGTAAGCTACCGAATCGTAACTGCCGTGAATGCCGTTGTCCCATTCGATTTTCAAGGCGTTGCGGCCCTGAATCGCCGCCCAGGTATTGCGGGCAATCACCGCGATGCCGCCCAACGGATTGAATTCCGCGGGAAGCGGACTGCTGGGCAGTTCCACGATCTTTAAGACACCCGGCAGTTTGAGCGCGGCGCTGGCATCAAATTTTAACAGCTTGCCGCCCAACACCGGCGGCCGCGCCACCACGGCATAAAGCAAGCCCTTCAACTGCGTATCGATGCCGTACATCGCGCGTCCGGTCACAATATCCCGGCCATCGTAAACGCCTTGCCGGCCTTTGCCGATGTAGCGAAATTCCGTCGAATTCTTCAAACGCAAAGAATCTCGGTCTGGCACCGGCAGTTTTGCCGCCGCTTTGGCTAATTCGCCGTAGCCTAAGGTTTTGCCGCTGGGCACGTGCAGTACTTGGTGTTGCTCTGCGCGCACTTCCGTTACCGGCACTCGCCAGCGCGCGGCGGCTGCGGCTTCCAGCATTTGTCTGGCAGCCGCGCCGGCCCGGCGCATCGGCATAAAAAAGTGGCGCATACTGCGCGAGCCGTCGGTGTCTTGATTGCCGAAGCGTTTTTCGTCGCCGGGCGCTTGCACGACACTCACCCTGGACCAATCGGCTTCCAGTTCATCGGCCACCACCATCGGCAAGCTGGTACGCACGCCCTGCCCCATCTCGGAACGGTGACAGATGATGCTTACCGCGCCATCGGCGGCAATGACCACAAATACCAGGGGATTATCCACCCAGCCGTGCGGCATCGCATCGGCACCGAACTTGCCGGCCGCGGCCGGCGCGGCAGTTTCATCCGCTCTGAGCAGCTTAGGCAGGCCCAGGGCCAACACAAAGCCGCTCAACGCGAACTGTTTGATAAAAGTCCGGCGGCTGACATTGTCGATCACATAAGCGTCGTCGGCAGCGCTCTGACCGGTATTTGCTTGCAGAAATTCGGCTGAGTTTTTCATGATTGCCCCTCCGGCAAACCGGCGGCCTGCTTGATCGCGGCGCGAATCCGCGGATAAGTGCCGCAGCGGCACAGATTGCCGCTCATGGCTTTATCAATCTCGGCGTCGCTGGGTTGCGGATGCTGTTTCAGCAGTGCGGTAGCTGCCATGACTTGTCCGGCCTGACAGTAGCCGCATTGCGGCACCCCCAGATTCAGCCAGGCGTCCTGGACCTTTTTACCTGTCTCGTCTTGTTCTATCACTTCGATCGTGACAATTTTTTTGCCAACCGCCGCCGAAATAGGCGTGACGCAGGCACGGGTCGGCTCGCCGTCGATATGGACCGTGCAGGCGCCGCACAATGCCATGCCGCAGCCGAACTTGGTACCGGTCAAACCTAGTTGGTCGCGTAGCGCCCAGAGCAGAGGGGTGTCGGCCGGCAGATCTATCTTGCGGCTTTTACCGTTAATATTCAGCGTGATCATGATGTTTCTCGCTTCGGTCAGCGGTTGATTACGGCACCGACACATCAAGCGACAACATCGGCGGGATAGTTTGCCGCATGGTACACGTGCTGTATTAGTCAGTAAAGCCGCCCAGTTTCCGGCGTTTTCGACTTACGCCAAGATCGTAATCTTTTGTATTCACGGTAACGGCCAAGTCGCTCGCATGGAGCTCTCGACCCTATCGCAAACGAACTTCCACGAGACACCTGAGGAAATTTCGGTTCCCGGCAAAGCTGAAGCTGACGTGTCGTGGGGATGTTGCTTGATTGATAAGTCAGGAAAATGGTACTGATGACGCGCCTTTAGCTATCTCCCGACCTAAAGACTATCGTCACCAGCACCACGCGTGAGTTTCGCCAACAACCCGCTCGGCTCAATCACCGCCACGCAAGTCATTAACTGTTTTACAGCCTATCGAAGCATATGAGATTGCCGGTGATTTTGTCTGATTGCGCTCATGGAAAAATTAAATTTCTCACCACTGGCAACCTCATGCGTCAGAGGTTACCGTGCCTGACTTGATAGTCAAGTCAGGCACGGTAATAGAAATTCTCGGCGGGGAAAACCGGCGCGTTAGGCAACAATTGCAAACAGAGATCGCCCAAGGTTGGGCTAATCATCAGATTACTTTTGACTTTGCATAGAGTGCGGCGCCGACGATACCGGCCTGATTTAAAAATGCCGCCGGCTTGACCGGAGTATTTACCGCGAGTTGCGTTTTAAACTTATCAAATTTTTTACTGGCCCCGCCGCCCAGAATAATCAGATCGGGCCAAAACAGTTTTTCCATCGTGCTTAGGTAAATATTGAAACGGTTACCCCAGGACTTCCAGCCCAAATCCTCAAGTTTTCTGGCTGCATCGGATGCATAACGTTCGGCTTCCAGGCCATTCTCAAGATATAAGTGGCCCAGCTCGGTATTGGGTAATAGGTTACCATCGGTGAAAAGTGCGGTACCCAGGCCGGTGCCTATAGTCACTAACAACACTACTCCGGTCTGGCCGGCGCCTTCGCCGAAATGCATCTCCGCCATACCGGCCGCATCCGCGTCGTTAAGATTATGACAATCGCAGTTTGTGGCGTCTGAAAACAATTTATCGATATCGGCGCCAATAAACGACTTGGATATATTTGCTGCCGTGCGCACCACGCCTTGCTGAATAGCCGCCGGGAAACCGCAACCGACGGGTCCGTTCCAATTAAAATGCAACACCAATTGCGCCAGCACTGCAGCAATCGCTTCCGGCGTAGCCGGTTGCGGTGTCTCTATTCTGTGACGTTCCGTGACAAGCTCGCCGGTTAAGGTATCGACAATCGCGCCCTTGATACCGGAACCGCCGATATCCACACCGAGAATTTGCATAACATATCCTGAAAATTAACTATATAAGCCACGCATTCTAGGCGAATGCCAAGCAATCGGCTTAGAAAAATCTGGTGATTCCCGAAGATAAACAGAAACCAGACAGAATGTATCGCGTTTGAAACCGGCTATAGGCTGGATAAAAAGCTACGCTTGACTAATTTTTAGTCAATTTAACGGCAACTCTCAAATTACAGCAACTTAGCTTGCCTTTTACCAACGAACCAACAACCTTATCCACAGCTTTTGTGGACAAACAGCAAAATGACCAATAAGCTGTTGACAAATAAGCAATGATCAAACCTGCATCCGAGTAGCTTGCTCTCGACGCTAACGTGCAAAAAACGTCTGTCAACGCAAATCTGCGCGACTGTTGCCGTATTTCTGTTATAACTGGCGGACAACAATAACAATAGCTAGGAGTAAAAATGATTACAGCGACAATTTATGTATTAACCATGCTTTTTGCCGGTTACGTCATATACAGCGTGCGTAGTAAGTAATATCGAACACGCACAAAAAAAGCCTCTAACGTGAGAACGCTAGAGGCCATAGAGTGTGTAGAGCAGCGATCACTGCTCAACGAGGGAGGTCACACATAAAGCTAAGCACGAGCGGGTCTAGCAAAATCAAGGTTACTGGCTAAAGATGCAGTACCGAACAATATTGTCAAAATCAGGAATTGACCGGACAAAAACCTCAAAACGCCGGTAAGAAATAACAACCCGGCTTGATATCTTTGTAAAAATTGTTTGCGGTATTCTTCTTCCCGCCTTGACCGATTCAGGTCGATTTGAAGTACGTCTTCACTATAACCTTCTAAGGAAAATTTACAATTAGGCATTCCTGTTATGAATAATTTCCTTTTAACAAACAATAACAGGGGAACTTTTGCGACATGGCGAACGCACTTATCCCTTAGCAAATAGCTAATGTCCACCATCCTGATTATCTACTCTACGAAAGAAGGGCAAACCTTAAACATTTGCCATACGCTGCAAGCATTTTTGAGCCAACGACAACATCGGGTCTCGGTTGTACCAATCGCCGACGCCTATGAAATCGATCTACTCGGCTTCGACAAGATCGTTATCGGTGCCAGCGTTCATTATGGGCATCACAGCCCGCTGATTTATAAGTTTATTCGGCACCGCCAAGCGCTATTGGACAGCAAGCCCAATGCTTTTTTCTCGGTCAATATGGTGGCGCGCAAGCCCGAAAAAAGCAGTGCCGCGACGAATCCGTATCTACAAAAATTTCTAAAACAAATAAGCTGGACTCCCAAGGTGATCGACGTTTTCGCAGGCAAGATCGATTACCCGAGCTATACCGCTTTTGATAGGACCTTGATCCGCTTGATTATGTGGCTGACCAACGGTCCGACCGATCCCACCGCGGTGGTTGAATATACCGATTGGCGGCAAGTGG
>CAZGUM010000029.1:0-17318 GCA_964529085.1 uncultured Methylomonas sp. | reverse complement strand
AACGGTCCGACCGATCCCACCGCGGTGGTTGAATATACCGATTGGCGGCAAGTGGCGTTGTTTGCGGAACGCATTGACGATATGTGATGTCCAGCTAACCTTACTGGCAGTAAAGATGGCAAATCGAGCCGCAAAAAAAAATCCGGCTTGTAGCCGGATTTGAGGGAGGAAGTTATTGCACTGAACATCTCTGCAATGTCGCGTATAATATCAGTTATTTCTTATATTCAGAATGCGACATATTGTCACGTACGACAACTTGCCCCGAAAAACGCCGCACGGCTATAAGCCGATTTCTAACCGATACATTCGGTTAAACTAGATCCCATTCACGATTCAGGAGTAAATTTATGTCTCATTCGATGTACGTTGCCACGGTGCCGCCGATTACGCGTAGCCTGACAAATCTGCGGGCTATCCTTGAAAAAGCCGCCGCCTTTGCCGAAGCCCGGAAAATCGAACCTTCGGTCTTGATCAATGCTAGGCTTTATCCGGATATGTATCCGCTGGCGCGGCAAGTGCAAATCGCTACCGATGTCGCCAAGGGCGCCGTCTCACGGCTAGCCGGCCTGGAACCACCCAAATACGACGATAATGAAGTGACGTTCCCGGATCTGCTGGCCCGCATCGATAAGACCTTGGCATTGCTCGCATCCTTTGCGCCGGCGCAACTTGAGGGCACGGAAGATAAGACGGTACTTGTGCCTATGCGCGACAAAACCGCGACCTTCCAGGGTTTGCCCTATTTGTTGGATTTTGTGCTGCCCAACGTCTACTTCCATGTCGCCACGGCCTATGCCATTTTGCGGCATAACGGCGTCGAGATTGGGAAGCGGGATTTCTTGGGCGATATCTACTAAGAAAACCTACCGGCAGCCGATTGGCTGCCGAGGCTCAAGCCGCCAACACTTGGGCGCGCTATGTTTTGCATAAGCATCGCCCCGGCCGTGGCAATTGGACCGATTTACCCGCTTAGTGTGAGTTACGGGTTTCCGTTGCCAATCCCAATGCGGCCTGTCTTCCGGGTACTTTGCGTTTTTTTGGGGCGAAAGTCTTAACCAACCTCTTCCAGCCCACCACCAGCGAACTGGCGCCCAACACCAAACCAAAACCCACCCAAGTCAACATCCAGACATCCCAAATCGGCCGTTGATACAGCCAACCAAAATCCCAATGATGCAGTCCGGAATACAACCAGCGATAAACTCTTCTGCTGCGATCCAGCCTGGCCAACAGCCGGCCGTCTTGCGGGTCCAGATAAAACCGCGTTCCCGCCTCGTCCGCAAGCTGCACCGCCACAACCGGCAAGGGTTTCTCCACCAAGCCTTGGTGATGCCGCGGGTAGTAATAGCTGTCATATTCGTCCAGCAAATCCTGGCTGGCTATCGGCGTATCGGCCGCAATGCGGTTAACAGCCGCAGTCAAGGCCACTTTACTGAATTGCGGAGCAGCGCCGCCGGGAGTTTGCGGCAACCTCTGGCCATCACGGCCATATGCCAACAATACGGCTTCGCCGCCTAAGTGACGCCAACCCAGCTCGACAATATCCGCGTTCTCCCCGGTACCGAACGGTGCAGGTTGCCAATTGCGCATCGCTTCAGGGATTTCCTTACCCAAATAGCGACTGAATTCTTCACGGCTAGGGTTGGCTTCGGAAAATAACTTACCGGGATTGGTGTCGATAAATCCGCTAAGAGCCCAGGACAGTGCCACCGTACCGCCGATCAGGCCGCTCCAGAAATGCCACTTGAACCAAAACTCGCGATAGGGTTGCGTGCGCCCTTGCGAATAGGTTGGCTTGCCGTTAAAACCCGGCCGCCAACGCAACCAGCCGATAATCAAACCGGTGATACAGGCGATGGTCGCACCCAAGCCGGACCACAATTGTACATCGTGACGATATTGCCCCAAGCCGATGGCTTCCAGGGGTTTGAATAAGTGCAGCCAGTTGCCGGCATAGTAAAAAGCCCTATCGACGCGGGTCGAGGCATGCAGCACTTCGCCGGTACGCGCCGAAATCAGCAACTCGTCCCCATCGTCGCTAGCTACCCGATGAAACGGCCGCAAGGCATCCTGATTACGCAGAATAATAGGCGCTTCCACCGTTTCCACTACTTGCAAATTCTGGTTAATACCATCGCGTTTGAACCAGTCGTCGGCGATGCGTAGCGCCTGCTCTACCGAGGTTTCGCATAAGCTGCCGTCCAGTGCCGATAACGCGAAGCGCGCACCTTTGGTATCTTCCACCAACCAGAACGGCTCGTCGTTACGTCTTACCAGACGGGCATCGGCTATACCGACAGCTTGTTCTTTACCATTGCCCGCCTCGGCTTTTGCCTGCGCGCCATGTTCACCCATGTTAGCCGGCTTGGATTTATGTTGCGCGGCAAACAACTTGCGCTGCTCGGCACTGCGATCCCAGGCTTCGCCCAGGCTCAACCAACCGGCCTCGGGAGCCAGGCTTTCCGCATGCGCCAGTTGCTGGCTGCGGTTTTGCGTGGTCGGTGTGGCATAAATGATCGCGATGCCGGTAAAAAACCAAAAAAACATAAACAAAGCCAACACCACGCCCAGCCAGCGGTGGGTTTCGTATAAAAACCAATTCAAAGACTTCTTCATTGCCGTCCTCTTAAACAGCCATTGTTGATGACACTATCCGTTGAAAATAACACTGCACTTCGCCCCCGCCACACCCATCCTTAACACGCTATTGACCAGCCTGTGCGGACTTGCCCAAACCTTGCACTATCTCCAGCGCTTTTTCGACATTTTCGGCCGGCTGCAAATCGCCGACGCTGGCCACTATCTTGCCGTCCGCCGCCACTACGAACGTGGTACGGGCAATAGAACCGTGATTGACCTGTACGCCCCGGCTGTCCAAACGCCCCGATCTCGATTCGTCCACGCTCAAGCCGTAGGCATTGGCGATCTTGCCGTCCGCATCCGAGGCCACCGGAAATTTGCTGGCGCAATAATCAGGGTCTGCCGAAAATTCGTTCAGCCGTTCTATGCTGTCCAGCGACACGCCTACGATGGTCGCGCCGGCGGCGGCGAATTTTTCATGGTTAATCGCAAAGGTTCGCGCTTGAATATTGCAACCGCGCCCGTAAGCAGTCGGATAGAAATACACCACCACCGGCCCCTTACCGCGCGCCTCTTTTAAGGAATAGGCAAACGGTTTGCCCGCAAACGAAGCCTGAGTATCGAAATCCGGCGCCACATCGCCTTCTTGCAAGCCAGCCAACGCCGAGAACGCCGCCAACAGCAATAACGCGCAACCCAGAAAAAAACGTTTCATATCAACTCCGTAAAATGGATGGGAATAAGCTTCGGGCGGGACACTCATCTTGTTACAACCCCGAGATATAATCGACTAAAGCCTCAATTTCGTCTTCGTTAAGCGATTTGCTTACTTGGTTCATCACCGCATCCGGGCTATTTTTCCGTTCGCCCAATTTCCAATTCACCAATTGCCGACGCAAATACATTTTGTTCTGGCCGCCGATCACCGGATAGATCACATTGTCCGCAACCTTGCCTTTACCGTTTTCGCCGTGACAGCTGACGCAGGATGGAATATCTCTAGTCCGATCACCGTTCAGAAATAAATTTTTCGCCACCGGTTTGTTGTTGCCCGAACCATCGCCTTGCATCGTCTTCTGACTGGCAAAAAACGCGGCAATATCTTCTATATCAGCCGGACTTAAATCGGCCGCCATCTTCATCATGATGTCGTGCCGGCGTTCGCCGGATTGAAAGTTCCGCAACTGCTTTACCAGATAACCGGCGTACTGCCCGGCATGCTTAGGTATTCGGGCGTCTTCGGCGTTCCCGGTCTCACCGTGACATTCCTGGCAGCGCTCGGATTCGGATTTTTGCTTGCCTGCTACCGGATTGCCGCTACCCATACGTAACAAGGTATCGCTAGTTTGTTCCGCCACCGCGGTTTTGGCCGACGCCAACAATGCAAAGGTGCCGAATGCCAACCAGGAGCGTTTTTTCCATTGTCTGCGCGATAGATATTGCCGATATCGCACGCGGTCGCCGAAACCCAACAAGGAAGCCGGCGCTTGATTCAGATGCGACATCCAGCGACAAAGCCCCATGATCAATTAGCCTTCTGTCGGCCGGCAGCAAGGTTTTGCACGGCTTCCAATGCTTTCGCCACATTCTCTTCCGGTTTCAAACCGCCCAAGGTAGCGGAGATCTTGCCATCGGGCGTGACGATGAAAGTGGTTCGTTCGGCAAAACCGTGGTTAATTTCCACGCCACGGCTATCGGTTTTACCTGGAGCCGCGTCCCGTACCGCAATGTCGTAATCCCCGGAAATCTTGCCGTCCGCATCGGATGCCACCGGGAATTTGCTGGCGCAATAATTAGGATCGGCGGAAAAATCGTTCAAGCGTTCGATACTGTCCAACGACACGCCGACGATGCTGGCACCGGCCGCGGCAAATTTTTCGTGATTGACCGCGAAGGTATGCGCCTGCAAATTGCAGCCGCCGGTATAGGCGGATGGATAGAAATACACCACTACCGGGCCTTTTTTCAGCTGGTCTTTCAGCGAGAAATTAAACGCCTTACCGGCCAGGGACGCTTGGGCCTGGAAATCCGGAGCCGGATGACCCTCCGGCAAGGCGGCCTCGGCGGAAAATGCGAGCAAACCTGGCACCAGGCATTTCAATAAAATACGTTTCATGTTGATCCAATTAAAGGGGTTTATATTTGTCGTGGCAGGCGCCGCGGCACTGTTTGGAAAAATCATTGGCGGCGGCGGCGGCAGTATCGAAATCGCCGGCAGTTAGCGCCGTTTGAATATTCAGCGCCTTATTCTGATACTCCTTGGCGTTATGCGAGGCATCGGCGGCATCGCCGCGCTTCTCGAAGAAGCCCTCGACCAGTTTGAACTGCTCTTGCAATTCCTTGGCTTGGGTGCTGGCTGTCGCCGCGTCCTTAGCCGCAATATTGTTCTGTACGTTCTGGATTTTGGTTTCGACATCGTTCATCAACTCTTCGAAATCGAATTCGCTTTCGGCGAATGCCAGGCCTGAAAATGTTGCGAATAAAATCGCTGGAAAAATCAATTTGTTAAGCATAATGAAAAAAAACGTTTAGCAAAAAACCTTGCGGCGCAAACTACCGCCGGCTTGGCCGGAAACGGCTAAACCGGCATTTTTCTTGGCCATGCAAGCATTACGAGGGCAGCATCTCTAGGCAATCAAATCCTTGATGACCTTGCCGTAAACCACGGTTGGCCTCTCGGACCGTCCCTGGTATTTGTAGATCAGTTTCAAATGATCAAGACCCAATTGGTTCAGCACCGTGGCGTGCAAATCGTAGGTATCGACTTCCTTGCCCTTCTCCGCCTGCAAGCCGATTTCGTCGGTGGAACCGTAAGTCGTGCCGGCGTTGATACCGCCGCCGGCTATCCATTGCGTGTAACCCCATGGATTGTGATCGCGACCGTCGCCGGATTCGCTCCATGAGGTACGGCCGAATTCCGATGTCCAAACCACCAGCGTGGAATCCAACAAGCCCTTGGCTTTCAAATCCTTCAATAAACCGGCAATCGGCTTATCGACGATCCGAGCGTGGGTGCTGTGGTTTTCCTCGATGTTTTGGTGTGCGTCCCAATCGCGGCTATCGCCCTTGATGTCGGTCGGACCCGATACCACTTGGATGAATCGCACACCGCGCTCGGTCAAGCGCCGAGCCCGCAGCAACAGCTCGCCGTAAGCTTTGGTTGCTTCGTTGTTGAGGCCGTATAACTCCTTGGTGGCTTCGGATTCCTTGCTGAAATCGACGGCTTCCGGCGCGGTTTCCTGCATCCTGTAAGCCAGCTCGTAGGACTCGGTTCGCGCTTGCAGCTCGGTGTCGTCCGGATAGCGGCCGTCGTGTTTCTGATTCAGTTGTTTCAACAAGTCCAAGGCTTGGCGCTTTTCGGCCACCGCCAGATACTCCGGATTGTTCAGATGCAGAATCGGCGAATTGCCGGGCCGAAACGGTGTGCCTTGATAAACCGCCGGTAAAAAACCCGACGACCAGTTGGTAACGCCGCCGCGAGGCTCGCGTTTATCGTTATATAGCACCACATAGGCCGGCAGATTCGGGTTCGCCGAACCCAGCGCATATTGCACCCAGGCTCCCAAGGTAGGCCGGCCCGGATTCAAACCGCCCGAATTCAGCTTCATGATCGAAATATCGTGAGTAGCTCCGATAGTGACGCTGGATTTAATAAAAGCCATGTCATCGGCATGCTCCGCCAGATTCGGCAGCAAATCGGAAAACCAGGCACCGCTCTGACCGTGTTGTTTCCAGGTGCGTTTGGTAGCGATCAATTTGGTGACACCGCCTTGAGTACTGGTTTTAATGCCTTTCAAAAACGACGCAGGCACGCCGGTACCCGCCAATTTGATCAAATCCGGTTTGTAATCGTACAAATCCAGGGTACTAGGCGCTCCCGCCATATGCAGCCAGATCACGGTTTTGGCCTTGGCCGCGAAATGCGGCACTTTGGAGGCCAACGGGTTGCCGCCGACCAACGCCTCCAGGCCGGCATCGTCAGCCAATGCACTGGTTATCACGCCGCCGCCGGGCATAAAGCCGCTCACCGCCAACCCGCCGAGTCCGTAGCCGGTCTTCAATAAAAAGTCTCTACGCGACTTGTTATGCATAATCTTTACCTCTTGTGCTGGGAATAGCCTTTAAAATCGGTAGATAAACTCGTTGGAATTGGCCACGACATGCACCAAGTCGACGAAAGCCGAAGCTCTAACGGGATCTATCTGTACGTTTTCTTTCAAACCGTTCGGCACGTTGACTTCGAACTTTCCGGTTGCCACTTTTTTACGTATCACATTCTCTTGATCGTCGAGAAAAGCTTGCAGACTGCTTTTTTCGTCGTCGTTGGCATTACGCCCGAATAGAATTTGGTACAGCCTGTCCAGCCGTTCGGATTCATCAAGGCCGGCTTCATTGATCACCCTGCCCGCCAAGGACTTCGACCAATCGAAGATCAGTTCGCTATTGAACAAAGTCAGGGCTTGCAGCGGCGTGGTGGTCACCTCGCGCTTGCTATGGGCTTCCTGCGGAGAAGCCATATTGAACGAATCCAGAATCGGATACGGCAAACTGCGCCGGGTAAAGATATACATGCTGCGGCGATTATGATCCTTAGCGTCCTTGGAGGTCTTCCAGGCCGGATCGCCGTTGACGTTAGCACTATTGCCGGCGTTGATACTTTTCGGCAGGGGCGGATAAACCGACGGCCCGCCCACTTTCTCCTCCAGTTTGCCTGCCGCAACCAGTAAAGAATCCCTGACTTGCTCGGCCTCCAAGCGTTGCCGCGGAAATACCGCCAGCAATTTGTTTTCGGCATCGGCCTGATGCACGTCTTCGCGATAGTCGGAGGATTGCCGGTAAACGCTAGATAATAAAATTTCCTTATGCAGATTTTTAATACTCCAACCGTCCTTGACGAATTTAGACGCCAGATAATCCAGTAACTCAGGGTTGGTCGGCTTCTGACCCGCCTTACCGAAATCGCTAACCGTCTCGACGATGCCGTGACCGAAATATTGATCCCACACCCGGTTGACGTAGACTCTGGCCGTCAGCGGATTGGTCGGACTCGCAATCCATTTCGCCAACGCGGACCGGCGGCCCGATGAAAACGGCAACGGCTTTATGTCCGGTTTTTCGTCGGTAATCGCCGGTGGAAAAGCCGGCTGCACTTGTTCCAGCGGTTTTTCATGGTCGCCTTGCGCAAACACGAAGCTCGGCGGCGCATCGGCATGACCCAGCTCCGTCATCGCGGAAATCGTGTTTGAAGCTGTCGTCGGTTTCAAATCGTTGAACTTTTTCAGTTCTTTGTTCAACTTATCCAGTTCCGCCCATTGCGCGGCAATTTCCTTGTTCTGTGTTTTAGGGTCGCTACTTTCGCCTTTTTCCCGGAAATAGGCTTGCAGACTGGCTTCGTCGGTGACACTGACCAAACGGTGATTAACCCAGCGGTCCTGCGCGGTCCACTGCTCCTTGGGTTTGAAGATAGCCGCCCTGGAATCGGTCAGATAACGTTCCTTGTGATACTTAAGCGCATCCTCCCGGTGAGTATCGATAATGGCCTTTTGCTTGGCGCGAATATCCTTGGTGGCTTCTTCCCATTTCGCCCATTGCTGATCGTAAGCCAGCTCGACCGGCCCTTTTTTGGCAGGAATGTTATCCACCGGCGCCACATTGGCAAAAAACGACTGTAGCGAGAAATAATCCTTCTGGCTGATTTTGTCGAATTTGTGATTGTGGCAACGCGCGCATTCCAATGTTTGCCCCAACACCACCTTGCCCACCGTATCGGTAATATCGGTGGTAATCTGGTATTTGCGCTGCACCAGATCCCGCGAGTTGGCGTTATCGGGAAACTGCGCCATGAATCCGGTCGCAATCAAGGCTTCCTCCTGGTCCGGCCACAATTCGTCGCCGGCCAATTGCTCCTGCAGAAAGCGGCTGTAAGGCTTGTCCTGATTGAAAGAATTGATCACGTAATCGCGATAACGCCACATATTTAAACGGTCGTTATCGTTCTGAAAGCCGGTACTATCGGCATAGCGGGCCAAGTCCAGCCATTTGCGCCCCTGCCGTTCGCCGTATCTGGGCGAGGCCAACAAGCGTTCGACCAGTTTCTCGTAAGCATTATCGGAGTCGTCGTTGACGAAGGCATCCACTTCTTGCGGCGTCGGTATCACACCCCAAACATCCAGCGTGGCTCGACGAATAAAAGCCGCTTTGTCGGCATCCGGCGATGGCCTCAGACCTTTTTCTTCCTGTTTTGCCAAAATAAACGCATCAATCGGCGTTCTGACCCAGTCCTGCTGCTTTACAGCCGGTAGAGCCGGCGTCTTCACCGGCTGATACGACCATAGCTTCGATTTGGCTTGCAAGGCTTCCTCGGCTGGCGCCGGCTTTTCGTCGGCTGCCTTGGCGTCACCGCCAATTGCCACCGCCAACCCCCAGACCACGGCGGTATATAAATTTTTTCTCATTGAATCACTCCAAAACAAGCGGAAAACGGCATCAAGGGGCGATGCGTATGAAAAAAGCTTAGTGACACCAATAAAGCAACTTATATGCCAGCAAAAAAAAGTACGACTAGAAAAAACTAAGCAGCTGCAAGCAACTGTTTTAACGGGGTATTTAGCAAACAAAATCGGCGTATGCGCACCGCCTGCTTAGCCCGCTACTCTTACTTTCCGGACCGGCTGATGAATAAACAACAGTCCCTCAGCACTCACTGTTGCTGGACTAGCATATGCAATGGCCAAACGTAGCGAACAATCAAAGAAGCTAGGCGCGCAGGCAAAAAAAACGGGCGCAGAACGTGTCTTTGCCCGCGGTAAAAACCCTCACTAGAGCTTGGGACAGCGCATCAGCTAAGTGCCGATGAGCAAGAATACGGTAATGGCCGGTTCCCGCACCGGCCGGGCGTAACACTTTTCCTACCATCCCTAAGCCATTGTTCCTTCAATGGCTCGGCTTAGATCAGAAGCAAGCAAGGAGACATGCGACTCAGATCTGTTTGCCAGGCATCCCTGCCGGTTAAAGAAAAATTTCTGTCTCGAAAACGCTTTTATTTGGCGCGGCTGCTGATGCCGCGAGCCAGAAGCGGAATCTTGTATGCAGAACCGCGTCCGACCACATACAACAGGTTTTTGTTAGGACCGGCGAATGCCAGGTTTTGCGGTTTTTTCGGAATTTCGATCACCCCCAGCGCATCGCCTTTAGCGCTAAAAATCTCCACACCCGCATTCGAGGCCACATACAAACGGCCGTCGTCGTCCACCGCCAAACCATCGGCGCCGCCGGACCACTTACCGTCCTCGCCTTTTTGCCAGCCTGCAAGTTTGGCGAAATTGCGCCGATTTTGAATAACGCCGTCGGCCGCGATGTCGTAGGCCAATACGTGTTCGCCGGGAGTATTCGCGACATAAAGCGTTTTCTCGTCCTTACTCAATTGAATGCCGTTCGGACGCTCGATGTCGGTGGCCAGTTGTTTCAACTCGCCGCCCGGACTTATATAAAACACACCGGGATGCGATGGTGGCGGACTAGGGTTTTCCTTGCTGGGCCTAGTCCCGCTATCGGTGAAGTAAATGCCGCCGTTACTGGCGCGCACCAGATCGTTTGGCCTTTGAAATGCGGTGCCCTGATAGTTTTCGGCCAATGCGTGTTTCTTGTCGGCCGGATAAACCACACCCACTTGGGTTTTCAAGGTCTGTACCGCCACAATTTCGCCGCTTGGCGTCAAGGCTAAGCCGTTAGCGCCATTGGATTTTTCCAGAAAAGTCGAAACCGTGTCGTCCGGTGCGATGCGAATAATTTTATTGGCATTGGTTTCTGTAAACAGCAGGCTACCGTCGGTGTAACCGATGGGACCTTCCGTGCCATTAAATCCTTCCTTGATCACATCGACCAGCACGCCGCCGGCCGCCACGCCGGGAATCGGCGGCGTTACGAGATCGTCGGCTAGCGCACCCCCTGTATAAAGTAAGGCGCTTATACTGAATGCCAACAAACTTTTGGCTACCATCTATATCTCCTCCAAATCGAAAATGATTGGCTAAAACATCGCTTTATTAAGCCCGCCCTATCAAGACTGTTCGCCCCTCGTTTGCCGAGGGACGAACGGTGATTTAGAGCGGAATCAACAACCCAATGAGCCTAAGCAATCAACTCTTTGATAACCTTGCCGTACACCACAGTCGGACGCTCAGAGCGGCCGTTGTGGAAATAGGTGGTTTTCAAGTGATCAAGCCCCATCAGGTGCAACACGGTGGCGTGCAAGTCATAGGTATCGACCGCAGTACTCTTATCAGCCACTTGCAGACCGATTTCGTCGGTACCGCCATGGGTATAACCGGCTTTGACGCCGCCGCCCGCCAGCCATTGGGTATAACCCCAAGGGTTATGGTCGCGGCCGTTACCGCTTTGGCCGTAAGAAGTCCGACCGAACTCGGAGGTCCAAACCACCAGAGTGGTATCCAGCAAACCTTTAGCTTTCAAGTCGGTCAACAAGCCGGCAATAGGTTTATCCACCGCATAGGAATGTTTCTTGTGGTTTTCTTCCAGGTTGGTATGACCGTCCCAGTTACGTTGATCGCCGGCCACTTCCTGCGGACCCGACACGACTTGAATGAAACGCACGCCGCGCTCGACCAAGCGCCGAGCCCGCAGCAACACTTCGCCGTAGCTTTTGCTGCCTTCGTCGTTGATACCGTACAGCGCCTTGGTGGCTTCGGATTCTTTTTTCAGATCCACCGCTTCCGGCGCGGTACGCTGCATCCGGTCCGCCAATTCGTAGGCTTGCAGACGCGCTTCCAATTCGGTATCGCCCGGGTATTTGGCATCTTCCAATTGATTCAAGCGTTTCAGCAGGTCCAGCGTGCTGCGCTGCTCGGATGCCGAAGTCAACTCCGGACGCTCCAGGTACAGAATCGGCGATTCGCCTTGGCGGAAGGCGGTACCTTGATAAACCGCGGGCAGGAAGCCTGAACTCCAGTTGATCGAGCCGCCGGTCGGTTCCTTCTTGTCGTTGTACAACACCACATAAGCCGGCAAATCCGGATTGGCGGTACCCAGCGCATATTTGATCCAGGCGCCAAGCGACGGCCGGCCTGGGTTCAAGTCGCCGGTGTTCAATTTCAGGATGGAAATGTTATGGGTCGCGCCGATGGTGACACTGGATTTGATGAAAGCCAGTTCGTCGGCATGTTGCGCCAAATTCGGCAGGAAATCGGAAAACCAAGCCCCACTATCGCCGTGCTGTTTCCAGGTGCGGTTGGTGGCAAACAGTTTACCGGTACCGCCGCGCACACCTTCCTTGATACCGGCCATGAATGATTTCGGAATATCCTGACCGTGCATTTTGACCAATTGCGGTTTGTAGTCGTACAAATCGATGGTGGAAGGCGCGCCATCCATATGCAACCAAATGACCGATTTCACTTTCGGGTTGAAATGCGGCGCTTTTGGCGCCAATGGATCGACGATGCCGGCGCCGGCCGCCAACTCGGAAGCCATCGCACTGGAAAAGCCGTTCAGGCCGGGCAACATACCGCCTAAAGCCAAACCGCCCAGACCATAGCCGCTCTTGATCAAAAAGTCTCTACGTGATTTGTTATTCATAATTTAATTCCTAATTCAAAAAGTATGCGATTGCCGTTAGAAGCGATAGACGAATTCGTTGGAATTGGCCACCGCGTGCACCAGGTCGACAAAGGCTGAAGAACGCACTGGATCCAGTTTTTCCGCTTCCTTGACACCGACAGGTACGCTGGCGGTAAATTTGCCTTCCGCAACCTTCTTCTTAATCACGCCTTCCTGTTCATTGAGGAAACTTTCCAAAGTGTCTTTTTCCTCGTCGGTTGGGCTGCGGGCAAATAGAATTTGATACAACCTTTCCAATTGATCGGACTCGTCGTTTCCGGCTTCGTTGATCACGCGTCCCGCCAAAGCCTGCGACCAGCTAAATACGGTATCGCTGTTAAACAAAGCCAGAGATTGCAGCGGCGTGGTGGTAACGTCGCGTTTGCTATGCACTTGCTGCGCCGACGCCATATCGAAGGTATCCAGCATGGGGTAAGGCACGCTACGTTTGGTAAACACGTACAAACTTCTGCGATTGGTATCTTTCGGCGCTTTATCCACCGGCCATTTGTCACCGGCATTCAAACCGGTAGGCACTTCCGGGTAAACGGCGGGACCGCCCAAGCTATCTTCCAGTTTCGCGGCAGCAACCAATAATGAATCGCGGATTTGCTCGGCTTCCAGACGCTGTCTTGGAAATACCGCCAGCAGTTTGTTATCCGGATCGGCTTTAGCGACGTCTTCACGCGGCTCGGACGATTGACGATAAACACTCGACAACAAAATCTCCCGATGCAGTTTTTTGGCGCTCCAGTTTTGTTTCACGAAATTGTCGGCCAAGTAATCCAGCAATTCGGGATTGGTCGGTTTAGTACCAGCTTTACCGAAGTCGCTGACTGTTTCCACGATACCTTTGCCGAAATATTGCCCCCACACCCGGTTCACAAACACTCTGGCAGTCAACGGGTTGGTCGGGCTAGCTATCCATTTGGCCAAAGCCGCACGGCGACCCGAGGAAACCGCGGAGGGTTGAATCACCGGTTTTTCGTCGGAGATGGCGGCCGGGAAACCTGGTTGCACTTCTTCAAGCAGTTTGTCGTACTCGCCGGCAAAGTGAACGTGAGTCGGCGGCGGATTTGGGTTGCCAAGTTCCGAAACGGCGGAAATGAAAGTCGAGCCTTTAACCGGCTTCAGCTTTTCCCATTTTTTCAACTCTTTGTTGATGGCTTTGAATTGCTCGACTTTATCCGCATAACTAGGATCATAGCTGTACGCGCCTTTAGCGGAGTTGTCTTGGTAAAACGCCAACGCTGCCGCTTCTTCGCTTTCGTTACTGTTGTAGCGATGGTTGATCCAGCGATCGGCAGTGGTCCATTCAGCTTCGGGTTTGTTCAAAGCCGCTTGGGTATCCAGGGAAAACCGTTCGTAGTTGTACTTTCTGGCTTTATCCTTAACCGGGTCGATCAACGCCTGTTGTTTAGCTTTGATATCTTTAACGGCCTCTTCCCACTTGGCGTTGGCTTTTTCCCACTCAAGTTCCGCTTGACCTTTGTGAGGCACCGGCACGTTATCCACGGCATTGACGTTGGCGAAGAAAGATTGCAACTGGTAATACTCTTTCATCGAAATTTTGTCGAACTTATGGTTATGGCATCTGGCGCAACCGACGGTCTGCGCTAAGAATACCTCGCCCACGGTATCGGTAACATCGGTGGTGTTCTGGAATTTTTTCTGTACCAGGTTGCGGGAGTTGCTATCGTCCGGATAGCTTCTGATAAAGCCGGTAGCAATCAAGGCTTCGGGATCGCCCGGCTTAATTTCGTCGCCGGCCAACTGCTCCTGAATGAACTGCGAATAAGGTTTGTCTTCGTTGAACGCCTTAACCACATAATCGCGGTAGCGATACATATTGTTGCGGTTCTCGTCGTTGGTAAAGCCCGAGCTATCGGCATAACGTGCCAAATCCAGCCAACGGCGGGCCTGACGCTCGCCGTATTTAGGCGAAGCCAACAAGCGATCAGCCAGTTTCTCATAGGCATCCTTGGAATCATCGTTAACAAACGCCTGAACTTCGTCTGGCGTTGGAATAACGCCCCAGGCATCCAGCGTCGCGCGACGAATAAACGCGGCGCGATCCACTTCCGGCGACGGGGTTAATTCTTTAGCTTCCAGCGGAGCCAGCACGAACGCATCGATCGGCGTTCTCACCCAATCCTTATTCTTGACGCTAGGTGCCGCGGGCGACTTAACAGGCTGATACGCCCAATGCTTGGATTTCGACTGCCCGGACTCCGAAGCACTGGCTTCGGCCTTCTCGGGCGCCGCTTTCTCCTCTGCCGCATGGGCATTGCCGGCAATAGCTACCGCAATCCCCCAGACCAAGGCGGAATATAGTTTTTTACTCATGAACTTCCTCCAAATAGAACAAATTAGACTCGTGGTTTTTTATTTTTTCGGTTCCGGCGGCGCGATCTTGGTCAACTTGCCGCCCTCTTCTTCATAGTTCTGCGCGCCAACGGCGCCAACTACCTTAAAACCCTTGCTCGCCAACAGATCGGCCGCCGCCCCGGCACGGCCGGCATGATTGGAAACGGTAACGACATTTCTGTCCTTTGGTATGTAAGCCAGGCTTTTCTCAATTTCAGTGGATTGAATACTCAAATACACCGGAAATCCGCCTTTGGTAGTCAACTCGTCGGGACGGCGCACATCGATAATCGTCAACTGCTCGGGCTTGGCCAATAACTCATCAAATTGGGCGCGGTTCAGCTTTGGCGTTTTATATTTGTATTCGGCGGCCGGTGCCGCGGCTGTGGCGGGCGCCTCGGCTTTTTTGTCTTTATGATGCTCGTCGTGGCTCGCACCCATAGCAACCGGTGCCGCGAACAGCATTGCCAAAAACGCCAATTTGATAGTCTTATTCATTTTGTTTCTCTTCCTTTCAGTTGATAGTAATTGCACGCCTCGGCGCACATAAACGCAGTCTCACCGCCAAGGAATTGCAACTAATATGCCACTAAAACCGAAATACATCCGATACCGGAAAATAACTTTTACATATTGATTTATAAGGAATTATTTTCAAATAACCGTTTTAAAAAGTACTTGATGGAGATTATTGCCAAGCAATCGGCTTATCGATGTGATGGTAATTCAGCAGCGTCACAGCAACCGCTGTTGTTGAGATAGCAGAGCCCGCCACGGCAAGGCTGACGCGGCTTGGCATTCATTCGATCCGCGCCCTTCGGCAAAAACCGCAAATCGAATAATCGCTGACCATAATGCCCGCATGCCGGCAGTCTGCAATAACCCGATCCATGGCAATCCAACTAAAAAATATACAATTTTGGTCAAAAAAAAACGGGTTAGGAGAAATCTCCTAACCCGCGGAGGCACCACGAGAGTCGAATGTTAAAACTTGCCGTTAACCGTCAGAGCAAACCATTGCGGGATACCCGGCTGCCAGCTATTCCAGGTTTTGGCATACGGTGTCTGATTGTTAAAAATATTTTTCGCCACCAGAGACACATCGAAGGCCTTGTCGCGGCGGCCGATACCGATAGACAAGTCGGTAGTGGTGTTAGCCGGAATCACACTGTACTCGGACAACGCCACATCGGACTTGTAACTGCTGGTAAACGAGGTGGTAAAGCTGGTATGGAATTCGTTTTTACCGCCCAAAAATTCAACCGGATATCTGAATTCCGGACTGATGCTGAAAGTAAATTTAGCGGCGCCGGGCAAAGTCTGTCCGGTAAGATCGAAGGTGGACCCACTCCGGTTATTCTGTTCAGCAGGTTTACTAGAGTTTTTAAAGTCGGTGTAGAAAGCTTCGTTATAGGAACCGGAAAAGTTAACCGAGGTAAATGGAATGGTATCCACCAATGAACCGTCAACCTCCACGCCATAGGCTCTAACACCTTTGGCATTGCCGGTAATCGAGGTGTAGGTATCCTGATTCAATGCCGCCGTCTGATATTGGTCGATCACCTGCACCGCTTGCTGATAGTTGTTGATTTCGGTCCAGAAAAAATCGGTATTCAAAGTCAATGCTCTATCGAACAATGTCGACTTCAAGCCAATTTCGAACGAATTGGTTTTTTCCGGCTCAACTAGATAAGAAACGCTATTAACCGTCTGCGACAAACCGGCTTTTTCGTTGTAACCCCAGGATACATAACCGGTGTAGTCTTCGTTGAATTTATAACTCGGTCTGACTTGATACCCAGGCTGAGTCGATCTAAACGGCTTGCCCGGTTCTCTGTCCCATAACAAACCCATCTGCCCGCTCCGCAGTGTTTTGGCATAACCAACCTGCTGTTTCTGCGCGGCGTTAAGCGCCGAGTAAGTCGATATGCCAAAATACTTTAAGGCTACTTGGTTAGCTCTCGCCACCTGAGTACTATCCGCCAACGCACTCGCTGTCAAAGTACCGTTGGTATTGGTATCGAAGCCGCCGGTTGCCTTGCCGTTAACTTGAAACGGACTCAGCAAGGTACCAAATCCGTTGTTGGTAATAAATTTATCGGTGGACTGACGGCGATTCTCGATGTTAAAGCGCAAGCCGGTTTCCACTGTCAATGGCTCGGTAATATGCCATTTGGCATTTAAAAATGCCGAAGCTGTCTTGTTGTGAATGTAATACGGGTTATCGGTGTGAAGCCCATTCAACGAATCGCTCAATAACGCTCTATTGGAGACCGAAGTGGTAGTTACGCCATTGCTAGTAAGCGAATAGATACCGTTATTTGGGGCCAAAGCGTTATATGTAGCGTCGTTCGCTAGCCAAGCCCCGGCATCCGATCCAAAGCCCACCCGGTTACCTTTGATCATTTTCCGATCGTTCAAATAAATACCAGTGGTGTAATCGACCAGATCACCCACTTTAGAAGCAAATTTCAACTCCTGACTTAACTGTCTAAAGTCTGGCACCGCGCCGCCGCCGTTTTTTTGGATATCAAAAGGCGTAGAATCACCGTCGTTCCGCGCCTGGAATTCGAAATCCCGATATGCGGTGATCGATGTCAGTTTACCGTAACCGGTATCCCAATTGGTCTCCACCGACCCGCCCTTACTGGCCGTAATCAATGCAGCCTGAGCATCCTGGTTGAAGGCATTTTGACCACCACCGTAAAGATAATTTTTTTGATAGCTATATTCCGGATTACCCTGCACAAACC
>CAZGUM010000028.1:0-32150 GCA_964529085.1 uncultured Methylomonas sp. | reverse complement strand
GATGCGGCAAGTGGCCATGGAGTCCCAACAATTGACCACCGCAGCCGATCGCCTGAGCCAAATGTCCGAGCGGGTACAACAAGACATTCTGAAACAACAGTTAGGTACGGATCAGGTGGCCGCCACGGTCACGGAGTTATCCGCCACGGTGACCGAAGTGTCGAACAACACCTATAACGCCGCCCAGACGGCGCAGAAAAGCAGCCAAGCCGCCAATAATGGCAGGGCCGTCGTTAACAACACCGTAAACTCCATTCATGCCCTCTCCAACAACATCGACAGAGCGAGCAGCGTCATCGGCAACGTCGAGCACAATTGCGTGAATGTCAGCTCGGTGCTGGATGTGATTCAAAGCATCGCCGACCAAACCAACTTACTGGCGCTGAATGCCGCGATAGAGGCTGCCCGAGCGGGCGAACAAGGCCGGGGCTTTGCAGTGGTGGCCGACGAAGTGCGGACGCTGGCCAGCCGCACCCAGGATTCCACCCACGAAATTCAAGCGATGATAGAACGCTTACAGCAAGGCTCGCGGGAAGCGGTAAAAGCGATGACCGAAAGTCAGAATCAAGCCAGGGAAACCGTCGCGGTGATCGAGAGCACCGGCGAGTTGTTGGATAACATTTCCAACATGGTGGCGCAAATTTCCGATATGAACACGCATATTTCGGATGCGGTGAAAGAACAGACCATTGTGGTGGAACACATCAATCAGAACGTCAACTCGATTAACGAAGTAACTATCAACAACACCATGGATGCCGAGCAAACCGCGCAAGAAGCGCATCATTTACAAAAAATCGCCAGCAATTTGCAATCCACTATTTCGCAGTTCAAACTGTAAATTCCACGCCGTTGTTTGCGCCGACAAAGGCGCAAACAACGGCCCCTTACTGCTCAAATACCTCCGCCAAAGGCAAAATCAGCTCCGGCAAACTCAACAAGAGCATATTGTCCTCGGCACCGAATACATCGGCACTGCCATAACGGCCGTCATCGCCCAGAAAAAAGTGTTGCAGATAATTCTCCAACGGGTCGATCACCACGTATTCGCGCACCCCGGCCCGTTCGTAGAGTGCTCTCTTTTCGCGCATATCCTTTAGCGCAGTGCTGGGGGACAAGACCTCCATCACCAAATCCGGCGCGCCGTGTATTGCTTTTTCGCCGATCTTTTCCGGCTTGCAGACTACCAACAAATCCGGTTGCACCACATCGTGTTCGGAGAGAATTACGTCCACTGGTGCTATAAAAGGTTTGCAAGGCTTACCTTTCAAGCCGTTTTTTAACTTCGTGGCAATAGTGATCACGACATTTTGATGCTTGATACTCGGCGCCGGACTCATATTGTAGGGAACGCCGTCGATTAACTCCCAACGCTCTTCGTCCGGCCAAGCCAGATAATCGTCGACGCTGAACTGTCGTGCGGACGAACTCGGTACGCTATTCATTTTTCGCGCTTACTCAATATCCAGTTTAATCCAGCGCAAGCGGTTGGCATTGCTGACGACGGTTACCGACGACATCGCCATTGCCGCGCCGGCAATCATCGGGTTCAACAATATGCCAAACAACGGATACAGTAAGCCGGCCGCAACCGGAATACCGATAGTGTTATAAAAAAACGCACCCAACAGGTTTTGCTTGATATTACTGACCGTCCATTTGGACAGCGCCATCGCTTCCGGCACTTTGGATAACGAGCCTTGCAGCAACACAATATCGGCACTTTCTATCGCCACATCGGTACCGGTACCGATCGCGAATCCGACATCGGCTTGCGCCAGAGCCGGCGCATCGTTAATGCCGTCGCCGACCATGCCGACAATTTCGCCTTGCTGTTGCAAGGCTTTGACCACCGCGGCCTTATCCTGCGGCAACACTTGCGCGCGCACTTCGTGTATCCCGGCTTGCGCCGCGATGGCTTTCGCGGTGATCTCGTTATCGCCCGTCACCATCAACACCCGGATTCCGTTCTGCCGTAATTTATGTATTGCTACGGCGGAATCGGGTTTGATCGGATCGGCCACGGAAACAATACCGACCACCGCGTTCTCTACAGCCAAAAACATCGGCGTTTGGCCTTTTGCCGCCAATTCGGCCATTTTTTCGCGATAACCACTGGCGTCGACGCCTTGTTCCGCAAGCAATGCCGCATTGCCGAACAAGCATTGTTGATCGGCAATACGCCCGACGATACCGTGACCGGCAACTGCCTGGAATTTTCTGACCTTATCCAGCTTCAATTGCTGCTGCTCCGCCGCGGCTAAGATCGCCGCCGCCAAGGGATGCTCGGAACCGGCTTCCAAACTAGCGGCGAGCTGCAACACTTGGGCTTGGTTATAATCGCCAAAAGCGATCACTTCGGCCAACCCGGGCTTGCCGGCTGTCACGGTGCCGGTCTTATCCAAAACGATACATGTCAGTTTACCGGCGCTTTGTAAGGCTTCGCCCTTGCGGATCAATATGCCCATTTGCGCGGCGCGGCCGACCGCCACCATCACCGAAATCGGCGTAGCCAGACCCAATGCACACGGACAGGCGATGACCAGCACCGTCATTGAAGTCACAAACGCATAACCCAAGGCGGGATCGGGCCCGATGGCCAGCCATATGAAAAAGGTAAGCACCGAGATCGCGACCACGGTCGGCACAAACACTGCGGAAATTTTGTCGGCCAGCTTGGCGATGGCCGGCTTGCTGTTTTGCGCTTGCCGCACACTTTGAATAATCTGCGCCAAGGCGGTATCGCGGCCGATGCGCGTCGCGCTGAATAAGAAACTGCCTTGCTGATTGATGGTGCCGGCAGCGACGCTGGAACCTTCCACTTTTTCCACCGGCATCGATTCACCGGTCAGCATGGACTCGTCGATGGTCGAATGCCCTTCCAGTACCACGCCATCGACGGCGATCTTTTCCCCCGGTCTGACCCGCAAGGTTTCACCGAGTCCCACTTGTTCGATAGGGATGTCGATGTCTTGCCCCTCGCGCACGACGCGGGCGGTCCTCGGTTGCAAACCGATCAAAGCCCGTATCGCCGCCGAAGTTTTACCGCGCGCCCTAGTCTCCAAAGCGCTACCCAGATTGATGAACGCCAAAATCACCGCCGAGGCCTCGAAGTAAGCATGCGCCGACAGCGAAGGCAGTTGACTGGAATAGTCGATGACAATACAGGAATAGAACCACGCCGATCCGGTACCTAGTGCAATCAACGTATCCATATTGGCCTGCTTAACCAACAACAATTTAAGCGCGCTATGAAAAAAATGCCCGCCGGAATAGAACAGCACGGCCAAGGTCAGCAGGGCTACCTCGGACCAAAACACCGTACCGGCGGAGCTTCCCATCATCGGAAACCAATCCAGATGCGCGCCCAGCATCAAGGGTAAACCCAAAGCGCCCGCCACGCCGGCCTTAAGAAGTAAATCGCGATAGCGCTCCGCTTCCTGTCTTTCCTCTTCGCCTGGGTCTTCCAGGCCCTCCATCACCGCCGCGTCGTAGCCGGCGGATTTTAAGGCCAGCTTCATCGCTTGATGTTCTGGGTTACCGGCGACGGTAGCGGAATGATCGGCAAAATTCACAACAACCGATGCCACGCCCGGCACCGCCTGCAACGCCGTTTCCACGGCACTGACGCAACCGGCGCAGCGCATACCCAGTATCGATAGGCGTACTTCCTGTTGCGGATTAGTTGCTTGATCTGCACTCATGATGGATTCCCGAACATTGTCATTCCGAACGCGGCGAAGCGCTATTGTGGTTTATTCGACCTTAAATCCGGCATCGCTGATAACGTCTTCAATTTCGTCCAGGTTGGTTTGAGCGGGATCGAATTCGACATCCACCCGGTTATCCTTATGCGAGGCCTGCACCGTCACCACGCCGGCTATTGCCGATACTTTTCCGACGATGTTATTTTCACAACCGCCGCATTTCATACCGCTTACTGTTAATGTCGCTGATTCGGACATTTTTATCTCCTTATGATTCAAATTAAGACCGGCCCGCCTCTCTCGACTTAATCTCGTTTAACATGGTATAAGGCGCGACCAATTCGCATGATAGTGCAATGTCCGGGAGCCCGTAAATAAATGACAGATTTTCTGATTGGCCGACAGCAAATTCTGGACCGCCATCTCGATACCTTTGCCTACGAAATATTATTCAGAGGACACGATTTTGACCTGAGCTTGAAAGATGGTGCCGCCAGCGCCACAAATCAAGTCATCACCGACACCATTCTGGAAATCGGCCTGAACGAATTAGTCGGCCCGCATAAAGCCTTTATTAACTTCACCACGCAAAACATACTCGACAAAACCCCTCTGCATCTGCCAAAGGACCGGATCGTCATCGAAGTTTTGGAAAGTGTCGCTATCGATGCTCATATCGTCGCCAATCTGCGGGAATTGTCGCAACTCGGCTACACCATCGCACTGGACGATTTCGTACTGACACCGGAGTGGCTGCCCCTACTGGAGTTTGCGGACATCATAAAGCTGGATGTGATGGCCGACGGCCTGGAGGGCACGAAACAGCTAATTGAACAGCTGAAACCCTACAAGCTTCGCCTGCTGGCGGAAAAAGTGGAAACCCATCAACAATTCGAAACCCTGCGCGATTGGGGATGCGAACTTTTTCAAGGCTTTTTCTTCAGCAAACCCAATATCGTCGAAGGTAAACGGATCGGCGTAAGCCAAACCGCCGCCATCCAATTATTGTCCATCGTCAACAAACAGGATGTCAGCTTTGCGGAAATCGGCAAGATAGTCTCGCAAGATGTCGGTATCAGTTTTAAATTGCTGCATTACCTGAACTCCGCCTTCTTCGGCCTCCCCCAAAAAATAGAGTCGATTCAACATGCGATAGCCTGTTTGGGCTTGATCGAGATCAAGCGCTGGATCAACATTCTGACCCTGTCGTCATTATCCGACAAGCCGTCTTCCGTGCTGCAAAACGTGCTGATCCGCGCCAAAATGTGCGAACTGCTGGCGCAGGAAAGCAAGGCGGATCCGGAGCATTACTTTCTGATTGGCATGCTTTCCGGCTTGGACAGTCTGTTGGACTTGCCTCTAACCAAAGTACTGGAACAATTGCCGTTGGCGGAAGATGTCGGAGACGCCGTTTTGAATTATCGCGGCAACGCCGGGGAAGCGTTACAATTTTGCATCGCCTATGAGCGCTGGGAGCCGGGCCTTACCACGTTTCGCGGCATTGGCCCAGAACGCATCGCCAATATTTATCTGGAAAGCATAGACTGGTGGGCAACCCGCATATTACCTTTCCTGGCTGCTTGAGCCTTTTACCGGACGTACCGAGTCGACAATGGCACTAAGATTAATCTCATTCTGGCTGGGCTGCGTGGCCGCCGCCAGTCTTTACGCCGCCGAGCTTGGTCAAGTCTCGGCGGAACAGTTGTTAAGCATGCAACAAAATAGCAATGCCTTAGTCGTGGACGTGCGCACTGCGGCGGAATGGCAAGCCACCGGCGTCATAGCCGATAGCCAAAAACTGGAATCATTCGACAGTAACGGCCGCTTCGAGCAGGAAAAATGGCTGGTTAACCTAGAGAAGCTGAAATCCTCGCCGGAACAACCGGTGATTTTGGTCTGCCGTTCTGGTAATCGTAGCGGCAAAATCGGCCAAATTCTGACCGAACAGCTGGGTATGAAAAATGTTTACCATTTATCCAACGGCATCCAGTCCTGGATTAAATCGGGCCACCCTGTCAAAACCGATTGATAGCCCCACCCTACAAGTCGATATGTCCCTAAATACACTCAGCAATCAAACCATAGCCTTAGCCGGTATCGCCCAGGCCTGTTCGCTGGTTCATCAACTGGCGACAACCGGCAACTGCCAAAGCTCGGCGCTGGAAGCCAGCATAGCCAGTCTACTGAAAATCGATGCCGACAGCGTGTTAGACATTTACGGCGGATTATCCGGTATAGAACACGGCCTGCAACAGCTCACGACCCAATTGGGGAGCCGGGTGCTGGCCAGTCCTGAGCAAGCCCGTTACGCCGCGCAGATAGTCTATTTGCAAAAACAATTGGCCGCGAAACCCGACATGCAGAAGACAATACAGGGTGGCGTCGGCAAAGCCCAATCGCAAGCCCAACATTTCGGCATACTGCACGAGAATGTATTAGCCAATCTGGCCGATGTATATCACAGCACCATCAGCACATTACAGCCCCGTATCATGGTGCAGGGCGATCAGCAATACCTGGGCACGCCAAGCACCGTCAACAAGATCCGAGCCTTATTGTTGGCGGGTATTCGCGCCGCGCTGTTGTGGCGGCAATGCGGCGGCAGCCGCTGGAAGCTGCTGTTCTTCCGGAAAAAAATCCAGGACGAAGCAAAGTTCTTACTTACCCAAATTTGACACAAACATGCCGGAATTGCCCGAGGTTGAAACCAGTCGGCGCGGCATAGCGCCGCATATTGCAGGAAAAGTCTTCAAATCCGTGATCGTGCGCCACCCGCAGCTACGTTGGCCGGTGCCGGAATCGTTAGCAAAAGATTTACCCGGCCAACGCCTGGATAGCGTCGAACGCCGAGGCAAATACTTACTGCTTAGCACGGCGCGCGGCACGCTCATTTTGCACCTGGGCATGTCCGGGAATTTGCGAATCACCACACCCGAGCAAGCGCTACGCAAACACGATCATATCGATTTTATTTTTACCGACGACACCGTGCTGCGCTTTAACGACCAGCGCCGGTTTGGCGCGGCATTATGGACTTCCGACGACGTAATGACCCACCCATTATTGGCGGCGCTGGGACCCGAGCCGCTGTCGGCGGAATTCGATACGGCCTATCTGCAACAGCGCGCCGCCACTCGCGCTACACCTATCAAATCCTTGATTATGGACAGCCATATTGTGGTCGGCGTTGGCAATATATACGCCAGCGAAGCCTTGTTTTTGGCGGGAGTTCAGCCAACACGACCGGCTGCCAAACTGAATACACGCGAATACGGTGCATTGGTTGCGGCAATAAAAACAGTATTGCAACTAGCCATAGACAAAGGCGGCACCACCTTACGCGACTTTAGCAATGCGGAAGGCAAACCCGGCTATTTCAAGCAATCCCTACAAGTCTATGGCCGCGCGGGTGAAGCCTGCCATCGTTGCGAAGAACCGATTCAACAACTCAAAATCGGCCAACGCGCCAGTTATTTTTGCACCAGTTGCCAGCACTGAACCGAACGCATCGGTCTTGCCGCCAACAGGCATCATAATGACTAAACGCCCGCCGCTACAGGCTGATGAACAATCTATAAACAGCTTCCGGCCATTCGTCAGTTCATCGTAAAGATGGGTAAAACATAGGCTTAACTCTCGATGAAAGCTAATTGCTTTATAATCGCCGCTCCCGTAAATATAGTGCCGGCCATGACGATTTTATTTTTCTCGCTAAGAGGCGTGCCCAACGACGAGGCCGACGATGTTCGCCAATTGCTGACCAGTAACGATATTGAGTTTTACGAGACGTCGGCTGGCAACTGGGGAATTTCCATGCCGGCCATCTGGCTATATCGACACGAGGATTTCAATAAAGCCAGACTGCTATTCAACGAGTATCAACAACAACGCCGCCTTTACCAACGCGAACGCTATCTGCAACTCAAGGCCCAGGGCGAAAACAACGGCTTTTTACGCCACAACTTAAATAAACCGATACGATTCCTCGCTTATAACTTGGTAATCGGCCTGGTTTTATACGTTTCGTTGAAATGGTTATTTGAACTGGGGTTTTGATCCGCGCTCAATTCGACTTCAATATCGTCAGCATCCGTTGCGCATGTTCAGCCACTTCTATTCCCAAGTCGGTCAGATAACCGCCATCGTGCTGAGTTACCAGCCCCTTGTCGAACAGGCGTTGCGCCGCGCCGATCAAGCCCGGATCGGCATTGCCGTGTACCTTGACGCCCTCTTGCGCGGACTCCAGATTGAACAAGGATAAAAGTTTGATTTCCGCGACCAATTCGTCGGTTAAAAACATGTGTCACACCTTATGTATTAATTATTAATTTTCGCTGACCGTCGCGGTCAGCCAACTGTATACGCGCTTAACAAGCAATTCGTAATCTTGTTGATAGCCATGATCCTCGCCATCCATTCTTATCTGCCGGAACACCGGATTGTCCTTCCCTGCCATGCGCCGTTGCCGGGCAGTATCGATCACCGCGGGCAAATCGAATTCGGCATAAACATCTAGAAAAGGCAGCTGCACTTTTTTAATCAACTCGAGACTCTGCGCCTGGGGAGCCGTGGTTTGCGGCACCGACAAACTGATCGACACCAGCGCCATGACGTCGTTGGGTTTATCGCCGAGCCGATACGCCGCCATCAAGGCGCCCATGCCATAACCCACAATCGCGATATGTTTCGCGCCATTTTTCAGCAAATACTCGACAGCGGCATCGATGCGATCTCGCGCCTCGTCAAACAGCGGATAATAATCGTCCGTTCGCGCACCGCTTTCCCTGATCGGCATTTGCAAAGACAAGCTGGCCCAATTGTGTAACGGTAATGCGGTTCGCAAGCGGTGAACCAAAGGTTTTGCATCGGGATGCTCGCCCATCTCGTGCAAGACGATAACGACGTTGCTGTTATCGGTTTTTTCCGCTTCGGTATAAAGCCCTAGAAACGGGCGATCGGCAACCTTCAACCATACCGCCTGCCCCATTGTCAGCTGTTGCTGAAACTCCTTAGCGTAATCCTGTTCGCGGCGACTATCGCTCGCCTGTCCTATCGACGTTAAACCCACCAATACCGCCAATAACGCCGCTCTGCGCATGGCCAATGTTACCCGTTACTGTAAAAACCGCTAAAAGTATAGCGTTCATGAACGTGTCGCAGCAGTACCATGATCACCGAGGCCACCGGCAGCGCTAACAATACCCCTAAAAACCCGAACAAGCGGCCGCCGGCCAATACCGCAAACATGACCGCCACCGGATGCAAACCAATTTTGTTACCCACCAGCCAGGGCGTCAGCAGCATGCCTTCGACGCTCTGCCCCACGCCAAATACGATCAATACCGGCAATAGATGCATCGCGTCCTGAAATTGCAATAAAGCCGATATACAAGCAAAAACAATCCCGGTAATCGCTCCCATATACGGTACGAAGCTGACCAAGCCGGCCATCATGCCGATCACCAAAGCCAATTCCAGATCGACCAGCCATAAACCAAAGCTGTAAATCACGCCCAGCGCCAACATGACGTAAAACTGACCGCGCATGAAAGCACCCAACACATCGTCGGCCTCGCCAGCCAGTTTCGCGACAGTGCCGGCAAAGCGGCGCGGAAACAAATCGTGAATTTGCGTCATCAATTTATCCCAATCGCGCAGCAGATAAAAAGTGATCACGGGAATCAATACCAAATTCATCACCCAGCCAATGACTAAGGCACCGGAATGCGAGACCGACTCGAACAGGCTTTCGGCGGCACCGTCGCCGTTTTGCCAATGACTTTTGATCAAGACAATCAATTGATCTTCTCGCAACGGCCGGATGCTGCGCCCCACATACTTTTGTAAAACCGGGATCACCGATTTGTTTATCCAGTTCAGATAAGACGGCAGTTTGTCGATGAACTCGCCGATCTGATATTCCAAAGCCGGAATAATGACGATCAACAGCGCGGCAATAAAAAAAATGATGCCGGAAAAAACCACCATAACAGCCAGCGTTCGATTTAAACGCCAACCACGAATTTGCAAGGTTTCCAGCCTATCCACCACCGGATCGCCAAGATAGGCGAGAATGGCCGCAAACGCAAACGGCATTAGCACCGGCGCCAACAAATACAGCAGGCCGCCGAAGGCCAAGACAAACGCCAGAACAAACCATTTTTGCGAATCGCTCATCTCAACCATTTTCCTTACCTATTGGCGGGCTTGCTTACGCGCTTTCCAGACTTCCAATACAATCGGCAACACGGACACCAGCACTATCCCCAAAATGACCAGTTCGAAATTCTGCTTCACCACCGGGATATTGCCGAAAAAATAGCCGGCAAACACACAGACCAACACCCAAGCGATGCCGCCGACAATATTGTATAAAATGAAGTAACTGTAGGACATCCGGCCGATACCGGCGACAAACGGCGCAAAAGTGCGCACAATCGGCACAAACCGCGCCAAAACGATGGTTTTGCCGCCGTAGGTATCGTAAAACGCTTGAGCGCGATCCAGATGTTCACGGTTTACCCAACTTAAGGAATAAGCCCGTTGGCCTATACTCCGGCCTATCCAATAGTTGACGGTATCACCCAATATCGCCGCAAAAGCCAGCACCCCGAGCAATACCGGCAAATTAAACGCATCCATCGCCACAAAAGCGCCGGCGGCGAACAACAAGGAGTCGCCCGGTAAAAACGGCATCACCACGAAACCGGTCTCGACAAAAATGACGATAAACAAAATCGCGTAAGTCAGCGCACCGTATTCGCCAATGATGTTGGCCAAATGTTTATCGATATGCAGCAGGATGTCGATCAGATAGTGTAGCCAGTCCATGTGTCACTCTTTGCATTAAAAAATTGGTAAAAACTGCCAACGGCAACGTAATTTCGTCACCTTATAAAAGATACGCCGCCACCGCCGCACTGATCAATCCCAGCACCGCCGCCAGCAGCCATAGCCACAACTTGCCCGGTCTGGCCGTTTTCTCTTGATATGCCACCCCATCAATTTTGGCATTGACGGCTTTCAGCTTTCCGCCGTTATCGCGGGCAACTTCGTAAAATATTACATCCCCGCGCACTGGCCGGCGGGACATGCCTTTTAGCGAGGAAATATGGACAAAAACATCTTTTTCGCCATTGTCTGGTTCAATAAACCCAAAGCCTCTATCGTCTTTCCACGTTTTTAAAACACCCTTCTGGATGGAGGTATCCGCCATCTTTTTCACTCCTTATTATTGGCTATTGTTATTCCGAAACGCCAGACGACCATAAACAAATGCCGGATACACGCGCCAAAGCTAACCAAGCAAAACCGTTTTACAATGCCTAAAGCCCGCGCGAGCCATTCGTCGTCGCCGGCTATTGTTTATATTCCACGGCAAAAGGACGTCACGACGCTGACTCTGTTGCGATTATCTCAACTTGCCGGATAGACATCCATGCTACGCGTCCGCGTTCAGAAAATACTGACAAAATCGGCTAAAGGCACTCGACCGATAACCGATCTCATTGGAGACAAACAACGTTTTCCGCTATCGCGAGAAAACATTGAATTTGATTAAAATTTCTTGTCAATCAAAACCTTATCGTCGATAACAAGTTTGGAGACGCCACCCAATGCCAAATGCAATGTGCAAGAAGCTGTTTTGAAGTTGGAGTCTTTCTCGCCTACCCATTCCATCGTCACGTAACTCGTTTTATCGGTATCGGTTTTGGACGGAAAATATACTTGGGTACCGGTTTTGTTTTCGATCAACTTCGGACATTTTTGGTTAGCCATTTCCTGCATGGCAACCAATG
Source organism: uncultured Methylomonas sp. (assembly GCA_964529085.1). Lineage (GTDB taxonomy): Bacteria > Pseudomonadota > Gammaproteobacteria > Methylococcales > Methylomonadaceae > Methylomonas. The sequence goes on along the minus strand of CAZGUM010000028.1, from coordinate 20,644 downwards.
TGCGAATTTGCGCGGCAGCTTCTTTTTCCTCGTTGGATTGATCCTTACTAACGCCCACCAAGACAAAACCGGCTACAAACACCCCCACTACAGCGATCATCAATTTCTGTGTTTCACCCATTGTTGCTCTCCTCTGTTTTGTAGTTATTTTTTTTCGGCGAATCCGAATGTAACCTTTCGGATTCTATGCCAATTAGCAGGCATCGGCAATGCGTCAGACAAAAGCCTTACTGCGGATCGACCTGGGCAATCCAATCGCCCAAATTATAATAGTTAGTGATGCGGGCTACTTTACCATCGCGGATGTCGAAAAAAGCGCCGGCCGGCAAACGATAAGTTTGACCGTTGGCTTCCGGCAGACCTTCATCGGTATTCAGATATTCGCCCAATACCACAAACTCCGCAGCGCCGCGGGTGCCATCTTCGTTGGCCATTACCACCATATCCACCAATTGCTCTTTATAGTGGTGATTCATTTTCTTCATGAATTCGGCGAATGCGGCCTTACCTTGTTCGCGGCTACCTTGGTTGATGTCGTGTACCACATCGTCAGTCAACAAACTCAGGAAAGTATCCATATCGCCGTTGTTGAATGCTTGATAGTACTGCTCGATAAGTTTTTTTGCCTGTTGCATAGTAACCTTGTTGCCTGGGAATAAAAGGCGGCAATTTTGCCAGAAGCCCGGTTTTTTTTCAGCTTAAAATTCAACGCCCTGCTCGGCTTTGATGCCGGCGGCGTATGCATGTTTAATTCCGGTCATCTCGGTAACCGTGTCAGCAACCTCGATGACTTCCGGCGCGGCGTTACGTCCCGTCATGACCAAATGCAGCCAAGCCGGTTTGTCGTTTTCGATGAAGTCGGCTATCTCCTGGCCGCTAATCCAGCCGTAGCCGCAGCAATAATTGATTTCGTCTAGGATCACAAGATCGAATGCTTCGGAAAGAATTTTTTGTTTGGCAAACTCCCAAATTTCTCGGCTGGTTTTAATATCCTGTTCCGGGTTCTTGGTATCCCAGGTAAAACCGTCGCCCAGGGCATGCCATTCGATTTCCTCAAAACGCGTTGCGGCCCTTTGCTCCCCGGTTTGCCATTGACCTTTGATGAATTGAATTACGCACACCTTCATCCCCCAACCGGCAGCGCGGAACACCATGCCAAACGCACTGGACGATTTGCCCTTACCTTCGCCGGTATGCACCAACACTACACCGTGTCTTCTATCTCTGGTTTTCATTGATAATACTTCTCTGGTCACTGCATCAGCAGCTTGATTGAGTTGATCGGCATTGTAACAACTTAGCAGCAACTTAGAGATAGAAGCAGGCCTGCAACGCTCAGTCTGTTGGATTAGGGGCTAGAACGGCAAAAGTTTCCATTTTTGAATACTTTTGCCGCCTTTGTGAAGGGAATCAGCTGCTGAACTAACTTTTTATCCGCTTGCTCAAGGTGGAAAAACCAAATGCACACAATCCGGTAGCAAAGCTCAAAAACGCAGCAGGCACTGGCACGGGAGCGTAGCTAAAACCGCTACCGCTCTGTAACTGATAACGACTATCGGAAATTCCGAGGTACACCAATCCAGTGCTACCGAAATTGGCGTAGGACTCGGTTAAGGTAGGTTTGAAATAGCTGCTGGCTCCTGCCCCCACTTCCAGGAAGGCGTCCAGCGAAATCAAGGTATTCACCGGTACCGAAAACGTCGCTACGCCTGTGCACGATGCGATCCACGAGCAGCTGAAACTACGCGGCGTATAACCGTTTTCGGTGAAAGAAATACGATCACCGGTGCTTAGTTGGACGGCACCGCTAGCGGTAGCGGTGCCGGACAGTGCGCCCGACACCAAATAAGTCAACGTGAGATCGATTTTTCGGCCGCTGGGCCCCGCCAAGATGAAATTATCGGCAAACGACACCTTGCTGCTACCACTGGCGAGATTGGCGGCGTAGGGAGTCGCGCTGGCACTGGCGCTGGCTTTCAACACACCTGGACTCACAAAACCGCTGGCGGACGAACGATAAATCTCCGAGAGACTGCCCGGCCCACCGTTATTGGGTACTTTATAAAATGCATTGACGGAATCCACCGACGGGCTATCGACGTTATTCAAGGCCTTGGAATCCGCATCATAGGATTGACCGCCGTAGGCGGCATTGGCGCTGGCTATCACGGTCAAGGAAGTGGTGTACGCGTTGGCCGCCGGTACATAAGCCAATACCGCGCATAACGGCAGCAAAAAGAGTAAACGATTCATAAATATCCTCCGATTGATTAATGTTGTTAAAAATTGATAGTTGGCGCCTGGGCCTCTGGCGCTTAAGCTGTAGCGAAATAGCCAACCTCTGCTTTCGAAAACCACGAACATTTCAGATGCTGGTCGCCGCTATAACTTGCCGGCGATGCGCCCCAACCAACATAAGCGCCGCTGACCCGAACAGCCAAACGGCCGATGGCAGCGGCACTTGAGAAACTCCCGAGACGTTCGCATACGCGTGGGTGGTAACCCTAAAGGAAATCCGACCGATACTCGTGGTCGGTAAGGTGACCGATAGAGTCCCCGTCGCCTGGGTAGGCAAGCTACCGACGAGATTGGCATTTAGGAATAGATCTTTACGGCTGGATAAAGACCGGTTGGGATCGCCGAAATCGTTGACCACCAGCAACACCCAAGCCGCCGCGACATCATTGGTCCCACTGCCCGGCACCAAGCCTATGTTCATACTGTAGTCGACCGAGAAAGTGGTCGCCCCAGTTCCAGCGCCGGTGAAACTGCCGGTGCGATAGCTCTCGGTAGTCACCGCATCGCCAAATGCTGGGTCGATATCCTGGGAATAGGCGTGCAGCAGGTAAGGATCGACATCGGCTTTCGAGGTAAGCAAACGAATCCCGCTTCCAGTTTGTAAGCTGGTCAACGGCGTCACCCAGTCGGATGAATAGGTACCTTCGCCGTAAGGTGTGTCCATACGCGTATCCACCCGCGAAGATTTATCGTACCAAGCGATTCCGGCATTGACGTCGGTTCCCGAAGTTACTCTAAAGCTATTCCAATCAATGGTAGCTTCGGCGGTAGCGTTCGCGCTAGCAGCGGCATCAGTATTGAAACCCGCCAGATTGAGGGCGGACAGGGCGAGCAAAGCAGTTTTGAATTTCATGATATTTCCTGGGTATGCGGAGTTTTGGGGGTTAACAATCGACTTTAACTACCGAACTAAAGCATTTGCGATTTACGCGCTCGGGCCGATAGCCAGATAACTGCAGACAACATCCACATCGGTCGCCAGACCGTTTTCGGTATTGGCCGCCGAAATGGCGATCAAGTCTCGACCGCCGGCCGCACCCTCCGGCACATACTCGATAGACCAAGGAGCAAATGTGGTGCCGGCATTGGCCATACCCTCGGCCGAATAGATGCTGACTGAGACATCCGGCCGCGACGAGAACGGCGGCACGCTGGCCCAAAGTAGTCGAGTATGTGCACCGCCCTCGCCAGGCGTCATGTTTTCCGTGCCGCTGACAATTTGGGTGTTATTGATGTTCAGAATTTGTTGAGTCATGGCGAATACTCCATATTTTTTGGTATTTAATTAAGGTACCATAGAAATACCAGATAGAAATATGTGCGTCAATCGTAAATTATTGTTTTCAATTCGGTACTATTTCACAGATTTTTCCCAGAATTGGAGCCTGCATGCCCATCCTAGTCCTAGCCAGTTATATCCGCGCTCACTGCCTAAATGTCGAGCGACTGCCGGTATCCGGCGAATCCTTGCAAGCAGGGGGGTTGATTACGGAACACGGTGGCAAAGGCTTGAATGTCGGCGTCGCCGCGCATCGGCTAGGCGCCGAGGTAGCCATGCTATTGCCATTGGGAGAAGACGCGGACGAAGCGATAGAACTACTGCTGAACGAAGGTCTGGATAACCGCTTGACGTTAAAACTAGGACCGCAATCGGGTTTTGGCGTCGGCTTTATCGGCCCTGATGGCGAGAATTTTTTAGCGGTCTATCCCGGCGCCAACGCACTGCTAAACAGCGAACATGCCGAAAAATCGTTGGCAGCCCTACCCCGATTAGAATTGATTTACGCCCAGTTCGAGATCCCCGAATCACCGGTCCGCACTGCATTTGACATCGCTCGCCGGCGCGGGGGCATCCGCACCATGTTAAATCCCTCGCCTTGGCACCGACCCGATCCCGAGCTATTGGCGTTAACCGATATTCTGGTGGTAAACGAAACCGAAGCAGCGTTACTGTTCGGCGTGAGCGATAGCGAAATACGCAGGGATCAGTGCTTGAACGGCTTATCGGTATGGGCCAGACAAATCGCCTGGTCGGGAGAGTTATTAGTCGTGACGCTGGGGGAACACGGCTGCGTAGCCTTAACGGGTGACACAATTCTCCACCAACCGGCATGGCCTATTGTCGCCGCGGATGCAACCGGTGCAGGCGACGCCTTCAGTGCTGGTCTAGCTAGCGCTCTCTTGCAACAACTGAGCGTGCCGGAAGCCCTGCGCAAGGCTTGCGCTTGCGGCGCCTGGGTTGCGGCGCATCACGGCGTACTGAGAAGCTTGCCGACCAAAATAGAAATCGACCGTTTTATCGAAACCAATCCAATACCAAAAGCGATTTAACTTGGTCTGATCTTAAGGTTAACCCGGTAGGTATAAGCGTCGCCACGAAACGTACCCTCCACGTATTCCACAATCAAGCCGTTGTCGGCGTAAGTCTTGCGCTTCAATAACAAACACGGTCCCGGCTGCTCGAAACCGAAGACCGCCGCTTCGGTTTCATCACTGAGCACCGCTTCAATGGTTTGTTCAGCGTGCACCAAGCCCAACTCACAATTTTTTTCCAGATATTGATAGGCCGAACCGTCGCCGTCCCATTCGGCCAAGGCCGGTGCTACGACAAGATCGTACCAAGCCACTTCCCGGGACAACGGCATACCGTCTCCCAAACGTACCCGCACCAAACGCAAAAATCGCGTAGACGCCGGACGATTAAAAATGGAGGCGATGGTGCGATCCGCAACAATCCGTTGTTCGAGAATCCGCGTTGATGGCGTGACGCCCAGCTCACGCATTTCCTCGGTAAAGCCTTTCAGTTTACCCATCTCGGGATTAATCCGCGACGGCGGCGCCTTAACCGTAACACCGGATCGGCCATGGGTAGCGATATGATCCTGCGCCCGCAGTTCTTCATAGCAGCGCCGCACTGTCGTGCGACTGAGATCCAGCGCCTCGGCCAAAGCCCGCTCGGACGGCAAACTAAAACCGTCGCCCAGCTCCCCGGATTGAATCATATTGATGATACGCCGTTGCAGCTGCTTATAAACCGGCTCGGAAATTCCGGTATTCGGCCGAATTTTCTCAATGAAAGCACTGCTGTCGTTGGCGGCGGAACTATCTGCTATTATTTCGATATTGCTGGAAGCACTTGAAGACATTGCGGCTGACTCGGCATTTTCATTTGCGCAATAAATTGCGAATCTTGACGGTAAGAATGGCCGCCGCCAGTAAAAAGGTTACGGCATTGGCCACTATGATAGCCAAATTCGCCAGATAAATGCCATAAATCAACCACAACAACACACCCAGCGTAAACATGCCGTACATGCCTAGCGATAAAGAATCGGTATCCCTGGTCTTGAAAGTCATAATCGCCTGCGGTAAAAACGAGGCAGTAGTCAGCGTCGCGGCCAAATAGCCGATCAGCTCGGGAATCATATTCATTGCCGTCAATCGGTAAAACGCTGCCAGCCAAAGTAGGACAGAGCGATCAGCAGTAATTGCGAAAAAGCTAACAGCCAGAAGTATCCGACAAAAAGCATGATTTTAACGGGCGTTTCCTGATTTTGATTGGAACTTAACAACCAACCGCCGACCGCCGAAATTCCGGCAACGATCAGTAATCCGATAACGGCGAGATTCATCGCGATCAACGGGGCGGCGGCGCCAGCACCTCGCGGGAACCATTGGTTTCCGGCATGCTGACCACCCCCGCATTTTCCATGTCTTCGATAATCCGGGCCGCGCGGTTATAGCCAATTTTGAAGCGGCGCTGCACGCTGGAAATCGAGGCTTTACGCGACTCGGTAACGAAGGCGACAGCTTCGTCGTACAACGCATCCGATTCACTGTCTTCTCCTTCCGGACCCGCCACCTCGCCGCTATCGGTACGTTCTTGCGTGATTTCATCCAAGTAATTGGTCGGGCCGGTTTTTTTCAAGAACTCCACCACGCGATGCACTTCATGATCGTCCACAAATGCGCCGTGAGCCCGCAACGGAATGCTGGTGCCGGACGGCAGGAACAACATATCGCCGTTACCCAGCAAGGCTTCCGCACCGCCTTGATCGATAATGGTCCGGGAATCAATCCGCGAGGATACCTGGAAGGAAATCCGGGTCGGCACGTTAGCCTTGATTAAACCGGTCAAGACATCCACAGAAGGTCTTTGCGTCGCCAACACTAAATGGATGCCGGCTGCCCGGGCTTTCTGCGCCAGCCGCGCGATCAGTTCTTCGACTTTTTTACCGACCACCATCATCATGTCGGCCAATTCGTCGATGACAATCACAATGCTGGGCAAAGTATCCAACAGTGGATAATCGTCCAGGGCCACCGGCGTTTCCGGCCGGAATAAAGGATCGCGAATCGGCTGACCGGCGGCTTCGGCTTCCTTGACCGCATGGTTGTAGCCGGCCAAATTGCGTACGCCCACTTTGGACATCAATTTATAGCGGCGCTCCATTTCCGCCACAGCCCAACGCAAGGCGTTTTGCGCGTCTTTCATATCGGTGACGACGGGGGTCAATAAATGCGGAATGCCTTCGTACACCGACAATTCCAGCATCTTCGGATCTATCATGATCATCCGCACATCTTCCGGCTTGGATTTGTACAGCAAGCTCAGAATCATCGTGTTGATCGCCACCGATTTACCTGAACCCGTGGTACCGGCCACCAGCGCATGCGGCATTTTGCCCAGATCGGCCACCACCGGAGTACCGGAAATATCCTTGCCCATCGCAATACTGAGCTTGGATTTAGCGCGCTCGAATTCATCGGACACTAGCAAATCGCGTAGCGAAACCATTTCCCGCTCTTGATTCGGGATCTCCAGGCCGATCACCGACTTGCCTTCGATGATTTCGACAATGCGGACGCTGGTAACCGACAGGCCGCGCGCCAAATCCTTGGCCAGACTACTGATACGGCTGACTTTGACGCCGGCCGCCAAGCGCAACTCAAAACGGGTAATCACCGGTCCCGGCAATACCGCCTCCACTTCGGCGGCGATACCGTAATCCTGCAACACGTCTTCGACTTGGCGGGAAATTTCTTCCAGCTCGGTTTTGGAATAGCGCTTGACTTTGATGTCGCGTTTATCCAACAACGACAGCGGCGGCAACGCGTTCAGGTAAGCGCTGGCGTCCAAATTATCCAAAGGTTTACTGTCTTTCCTGCGTAGCGGCCGTATCTCAGCCGTTGGCGTGAGTTGAGCAGTTTCCAATACTTGAATCTGCGGTTTTTTGCCTCGTTCTTCGGTTTTAGCTTCCGGCTGGGTGCGCGACTTTTTGGCTTCTTTAACAGACTCCGGGCGGGAGGGCTTTTCGGTACGGTAGCGTTCGGGCACTGTTACTGCTTGCCTACCGACCACCGAACAGGCCGCCATCGCGGTTTTGCCGATCAAGGTCATCACCATTAACCAAGACAAACCGGTAAACAAGGTCACGCCGGTCATAAATATAGCTAGCAACAACAGCGTGGAGCCGGAGTTACCTAACAGATGCACCAAGGCGTCGCCGATCTCCCGCCCTAGGATGCCGCCCGGACTCTCGGGTAAATCCATTTTGGTTCTGAGAAAATGCAAATGTAAAAACAAAATGGCCGAACCGGAAATCATCGTGGCGATAAAACCGGTGGAGCGCGCCAGCATCAACCACTGCCCGCCTTGCTGTTGACTGCCGCCGCGATACAGCATGTAGCCGTACCAGAAAATCATGATCGGAATCAGATAAGCCATCAACCCCAGAAAGCTCAGCACAAAATCCGCCAACCAGGCGCCGAACAAACCGCAGGCATTGCTGATCGATTGATAGGAAGTGCTATGACTCCAGCCCGGGTCGTTGGAATTGAATGTCACTAAGGCAATTAAAAAAAATAGCGCACAACTCGAAAGCCCCAGTAATGCGATTTCGCGATAGCCTCGCGCAGCTCTCTCTTCCACAACAGCAACCATGGTTGTCGGCTCACAATAAAAGCATAACAAAACATGATTATAGATGATGTAAATCGATTTAACATTAGCTTTACCGGCCACGCCATTAAAAACCAGTTGGTAAATCGGTTTTATCCCGGAGGGAATGCCCTTATAATTTTGCCACCCTAACCCGCATGGAGACTCGACATAATGGCTGCCGCAAAACATTGCAAACTTTTGATCCTAGGTTCCGGCCCGGCCGGTTACACCGCAGCTGTTTACGCCGCACGCGCCAACCTAAATCCGGTAATGATCACCGGCATGCAACAAGGCGGACAATTAACGACCACCACCGAAGTGGACAATTGGCCCGGCGACGTGGAAGGCCTGCAAGGCCCGGACTTGATGGAACGGATGCGTCTACACGCCGAGCGCTTCAATACTGAAATCATTTTCGACCACATTCACACGGCCGATCTGTCGCAAAAACCGTTTACCCTCACCGGCGATAGCGGCGTGTACACCTGCGACGCCTTGATTATCGCCACCGGTGCTTCGGCTAAATATCTGGGCCTGCCTTCCGAAGAAGCTTTCAAGGGCCGCGGCGTTTCCGCTTGCGCGACCTGCGACGGTTTCTTCTACCGCAATAAACCGGTGGCGGTGATCGGCGGCGGTAATACCGCAGTCGAGGAAGCGCTGTATTTATCCAACATTGCATCCGAGGTGATCGTGGTGCATAGACGCGACAAATTCCGCTCCGAAAAAATCTTGTCCGACAAACTGATCGAAAAATCCAAATCGGGCAATGTTCGCATCGAATGGAACCATCAGCTGGACGAAGTGCTGGGCGATGAGATGGGCGTGACCGGTCTACGCATCAAGAACAGCCAGGACGGTTCGACTAAAGACTTGGATGTGCACGGTGTGTTCATCGCCATCGGCCACACGCCCAATACCGATATTTTTACCGGCCAATTGAAAATGGAGCATGGCTACATTGTCGTGAATAGCGGAATTCACGGCAACGCTACCGCCACCAGCGTGCCCGGCGTCTTTGCGGCCGGCGACGTGATGGACTCGCATTACAAACAAGCCATCACCTCGGCTGGCGCTGGCTGTATGGCCGCGTTGGATGTGGAAAAATATTTGGATGAACTGGCGGGATAAAACTCAATAATTCTGTTGGGGCGGTTACTATCGCCCCCTTTCAATATACCCAAGGCAGCAGCCGCCAGGTAGACGCACAAAAATCTGTATACACAGCGCCGAATTCATTTAAAAGCATCCGTTCTTCAATCTCGACCCGCAGTTTAAACGCCCAAAATGTCGGGGCGAGTAAAAACACCAATGCAATGAAGTCGCCCATTGCCAAGCCAGCCGCGAACAGCGCAATCAGCAAGCCGGTATAGGCAGGATGCCGTAACCAGCGGTAAGGCCCTTCCGTAATCAAGCTGTGTTCCCGTTGGATCGCCACATCGGTGGTGAAGAATCTGCCCAATTTCGCCACCGCCACATAGCGCAGATAAAGCCCGGCGGTAAACAACAGCATCGCCAACACCTGTCTAGGCAAGTAAGCCAACGGGATCGGCGCCCAAGTCAAATTCTTAAACAGCAAGGCCATACCTAAACCGCTCAAGACAGTCAGCCATAACCGCCGCTGCGAATTTCGTTCCGTAAACAAGATTTGATCAGCCACGACTATAGACCGCCTGGCCAGTTTGATTTCGGCGGCTACCCATATCAAGCAAAGCACTAGCCACAAAATACGTACCGAAGTCATTGATCGCCCTCCGGCGAAGTGTTGGTAAGATGACGGGCATGCCACGCTGCCCCGCGCCTCGTGTAACATACCGCAATTTGCCGGCCGTTATGAAAAAGATCATCGAATTGAAACAGGTCTACAAGGATTACCCGCAGGCCGGTACGCTGCAAACCGTATTGCACGACATCAATCTGGACGTCTATCCCGGCGAATTTGTCGCCATCGTCGGCCCTTCCGGCAACGGCAAATCCACCTTACTCAACCTGCTGACCGGTATCGACCATCCCAGCCGGGGCAAGATATGCGTCAACGGGACTGCTTTACAAAATTTAAGCAACGAAAAATTAACGCAATGGCGCGGCGCCAATGTCGGCATCGTGTTCCAGTTTTTCCAGTTACTCCCGGCCTTAAGCCTGCTGCAAAACACCGTACTACCGATGGACTTTCTCGGCTTATTAAGCAAAAACCAGCGCCGGGAACGGGCCATGCATTTGCTGGAACTGGTCGGCCTGGCTGATGCGGCGGAACGCTTGCCCAGCCAGGTTTCCGGCGGCCAGCAGCAACGGGCGGCGATTGCCCGCGCCCTAGCAAACGACCCGCCGCTGATTGTCGCCGACGAACCGACCGGTAATCTGGACTCCGCCACCGCCGACTCGGTCTTTGACTTGTTCGCCCATTTACGCGATCAAGGCAAAACCCTGATGATGGTGACGCACAACGAAATGCTGGCCGACGCCGCCAGCCGCAAGCTGGAAATCCGTTGCGGGCGGATTCATACCGACACCAGCCCGGCGGATACGTTTTGAATACGCTCCGGCATAAAGTCCTGGCCGATCTGTGCTTTAGCAAAAGCCGCACGCTGCTGGCTATCGCCAGTATCGCCATCGGTGTCTGCTGCGTCGGCACCCTGTTCGGTATGATCGATCTGCTGCTGAGTAAAATGGATGCTGCTCACCACCAATCACAACCCTCGCACATCAACCTGATTTTGCGCGGCGACGCCGATTTAAGCTTGCTGGAACAGGTCAAAGCCATCCCGGGCGTAGCCGACGTCGATACCATGACGCCGGTAACGCTAAATTTCCGCCGGCCCGGCACCAGCGAATGGACGTTGGGTACGCTGATCATTCGGCCGGATTACAACTTGCAACGCTATGATAAAACCACACTACAGTCCGGCACCTGGCCAGTCAAAGATGACATCACCATCGAAAACCTCTCCGCGCAATCCAGCGGCTTAACGATAGGCGAGTCAATCGAATTCGAAACCGCGGAAGGCTCGCAAACTTTGAACATAGGCGGCATAGTCCGCCACCCGTTCGTCAAGCCGCCTAAATTCGGCGGCCAAGTGCATTTTTTCGCCAATTCCGATAACACCGCGCAGTTTGGCGTCACGCCCCACAGCTTTCGGCAGTTGCTGGTGCGTATCGCCGCGCCGTACGACATCGATCAAGCCCGTGCTGTCGCCGGCGAAATACGCACACTACTCGCGCAACGGCATATCGGGGTCAACGTCACCCTGCTGCAAGATCCGGAAAGACATTGGGGCCGGCCGTTTTTGGCAGGAATCAATGACATATTGCAAATCATGGCGCTGGTTTCATTGGCGCTCTCCAGCGTACTGATTTTAAACACCGTGTCGGCGCATATCGCACAACAAACCGACCAGATCGGCGTGATGAAAGCCCTGGGCGGTTCCACTTCAGCCATCGCCAAACTCTATCTGACGGAAATTCTGGTGTTGGCCGTGATAGCGACCGCGATAGCGATTCCGCCGGGCCTGATGGCGGCGCATTTCAGTTCCTGTCGGCTGTTGGCTTTGTTCAATATCGATTGCGGTACGTTTACCCTCTCGCTGCCCGCCGCCGAATATATGTTGCTAGGCGGCTTGCTGATGCCATTATTGGCAGCCTTAAATCCGATTTTGCGCGGCGCCGCGATGACGGTACGCGCGGCGATCGCCAGTTACGGCGTCGGTGCCGATTTTGGCTACAACCGTTTCGATTTGTTTATAGAAAAATTCGGTGCGCGGTTTCTGCCGACCTTATCCGCCGCCGCGTTGGGCAACCTATTCCGCCGTAAAGGCCGGCTATTATTGACGCAAAGCGTGTTGATCATAGCCGGCGTGATGTTTTTAGTGTTGATGAGCCTGATCACCTCGCTGAATTTAACGCTGGACCGGGAAATGGCCCGCAGCAGTTATGATGCACGCCTGGGCTTCGTTAGCGACCAGCCCGCCCAAAGAGTGCGTGACCTCGCCGCGTCGGTTGCCGGCACGGAGAAACTGGAAGTCTGGCAAAGATTCACGCTGCAGATAAACCAGCACGGCAAAGCTCTTAGGCAAAAAGGCAGTCTGGGCCTGCAAATGCTGGCGCTGCCGGCGGACTCGACCCTGTATCAACCCTTGATCGAATCCGGGCGCTGGCTGCAAGCAGCCGACGCCGGGCAACGCGTATTGGTGCTGAGCGCAGACACCGCCGCGCTGAACCAAATTCAAGCCGGCGATATGCTGAACGTCGAACTGGGTGCCAGCCGCGAACAATGGCAAGTGATCGGCATTTATCGTTGGCTGGCTGGCGGCAGTTATGCAATCGAACCGGTTTACGCGCCGCTGGCAACTTTACAAGACCTAACCAATAGCCGGAATCTGGCCTCGTTCGCACTGCTAGACGCACCAATAGCCGACCTGAATCAGGAACTGCTTTATCTGCGCCAACTCAGACAACGCTTTCAAGACCAGGGACTCAAACTGGACGTTTACAGCACGCAGGGCAAACTGGAACAGCGCCAGTTCGCCCGCAATCAGTTCAAACCGGTGCTGAATACGCTGTTGGGGCTGGCTTGCATGATAGCCGCTGTCGGCGGCATCGGCCTATCCGGCACCTTGGCGATTAGCGTATTGCAACGCACACGGGAAATAGGCGTTTTGCGGGCCATCGGCGCCCCTTCCAAAGCAGTATTCGGCATGTTTTTATTGGAAGGCCTACTCCATGGTATCGTCGCCTGGCTGCTGAGCATCCCGCTGGCCTATCTGGCAGCCGAGCCCTTGGCCCGACAACTGGGCCAAACCATGCTGGGCATGCGCTTGGATTTTAGCTTCGACGACCGGGCGCCTGTTTACTGGCTGGGTATTATTTTAATACTGGCTTGGTCCGCCGCATTCTGGCCGGCTCGCAAAGCAAGCCGCTTAAGTATTAAGGATTGTTTGGGACACTAAAAAATGCCAAACGACCGGAATTTACCTTAAAAAACCAGCATTGTATTTTTATGCCGATGAGTCGTGAAAAGGTAACCATAAAAAGCAACAACTTGTCCGCTCTACTCGGCAAGATACTGTTGTTCGGCTGTTTGCTAAGCGCCAGTTTCGGGACTTGGGCGGAACCGCCAGTGCACATCGGCGTATTGGCCTATCGGCCCAAAGCGCAAATCCTGGCGCAATGGCAGGCGCTGGCCGACGTATTACACCAAGCCATCCCCGAGCGCGAGTTCATCGTAGAAGCATTGGACTACAGCGAAATCGAAGCGAGTGCGGACAGTAAAAAGTTGGACTTTGTGCTGACCAATCCCGGACACTACCTCCACATCAGCTATCAACATGGTTTTTCGGCACCGTTAGCCACCTTGATCAGACACGAGAACGACCGTTCCCAGGACACCTTCGGCGGCGTGATCTTCGTGCTCGCCGGACGCGGCGATCTAAACGCGCTCGGCGATCTGCGCGGCAAAAAAATCGCCGTGACAAGCCAAAACTCACTGGGCGGCTTTCAGATGCAAGCCTATGAGGCCGCGCAAGCCGGCATCGACATTACCAAGGCGGCGGAATTAGTGTTTACCGGCATGCCGCACGATGCGGTGCTGGAACAAGTGTTGTCCGGACAAGCCGATATCGGTTTCGTTCGTAGCGGGGTTCTGGAGGCCTTGGCTCAAAGCGGCAAGCTCGATCTACGGCAAATCAAAATCCTGAATGCGCAAGCATCCGCTGAGTTTAAACTGTTATCGACGCGGCTATATCCCGAGTGGCCGTTCTTAGCCATGCCGACCGCAGACCGTGAGTTGGCCAAAAAAGTCGCCGGTACTTTGTTGCTGATGGGCCCCGGTCGTATTCAGGGGATTGACGGCTTCACCATACCCGCCGATTACAATTCGGTGGAACAACTGTTGCGCACGCTCCGCGTCACGCCCTTTAACACGATTCCGCAATTCACGCTGACGGACATTTGGCAACGTTATCCCACACCGGCACTGGCGCTAAGCGCCGGCGTGTTCTTGGTGGTTTTGCTCAGTTTGACGTTGTTCTGGACGAATCGCTATTTGGCGACAGAGCGGCAAATGGCCAGCGAGCAGAATATCCGGCTTCAGGATAGCGAATATCGCTGGAAATTCGCGTTGGAAGGCGCCGACGAGGGCGTATGGGATTGGGATATCGCCAACGGGACGGTATTTTTTTCACCGCGCTGGAAATCGATGATAGGTTACCAGCCGGAAGAATTCGCCAATACCTTCGAAGCTTGGCGGGATGCGCTGCACCCGAACGACAAAGCGCGCGTTCTCGCCACCCTCGATAATTATTTCGAAGGCAAGGAAACACTGTATTGGGTCGAGTTTCGCATGCGCTGCAAGGACGGTCATTATAAATGGATACTGGCCAAAGGCATGGTTGTGACCAAAACCGCGGACGGCAGACCGCAACGTATGTTGGGTACCCACGTCGATATCGACAAACTAAAACAGATCGAGCATGACTTACAGCAAAGCCACGACGCGCTGCTGCGCTCCAACGTCGATCTGGAACAGTTTGCCTACAGCGTCTCCCACGATATGCGCCAACCCTTGCGAATGGTGACCGGCCATTTACAGTTTTTAGCCCGCCAATTGAAAGGCTCGCTGGACGAAGACCAACAGCTAAATCTAAATTTTGCGCTGGAAGGCGCCAAACGCATGGATGCGATGATAATTTCGCTATTGGATTATTCCCGCGTCGGACGAAAAACCGAGCAAAAAACCTGGATTGCCAGCGCCGAGATTCGAGACGAAGCCTTGCAGTTTGTCGAGCCACTAGCCGATCAATGCCAAGCCCGTATTAGTTGCCGGGGCAACTGGCCGACGGTTTACGCCAGCCGCGACGAACTGAGCCGCTTGCTGCAAAACTTATTGGTAAACGCCCTGCACTATCGTCAAACCGACATCGCCCCCGAAATTGAGATCCAGTCTCAAACCGGCAACGACATATGGCGTCTTAGCTTGCGCGACAACGGTATCGGCATCGCCCCGGAACAGTTCGACCGCCTGTTTCAATTTTTCAGCCGCCTGCATCCGCGCAGCCGCTTTGAGGGTACCGGCATGGGCTTGGCCTTATGTCGCCGCATAGTCGAGCATCACAATGGCAGAATCTGGGTGGAGTCTGCCGGCGAAGGTAAAGGCGCCTGTTTTATCTTTGAAATCCCTCAAGCTCGATCAAATGCGCCGGATAGCGAACCGACATGAACGACACGAAAGCCGCACTCGCCGGCCGTCGGCCCGCCAAGCCCGACGTCCGGAAAAAACCCGGTTATTACAGCCATTGGCTGACTGCCGCGGTGTTGACCGTAACCATGATCGCCAGCTATCAAGCCTGGCGCTTTGCCGAACAGGATCTGGAGCACGAGCGCCAGCTTTACTTCGAATTTCGGGTCAGACAATTGGTCACGAGCATCGAACAACGGCTACAAACTTACGAACAAATGTTGTATGGTGCGCGCGGCTTGTTCGCTGCTTCGGGACTGGTTAAACGAGACGAATATCGGGCATATGTATCGGCACTGAACCTCGATCAACGTTTTCCCGGTATTCAGGGCGTGGGCTTTTCCCTGTGGATTCCTAAAGCCGAGAAGGTCCGGCATGTCGCCGAAATGCGCAGGCAAGGCTTCGCCGATTACGACATCCATCCCGCCGGCGAACGAGATTTCTACACCTCGATTATTTATTTGGAACCGTTTAGCGGCCGCAATCTGCGTGCCTTCAGTTACGACATGTACTCAGAACCCACCCGCAACCTCGCATTGAGCTATGCCCGCGATAACAACCGCCTGAGTGTTTCCGGAAAAGTAAAGCTGTTACAGGAAACCGAGCAAGACATACAGGCCGGTTTTTTAATGTATCTGCCGGTGTATAAGAAACAGTCGGCACTAGACACACCGGAGCAACGCCGCGCCAATCTACTGGGCTGGGTATATGCTCCGTTCCGCACCAAAGACCTGATGACCGGCATTGGCGGCGAACTTGAGAACGACTTGCGACTGGAAATTTTCGACGGCACACAAATTAATGAAGAAAACCGCATGTACGGTTCGGCGAATACGCGGAACACTCACCCGCTATTAAGTTCGACGCAACAAATCGCGCTAGCCAATCGACCCTGGACCCTGTTGATTCATGCCGAACCGCATTTTCAAACCCGGCTGGATCCAAGCAAACCCTTGCTGATTGCCGGTAGCGGCCTCAGTCTGAGCCTATTGCTCGGCTTGCTGACCTGGCAACTGGTCAACGGCCGCGGCCGCGCGCAAGCCTTGGCAGAAGCCATGACCACCGAGTTACGTGAAAGCGAGAATCGCTTCCGCGCGATGGCCGACTCGGCGCCGGTGATGATTTGGCTGACAGACAAACATCGGCGCTATTGCTGGTTCAATAAAGTTTGGCTGGACTTTACCGGACAAACGATAGAGCACGAACTGGGCAGTGGTTGGATCAATGGCATCCACCCGGACAATCTCGATGTTTTTCAAGAAAACTATCAATACCATTTCCAACGGCAACTTGCATTTAGTATGGAATACCGCCTGAAGCGCCACGACGGCGAATACCGCTGGTTGCTGGATACCGGGATTCCCCGCTACGACGACTGCGGCGAATTTGTCGGGTATATCGGCTCATGTACCGACATTACCGAGCGCCGGCAAACCCAGATCGACCTGGAGCACAGTAACGCCGATCTGAGCCGTTTCGCGGAAATTTCCGCCCACCATCTAATGGAACCCACCCGCCGCTTCGGCAGTTTTACCCAACGCCTGCGCACCGCCCTAAGCGCGTATCCCGACATATCGAATAACGCCGATATTGCTGCCAGCCTTTCCTACCTGGAACAGGATGCACAGCGTTTGCACAGTCTGGTACGCGATATTCAGCGTTATATCGCGGCCGATCAAGCCCGCGACAAAATCAGTATTGTCGATGCCAATACAGCCGTCGAATCGGTTTTACAACATTTTGCAGATAAAATTGCCGCAAGCGGGGCAATCATCAGTGTCGGCCAACTGCCCAATGCCTATATCGACCTGCCGCGCCTGATCGAATTGTTCAGCCTGTTTTTGGAGAATGCGCTGCTGCATGCCCACCCCGCCGAACCACAACAGCCCATACGCATTGAAATCGACGGCATGGCACAGCAAAATGTAAGCCGTTACCATGTGCGCGATAACGGCGCGGGAATTAGCGCCGAATATCGGCAACGCGTGTTCGAAATTTTCGAGCGTCTGAATCATGCCGGCACCGAAGCCGGCACCGGTATCGGTCTATCGATTGCCCGCCGTATCGTCGCCAGCTGTCGAGGTAATATCTGGATTGAAAGCAGCGATTTGAATGGTACTACTTTGGTGTTCGAGCTTCCCAATATCGAGAGTAATTCAGTATGACCGCTAATATTGTTCCATTATTCGAGGTGCTGCTGATCGAAGACGAACCGGCGGACGCGCATCTGCTGAGAATGAGTTTCAAGGAAAATCGGCTGCAATGTGCGCTGCATCATGTCTGCGATGGCGCGGAAGCGATGGCGTACTTGCGGCATGAGGGCGATAGATACGCGGCCGTGCCGCGTCCCGATTTAATCCTGCTGGATCTAAACATGCCGCGGATGAACGGCCGAGAGTTTCTGGCTAAAATCAAGTCGGAACCGGATTTGGCCAGCATACCGGTAATCATACTCACCACTTCGGATATCGAACGCGATGTAGTCGTTAGCTATCGGCTGGGAGCCAACAGTTACATCACCAAACCGGTGGACGTCGAACAGTTTATCGAGGTGGTTCGGCAAATCGGCGCTTACTGGTTCAAGGCGGTACGCTTGCCGGGTAGGCAGGCAATATGACTGAAGAGACAAACTGCTGCGTGTTATTGATCGAAGACGAACCCGGCGACGCCAGTTTGGTTCGGCAATATTTGCGGGCCTCGCAAAACCTACGTTTCGAACTGATTTGGCGCGAAAATCTAGCTGACGGCAAAAAAGCCCTGGCCCAACAAAACATCGACGTGGTACTGGTGGATTTAAGTCTACCCGATTCGCACGGCCTGGATACCCTGTTAAGCATCCGTAAAGCCGTCACCAAATCACTGCCCATTATCGTCTTAACCGGCCATGACGATAACGAATTTGCGCTGACAGCGCTGGATTGCGGCGCCCAGGATTATTTGGTCAAGACCGAAATCGCCACCAACAGCCTGGTCCGGGCGATTCGTTATGCGCTAAGCAGGGTCAGCCTGGAAAAACGGCTTTACGAATCGGAACAACGCATGAGCATGGCCTTGGATAACGCCAAGTTGGGCTTGTGGGATTGGCATATTCCCAGCGGTAAAGTCATATTCAACGAGTTGTGGGCCGGTATGCTGGGTTATACGCTGGACGAGTTGAAGCCGGTGATTCAGAGCTGGGAGCGTCTGGTGCATCCCGACGATTGGCCGGCAATCAAGGCTTCGCTGGAGCCGCATTTTCGCGGCGAAACCGATTTTTATGCCGCGGAACACCGCTTGTTGCACAAGCTCGGCCACTGGATTTGGGTCCATAACAGCGGCAGGGTACTGGAACGCGATCACCTGGATCAGCCGGTCCGCGCAGTCGGTATCCATCAGGACATAAGCTTACGCAAGGCATCGGAGTTGCGCGATCACTTATTGGTGTCAGCCCTGGAAACGGTTGAACACGGCATCGTGATAACCGACATCCATGCCAATATCGAATGGGCAAATAAAGCCTTCGAGTCGTTAACCGGTTTTAACCGCGAGGAAGCAATTGGTATGCGACCCAACGAATTGGTCAAATCCGGCATCCAAGACTCGGCGTTTTATCAAAACCTCTGGGATACCATACTATCCGGCAATACTTGGCGCGGCGAAATCGTCAACCGGCGCAAAGATGGCGAACTCTACGACGAAGAGCTGGTGATTACGCCGGTCAAGGATCGACAAGGTTGCATCCGCCATTTCGTCGGTATCAAGCAGGATGTCAGCGAGCGTAAGCGAATACAATCGGAACTCTGGGAACTTGCGACAACCGACGGTTTGACCGGGTTTTTAAATCGCCGCCACTTCATGACTCGTCTGGAGGACGAATTCGCCAGAGTGCGGCGCAATAATCATCGGGTAGCGGTATTGATGCTGGATCTGGATCATTTCAAGCAGATTAACGACAGTTACGGTCACCCAACCGGTGACGCAATGTTGCAACACTTTGCCGGCATTATTCGCGCGGAATTGCGCAAGATCGACGTGGTGGGCCGCATCGGCGGGGAAGAGTTCGCGATTTTCATGCCGGATACCAGTGCCGAACCGGCCATGGTATTTGCCGAGCGCTTGCGCGACCAACTGGCGGAGACACCCCTGACTTTCAACGATCGGACGATTTCCGTCACCGTCAGTATCGGCATTGCCTCTATGCATGCCGATAGCGGCACGGCGGACTGCGTCTTGACCAAGGCCGACAAAGCCCTTTACGCCGCCAAGGAACACGGCCGCAATCGGGTGCGCGTCTGGCTTTAGCGTCCGGGATAGCGTTTGGGGCCGGCTAAAGATCTATTTGGTAGAAAACGTTGGAAAAATCGATGTAAATTTCGATGCGATTTCCGCGCCGCCGATCCTGAATGCGTTTTTCGACAAACTCCCGCGGCACCGGCAAGCCGTTGCGGCGCCTATCGTTATTAAAGTCGCGCTGCTTGTAACATCTGACCAATATCTCGCAGCCATCGAGCAACAGGCCGTTCAGATTTTTGATTGCGCGGATGCCGGTTTCTTCGGAATCCACCGAGACCAAGCCGTGATGCTCCAACTGATTGGTTCGTTTATCCCGAATCACCATCACGTCAGCTTTTATCACCTGTTTGGCCTGTTCCTTTGAGTCTTCGCTAACCGCTAAAGCCACAAAAGCGTACAACTCGTTCGGCCGGGTCGGCGCGGGAATATTCCGAAAAAAAAGCATCATAACCATCTGGCGTCTATAAGCTTAATACTGCAAATAAGTCGACAACACCGGCTATGCCAAAGTTTGCCGGCAAAAACGCGTTCCCTGACCAAACACTCGCTTGCGCCTACCGCAAATCCGCCAAAATCTTATCCCGCACCAATTGCCCGGACAAAGTCACCATGGGCATGCCGCCACCCGGATTGACGCTCCCGCCAACAAAATACAAATTCGACAACTGATGACTGCGTTGCGGCGCCTTAAAGCCCAGGTTTTTCCAACGATCCGCGACCACGCCGTAAATCGAACCCAGGTTAGAATAATATTTGGTCTGTATATCCAACGGCGTCCAATATTCCTCGGTGACGATGTGCTTGCGCAGATCAGTCAAGCCCATCCGTTCCAGCTTAGCCAACACCCGCTCGCGGAGCGCCCAATAATCTTCCGCCGTCAGCGGTTTGTCCGGGTTGATATGCGG